>CAJCIO010000056.1 GCA_903970465.1 Gammaproteobacteria bacterium
GCAGAAACAGTTGCTGACGGCGAGCATCGCCCGCATGAATGACGGCATGTCGCTACCTGCCGTCGCTGTGCAAGGCCCGGGCGGTATCGCAAGCGAATTCAACGAGAGCCCTGTGCCGTCAACGACCCCAGTACCGTCAGCAACCCCAGTACCGATCCGCGTCGCCGTGCCCGGTCCGGCACCGATCGAGCGCAAAGCGCATGACTCCCGGCGGATCGTGCACGCTCTGCCAACCAGTCCGCGCGTGGTGGTCTATGCCAGTGATCCATGACAATCGGGAAGCTATGGTCCCGACAGCGCGAAGAAAAAGCGCCCTGCTTTGGTGCAAAAGTTGGCTGATGACAAAGTTTGTAACAATTTTGACTTCCTATCTATGGCCGGCAGGAGGCCCTGCATTGGGAGGGACTGAGCCACCTTGGTCTTTGAAATTATGAGTAAAATCGCTATTTTTTATGAAGTTTTCTTCAGATGTATGGCTCGCCGATACATACATTTAGAAATACTTTTCTATGATGCTTGATCACTGAACCATTATCGGTAATGGTCCGCCATTGCCCCATTTCCAGTCCTGCTTGCGCTGAATCCTTTAAGTTGATGTGCTGCTATTCGGTCTGCAGAATGCTGGCGGTGTCGGCGGCGTTTCATTCGGATTGCCGAATGCGCGAACGCTGCACGCATTCGAGCGATGCCCCGAAACACAGGACCGACACCGCGACCCTTGGTCGTTTGACGACAGGGCATTCGGGAAACCGAATAAAATCTTGTAGAGATAAATTCATTAGTTTGACGTGAAGAGCGTCGCTGCATACTGACACGAGTCTGTCGTGTCGCTAGTTGTCTTTTTTCTGTAATGTTTATGGTTTATTTTATTTTACAAAAAATAAAATGCGGTTGGGGGAGGGGGTAGTGTATCGGAACGTCACGCTTTATGAACTTGAAATGTGCAGCCTTATACACTGCGATATTGTTAGACACTGTTATAGATAGAGCGCTAGTTCGGCGCGCGCAATTTTGGGGCGTGCTTGCGTACTCTCTTTTGAGAACGATAGCGATTACCATCACAGCCCCCAGATCAGGCGGCGCAGCCCACAGAGCGGGCCTTGCGGAGACTCGCTGGAATGGTCAGCCGGCGCATCGCCTCATACGCTGCCGATTTAAGTCACTGAGTGAAATGCCTCGAAACAGTGCGCGGGCGTTGATTATATGGGTATGCCATTTTGGCCTCGTCGCTTTAATCGGTGATCTCGTTCTTATGTGATACGGAACTGAATTACTATATTCTGGTCTTGTCTGTGACGTGCTATTAATCGTCTGGTGGTACCCACAATGAGAAAGATCAATGAGCATAGAACTCGATGTAAGTGGCCAGGAGTGTTGGGGCGATACTGCATTATCGGTTGCTCGTCAAATCGCAATGAACAGTGCGGTTTTGGACATGGACTTGCTGTTGTGCGGCGAGACAGGTACCGGCAAGGACACACTTGCCAAACGCATCCACGACCTGTCCAGCCGCCCTGGGGCCTTCGTGGCCATGAACTGCGCAGCCATCCCGGAATCGCTGGCCGAAAGCCAGTTGTTCGGCGTCGTCAACGGTGCCTTTACTGGGGTGTGCCGCGCCCGCGAAGGCTACATCGAGGCAGCCACGGGCGGGACCCTGTATCTGGATGAAATCGACAGCATGCCGTTGAGCCTGCAAGCCAAGCTGTTGCGAATTCTTGAGACTCGGGGTGTCGAGCGCCTTGGTTCGACCACCTTCATTCCTGTGGACCTGCGCGTGATCGCCTCGACTCAGCGGCCTCTGGATGAGCTGGTGGAACAGGGACTTTTTCGACGCGATCTGTTTTTTCGGCTCAACGTGTTGACGATTCACCTGCCAGCCTTGCGCAAACGTCGAGAACGAATCTTGCCGTTGTTCGACCAGTTCACCCAGTGCATCGGGGCCGATTTGAACCGCCCGATCCCCACCCTGGACAGCGGGCGTATGCAGCTTCTGCTCAGTCATGATTGGCCGGGCAACATCCGCGAACTGAAGTCGGCTGCCAAGCGATTCGCATTGGGCTTTCCGCTGCTCGACGCCGCTGCGGCCGAGCCCCGGTATCCGGTCACAGGCTTGCGCATGCAGCTGCGGATGATCGAAAAGATGCTCATCCAGCATGCCCTGAAGCGCCACAAACACAGTGTCGACGCGGTGGTTCAGGAGCTTGAAATCCCCAAGCGTACCTTGTATCACCGCATGAAGGAGCTAGGGGTGGCGGCGTAGCTCGCAGCGTCTTCGCATAGGTTCAATTCGGGTGTATTCGCGCAGTCCTGACGTGCAAGAGGCCATTGATGAATGTTGATGATGAGTTTGATGATGGTCTGCATGAGGAGCATTTGCCGAATCTCGGGATGGTTGCTGAATGCGTTTCGCGATCGGGTATCGATGTGTTGCTGTCTGGCGAGACCGGGACCGGCAAAGACGTCATCGCCAAGCGCATTCATCAGTTGTCGGGGCGCAAAGGGCGACTGGTGGCGATGAATTGCGCGGCTATCCCGGAGTCCCTGGCGGAAAGCGAATTGTTCGGGGTGGTCAGCGGCGCTTACACCGGGGCGGATCGCTCGCGGGTCGGCTACATCGAAGCGGCCCAGGGCGGTACGCTATACCTGGACGAAATCGACAGCATGCCGTTGAACTTGCAAGCCAAGTTGTTGCGGGTCCTGGAGTGTCGGACTCTGGAGCGGCTGGGATCTACCTCGACGATCAAGCTGGATATCTGCGTGATCGCTTCGGCCCAACGCTCGCTGGAGGATGCCGTGGAGCTGGGCGAATTTCGCCGCGACCTGTGTTTTCGCCTGAACGTGCTGACGCTAAGGCTGGCGCCGTTGCGCGACCAGCGTCAGCGCATCATGCCGTTGTTCATTCGTTTTGCCACAGCCGCCGCCACCGAACTCGACGTGGTGGCCCCCGGAATATGCCCCTTGCTGCAACAGGAAATGCTGGCCCACGATTGGCCGGGCAATATCCGCGAGCTGAAGGCGGCGGCCAAACGCTTTGTGCTGGGCTTCCCGGTGCTGGGCGTCGAACCGCACGATGAAGAGCACTTGGCATGCGGTCTCAAGGCGCAGTTGCGGGTGATCGAGAAAGTACTGATTCAGGAGTCGCTCAAGCGCCACCATGACTGCGTCGATGCGGTCAGCCAAGAGCTCGACATGCCGCGCCGTACGCTCTACAGACGCATGAAAGAACTGGGTATCTGATTTTTGCACCCGGGCTGGAACCGATCCGCAGTTGGCTGCCACCTATCCGTACCAAGCAATCACGCTGGTGAAGATAACGGGGTATCACATCATGGTCGCACCTATCAGCCCAATCAGTACCGCAACAAGTCTGCTCAATAGCGGCGTCAGCGCCGTCGGCAACGTGGCGCAAAGCGCCAACACACTGGCCTCCAACGCCAATACGCAAAGCGCGATCCTCAGCGGCACCGGCAACAGCGCCGCCGTCAATGCACAGCAGGCCGCCAGCAACGCGCAGGATGCCAACCAGGCAAAGCTGATCGCGATGCAGTCCGAAGAAACCATCAAGAAACAGACCATGGACGTCTTGAACGCCATTCAGTCCGGCAAGGACGACTCGTCGAACAAAAAGATCAGTGCCACGGCGCAAACCTCGAAAGGCATCAGCTACTAACCCTTTCAGTACGCCCCCTCACTGAAGGGGGCCGCTCCTTGAGGATGGAGGTTTCATGCAAAGTCTCAACAGCGTCAACTCATTGCCAGGCTCGTCGATGATGTTCGTCTTGCCGCTCGCCAACAGTGCTACTGGCAGCACCACCCAGAGCACCAAGGCGCTTCAGGATGTCATCGCCCAATTGGTTCAGGCACTGAGCAAAAACGGTCAGTTGGACGAGAGTTCGCCTCTGGGCAAAATGCTCGCCAAGGCGATGGCCGCGAACGGTCAGTCTGGCAGCGGCATAGAGGAGATGAAGGCGGCGCTCGACAAGCTGATCCATGAAAAACTCGGAGCCAACGTCGGCGCATCCGCTGACAGCAGTGCAGCAGCGACCGATAGCGGCGGCGGGCTGGGCAGCGGTGTGAACAGCGCCAGTGGCCTGGGCAGCAACGCCGGTACCGGGCAGTCTGACCTGATGACGCAGGTGTTGAACGGCCTGGGTAAATCGGTACTTGATGATCTGCTGACCCAGCAGAGCAACGGCGCGACCTTCTCCCAGGACGACATGCCGATGCTAGAAAAGATCGCGCAGTTCATGGACGACAACAAGAGCCGTTTCGCAGTCCCGGACTCGGGTTCGTGGGCCAACGAACTCAAGGAAGACAACTTCCTGGACGGCAGTGAAACCGCTCAATTTCGGTCGGCGTTGGACATCCTCGGCCAGCAGTTGGGCAAACAGCAGAGTGATGCCAGTGTTACAGGTGGTGGCCTTGGCAGCCCGGTGAGCGATACCGCGAGCTCGTCCGGCGCACTGGGTGATGCCAGCGCCGCGTCTGGCCTGGGCGCCAATTCGAGCAGCGACGCGAATCAGGGGCTGGGGCAATTGCTCGGCGAATTGGTTGATCGGGGGCTGCAATCAGTGCTGTCTGGTTCAGGCCTGGGCGCGCCGGTGGGCAACACCTCGCCAGCCACTGCCTCATCCAGTCAGGCTTCGCCTGCCGATTCAGCAGCGGGGGGCAACACCGCCAGTGCAGACCTCGGTCAGTTGCTTGCTGGCTTGATCGAAAAGGGCCTGGAGGCATCGCAGCAAAGTAATAGCGGCACGGCTGGCAACCCCTTGTCAGACAGCGCTGCGAAAACCGCCGCCTTGATCGTCAACGCACTGCTGCAGACCACCCACACCCAAGCCGTCGCCTGACCTGCAGCCGCTTGCCGGAGAGCCCCTTATGAGCATTTCCCAACTCAGTCATCTCAAAAGCACCGCGCCGGAGCTTGGGCAGGAGGTCCATCAGGGGCTCGTCTCCGAGCCGGCACAGGCGGATGTCGATCTGTTCAACGCCGCTATGCGCCCAGACAGCACGTCGCTGACGGCGCACTTGTCCGAGCAGGTCGCCAGTGCGCTGTCCGCGCGCCTGGGTGACAGCGAAAAGCTCTCGCAGCAGGCCATGCGCTCGATGAAGAAAGTCGCAGGCACTGAGAACGGCGCGGAAATCACCCAGATGGGCCGCGCGCTTTCGCAGTGTTCATTGCAAATGGCGTTGACGACCAAGGTTGTCAGCAAGAGCGCGCAGGCGCTCGATAAGTTGACCAACCTGCAGTAGAGGTTTCCTGTGAATTTTCTGAGCGCAGCGCTGCTGCTGATGTGCATGCTGATGCTCGGTGGCTGCAGTGACGACACCGATCTGTTCACGGGTTTGTCCGAGCAGGACTCCAACGAAGTTATCGCGCGCCTGGCCGATCAGCATATCGACGCGCGTAAACGCCTGGAGAAAGCCGGTGTGACCGTGACGGTCGCCACTCGCGAGATCAACCGGGCCGTGCGCGTGCTGGATGCGGCCGGTCTGCCCCGGCAATCGCGTACCAGCCTGGGTGAAATATTCAAGAAGGAAGGGGTGATTTCGACCCCGCTCGAGGAGCGCGCTCGCTACATCTATGCCTTGTCCCAAGAGCTCGAGGCGACCTTGTCGCAGATCGATGGGGTGATCGTGGCCAGGGTGCACGTCGTGCTGCCGGAACGTATCGCTCCGGGCGAACCGGTACAGCCGGCCTCTGCGGCGGTGTTCATCAAGCACTCCGCAGTGCTTGACCCGGACAGTGTGCGCGGACGCATTCAGCAGATGGTCGCCAGCAGCATTCCGGGGATGTCCGCGCAATCGACGGACTCGAAGAAGTTTTCCATCGTCTTCGTGCCCGCCGCGGAGTTTCAGGAAACTCGACAATGGGCGAGCTTCGGGCCGTTCAAGCTGGACAGCGAAAACCTGCCGTTCTGGAACATGATGCTCTGGCTGGTGCCCGCCGGGGCTGTCTTGCTGTTACTGGCGGTGCTGTTGCTGGTGCGTCGCGACTGGCGCGCCACGCTGTTGCAGCGCCTCGGCGTGCGCCGAGGCAGTCGCTCGACCTTGCCGGCCCGAGCATGACCACACTGACCGCCGAACAACGCTGGGTGCACTGGTGGTGCAACCCCTGGCCTTGGGCGCACCCGGCCTGGCAGAGCCGGTTTGCCGTGCCCCGAGGGTTGTCGCTGCAGGCTTGCGAGGCGCTGATGCGTAGCCGTCACGGCGTGTTTCTCGAAAGTATCGGTATTGCGCCCAGCCAGCCCCCGCCCGCCGGCGAAGCGCTGTTGCGTTGGTTCGCGCTGACCTCGTTGCAGCGCGAACAGGCGCTGGCCCTGGCGCAACGCATTTGCTTCAACCAGGCGCACGATGACAGTGCTGATGGGCAGTGGTGCCTGGCGTTGTCCAAAGCCTTGCGCCCCGGTATCTGGTTGCCGCCAGCGTGTCAGGATGCACGTCTGCTGCTTGGCGCCTGGCTGGGCCCGGCGTGCTGGTCGCGTCTGCGCCTGGCGTGGCCGCCTGGTGAAGTCGCGGTCAGCCCGTGCGAGGCCCCGCAGAGCAAACTGCAGACGTTGTGGCAGGCCATCCTGTGGCGCGTCACCGCGATTTGAACCCACGCCCGCCCGAGTCAGGAAATCGCCATGCTCGCCAAACGCAGTATCGTTCTGACCACCGTTGCATTGCTGCCCGAACCGATCTTGCGCCGTGAAGCCATTGCCGACAGTCTGCTGGCCCAGGATGTTCTCGCGCACGCCCAGCGCCAGGCCGAGCAGTTGCTGGCGCGGTACCAGGCAGAAGCCGAGCAGGCCAATCGGCAGGCGCTGGCGCAGTTCTGGTCTACCGCCAACGCCTTTCTCGGCCAGTTGCAGCTACAGCAAGAGGCCTTGCAGCAGCAGGCGCTGGACGCCGCAGAAGAGGTATTGGCCCAAGCGCTACGGCAACTGCTGGATGAGACCACCCTGGCTGAACGGGCCCGAGCCCTGGTCAGAAACCTCGCCGCCAGCCAACTCAATGAAACCGCCGCGACCCTCAGCGTGCACCCGGACATGGCCGAGGCGCTGGACGAGTGGTTGGCGCAAAGCCGCTTTGCCGAATGCTGGCGGCTCAGCCGTGACGCCTCGCTGCCTATGGGCAGTCTGCGACTGAGCGATGCCCATGGCGCTTTCGACATCGATTGGGCGAGCCTGCGTGAGGGTTTGCTGGGGGCTCCAGCGCCGGCTTGAGGGCTGGCTTGAAAGCGGCATGGAACCGCTCGGCAAGTTTGCTCCACTCAAGGGTTGAACCCTTTTCTGGAGTCACCGCACATGATCAGTTTCAACGCGTTGCAACACCACCTGGATCACTCGTTGAGCCGCGCTCAGGACGACATGGACGATGCCGCCATGGCAGCGTCCGAGAGCGGCTCGATCGAAGACCTGCAAGCGTTCAACGACGCTCAGCAGCAGACCGATGTCGCCAACATCGCCGTCAACGAAAGCCTGCGCGCCAAGCACGGCATCACCAAAGCGATCATCGATGGAATTCAGTGAATTCAACGAGATCCTCGAGCAGTGGTCCGAGCAGCGCCCGGGCATCCCGTTGGACTGCTGGATCGATGATGCCAATGCGCGGCTGGCTATGGTCGGCAATGGCGTGCGCTGCAGTATCGAGTTGCTCGACCCATTCGATGCCAGTGACCCCCAGCGCCTCGCCGCCTTGCTCAGCCAAGGCGGCGCCAGCCTGGCGTGTGCCTGTGACGGCGCGCTGGCCATCGACCCGCAGACGCGCTGCGTGGTGTTGCTCAGCTGGATACCCGGCCTTTGCCGTCCAAACCAATTGATCGAGCGCCTGGAAAGCCTGGCCAACCAGCGCGCGGCCATGCTCAGCCTGATGCACAGCAGTGTCCGCCATCAGCCGCCCGCGGCGTCTGGGCGCGCGACCCTCAATCACCGGCAACCGGGAGTATGAAATGCGCAAGTCCTTGATTTGGTTGCCTTTATTGTTGATCGCAGCGAGCTCCGCTGCCTGGGCCGTCACCCCCGACGCCTGGAAGCATACTGCCTACGCCTATGACGCCCAGCAGACCGAGTTGGCAACGGCATTGGCCGACTTCGCCAAAGAGTTCGGCATGGGCCTGGACATGGCGCCGATCAAGGGCACGGTCGATGGCCGCATTCGCGCCCAGAGTCCAGAGGAGTATCTCGACCGGCTTGCTCAGGAGTTCCATTTCCAGTGGTTCGTGTATAACGACACGCTCTACGTCAGCCCGGCCAGTGAGCATACGTCGGCGCGCATAGAAGTCTCCCCTGACGCGGTAGACGACCTGCAAACCGCATTGACCGATGTCGGCTTGCTGGACAAGCGCTTCGGCTGGGGCGCGTTGCCGGACGAAGGCGTGGTCCTGGTCCGCGGCCCGGCCAAATACGTGGAGTTCGTGCGCGACTACAGCAAGAAAGTCGAGCCGCCGGAAAAAGCCGACAAGCAGGACGTGGTGGTGTTGCCGTTGAAGTACGCTAACGCGGCCGACCGCACGATTCATTACCGCGACCAGTCTCTGGTGGTGGCCGGCGTTGCCAGCATCCTTCAAGACCTGCTCGACAGCCGCTCACGTGGCGATGCCATTGGCAGCGTCAACTTGCTCCCAGGGCAGGCCAACGGTAGCCGGTTGAACAGTACGGGCCTGGCCGCCGGCGGTTTGCCCTACAACCTCGACTCCAACGGTATCGACACGGGTGTGCTGCAGCAGGGCATTGACCGGGTGCTCAGTATGGGCAGCAAGAAACCCGCCAATGGCCGTTCCGGTGGGCGCGCGAGCATCCGCGTGAGCGCTGACGTGCGTAACAATGCGGTGCTGATCTATGACTTGCCCGAGCGCAAGGCGATGTACCAGAAACTGGTCAAAGAGCTGGACGTACCGCGCAACTTGATCGAGATCGATGCGGTGATTCTGGACATCGATCGCAATGAACTGGCGGAGCTCTCCAGCCGCTGGAATTTCAACGCCGGCAGCGTCAGTGGCGGCGCCAATCTGTTCGACGCGGGCACCAGTTCGACCTTGTTCATCCAGAACGCCAGTAAATTTTCGGCAGAACTGCACGCGTTGGAAGGCAATGGCTCGGCGTCGGTTATCGGCAATCCGTCGATCCTGACCCTCGAAAACCAGCCCGCCGTGATCGACTTCAGCCGCACCGAATACATCACCGCCACCTCCGAGCGGGTTGCCGACATTCAGCCCATCACTGCGGGCACCAGCCTGCAGGTGATACCTCGGTCGCTGGATCACGACGGCAAACCGCAGGTGCAAATGATCGTCGATATCGAGGACGGGCAGATCGATGTGTCGAGCATCAATGACGAGCAGCCCAGCGTGCGCAAAGGCAATGTCAGTACCCAGGCGGTGATCGCCGAACACGGTTCGTTGGTGATTGGCGGTTTTCATGGCATGGAAACCAACGACAAAGTGCACAAGGTCCCGCTGCTCGGCGACATTCCCTACATTGGCAAGCTGTTGTTCCAGTCGCGCAGCCGTGAGCTGAGCCAGCGCGAGCGGCTGTTCATCCTGACCCCGCGATTGATTGGCGATCAGGTCAATCCGGCGCGCTACGTGGAGCAGGGCAACCCCCATGACGTGGACGATCAGATGAAAAAGATCAAGGAGCGCCGCAATGGCGGCGAGCTACCGACTCGGGGCGATATTCAGCGCGTGTTCACGCAGATGGTCGATGGTGTCGCGCCGGTCGGCATGCGCACCGGCGACACCCTGCCGTTCGAAGCCGACAGCCTCTGCGATCCGGGCGCCGGCCTGACCGTCGACCCGCGACGCTCACAGTGGTTCGTCCAAAAGGATTGGGGCATCGCGGTGGTGGTAGCGCGCAACGACACGGCCAAGCCGGTGCGTATCGACGAGAGCCGATGCGGCGGTCGCTGGGTCATGGGGGTTGCGGCCTGGCCCCACGCGTGGCTCAAGCCTGGACAGGAAAGCGAGGTGTACATCGCCTTGCGGCAACCGCAAATATCGAAAATGGCCAAGGAAAGCCGGCCTTCGCTGCTCAAGGGAGTCACGCCATGAAAACCCGTAGCGCTGTATTGCTGTTCGCCCTGTTCGCCATTCTGGCGGGATGTGCTACGCAGGGTTGCTCCGGGTATGCGTGCAAGCGTCCGGACTCCAACGACCGTGAGTTGGTCATCTGGTGGCCGCCGGACATGCGCCAGGGCCTCGATGACCGTGACCATGAACGTGATTTCACCGTCGTGCAACTGAAGGATTAGCGATGATCGAGGTCAGGGAAAAATCGGCGTTCTATGTGCAGCTGGCCGCTCAGCGGCCGGCTGTCTGGCCGGTGGCCAAGGGTGTTGCCTTTGTCAGTCGACGCGAACATCAGGACTGGGGTATCGCGCTGCATATCGAAGGCCGCGTGCTCAGCCCCGAGCAACTGCGCGATGCGCTGCAACGGCGCTTCTCGCAGGCAGAGCGGTTCAATCGCTACTTTCTGTTCCTGGACGTACAGCACGACGTCATCGTGTGGCGCGCCGTCAACGACGGACCGAGTTCGGCGGTCATTCTGGATGATATTCGCCGGCATCAATTGCTGCTCGCCGGGCTGGACCGTCTGAGCGAGGAACTGTCCAGCGCCGACGGGCCACATAGCCGGTACTAACCCCACTCGGATATTGCCCAATGAAACCCATCAGTGGCTCCGCGCCCGCTTATCAACCGCCCGTGCCTGATGTCGAGCCGCCTGTCGCCCGGGCAACGCTAGCCGATCCTGTTCAACCTCGATCCATTCTGCACGCGGCGACATCAGGGCAGTCTTCGCAGCCGCCAGGACTGGGCGATGTTCGTCAATATCCTGCAGGCCGCTATGAGCATCTGACTCAGGCGATCATCAATATGAAAGTCGATGATCAGGCACATGATGAAGGTAAAAACCGCAAGGGCAGCAGACAGCGGGAGGCTGGAGAGGGTAGCCGGACGGCGGCGGCAGGCCGTTCAGGTGCCGCATCATCCTCAGGTCAGGCCTCTGGCGCAGACGATAATAGGTTCATGGCCGAGGATTTGGCTGAATTAGCCAGTTGGAGCGAAAACACCTGTTCGTTCCGAGCCCAGCCAGCCCATATGTTCGGGCGAGGGGCCAAGCTGCCGACCGGCACGGTCAATAACATGCTGGAGAAAGCCAAGAAAGAGCTGGACGTTGGACTTGCTCGGGATGGCATTACCCTCAAAGACGTCGTGACGGCCGAGGGGCGTGGTCGGGTCGATATCAATCTCAATTATCTCGAGCGCAAACAATACCTGCCTTCCAGCGGTTTTTGGGGCGCCGTCGATGCCAATGACGTGCATAGAAAATTGCTCAGCAAGGCTGACCTGTATTTCGATGAGGTGCGGACCCAGGGCGTGCCCGCGCTTCCCCCATTGGGCCCCTTGAAAAGTAAGGACAGCCTGGGGGTGATGCGTGAGTTGCTGCGTGATTCCCCAGGGCTGATCCTCGCAGAATCGCACCGCTCGGAGTCCAGCAAGCGGGTGCTGATAAAGAACATGAAGGCGCTCAAGGCTGCTGGCGTAACGACAATTTTCATGGAACACCTGTGTGAAGATTCCCATGGCAAAGCGCTGGACGCTTACATCAGGTCTCCCAAAGACAGCCCTATGCCCGCCAGGCTGAGAGCTTATCTCGATATGCAGACTCGCGGTAATCGCACGCCAGATCAGCCGGCCAGCAAACACAGTTTCACTGCGGTCCTTGAAGCCGCCAAGCAAGCGGGAATGCGTGTCGTCGCGTTAGACACCGCACAGACCTATGCGACTTCGACCGCTTCTGACGACTCACGCATAAAGGTGATGAACTACTACGCCGCCGAAAAAATACGCTTGAGCAAGCCGGAAGGTAAATGGGTGGCTTTTGTCGGTTCCGCGCATGCCACAACGTATGAGGGCATTCCTGGGCTTGCGCAACTGAGTGGGGTCAGGTCGTTGATTGTCGATGATT
This sequence comes from Gammaproteobacteria bacterium, assembly GCA_903970465.1. Classification (GTDB taxonomy): domain Bacteria; phylum Pseudomonadota; class Gammaproteobacteria; order Pseudomonadales; family Pseudomonadaceae; genus Aquipseudomonas. The sequence goes on from CAJCIO010000056.1 coordinate 11,952, forward strand.
CAGGTGTGAAGTCTCGCCCTCAAATCGCCACGAACGTCAAAAACTACCTGGGCAAGATCGATCCGGACGTAACCCTTTCCTACAAGGTCTGACCGTTGCTGAGCGTCAATGCGAATCGTCGATACGAATCACTTCCTCGGTGACTTCGTCCAACTGGCGAATCACTTGGTAGATGTGCGCGACGATCAACAACGTAGTGCGGGGGATGTATCTACCGGTCTTGACCTTGTACAGCGTGCGCGCCAGCCAGATGTTCTGCACCACTGGAATGCCGGCCTGGCGAGCGCGTTCGATCAAGGCCAGGGCCTCGTCGTCTTGACCCTTGCAGTGGATCATCGGCAGGGGCGTTTCGCCTGGCCGGTAATACAGCGCCACTGCGTAATGGGTGGGGTTAACCAACAGCAGGTCGGCATCCTCCACCGGCTTGGGTGCGGCGGCACTGGGCGCCTGATTGAGGATTTCATGGGCTAGCTGGCGTCGGTGACCCTTGACGTGAGGATCGCCCTCCGATTGCTTGTATTCCTTCTTGATGTCGTCATGGCTCATGCGCAGTTTTTTCGCATGGAAGTACTTCTGCAAGCCGAAGTCGATCGTCGCGATCACCAGCAGCAGGCCGAGGGTCACACGCAGGATGTGCCGAAACAGATCCACCAGAGCGTGCCAATAAGTGGCCAGGTCGCTGTTGGCCAGCAGTATCAAGGTGCCCAGTGCCGGTTTGACCAGCACGTACAAGGTCGCGCCGATCGCGGCGGCCTTGAGGATACTGAGCAGCAGGCTCGAGACGTTCTGCATCGAGAACATCTGCTTGGCGTGGGCGAAGGGGTTGATCTTGTTGAGGTCGAACTTCAGCGCTTTGGGGGCGAACAGAAAACCGATCTGCACCCAACTGCTGAGCAGGCGCATGAGCATCGCCACGCCGACGCTGCACAGCGTAAAGCTGAGCAGCACGCCGATGCCTTCGCTGGCGATTAGCTCGACCGCCGCCAGGAACGGGCGATCGATGTGCTCGAACGAAAGGGCCAGGAGCGCTTTCAGGCGATCGACGCTGACATCGGCCAGGCCGAGGGTGATTTCACTGACCGCCATCAGCACCAGCAACTTGCCCAGGTCCTGACTTTGCCCGACCTGCCCCTTGGCCCGGGCATCGCGCAATTGTTTGGGGGTGGCTTTTTCTGTTTTCTCGCTCATGGCACTTGCACCAGCAGGTGCAACAGCGATTTCACATCGGCCATCTTCGACAGCTCGCCATTGCCCAGCTCCAGGAGTGTCGGCAGATAAATCAACAAAAAGGCCAGGCCGGCCATGCTTTTGGCCGGCATGGCCAGAATCGAGACGTTCAACTGTTGAGCGTACAGGCCGACGATCGCCAGCGCGGCCTCGATAAGCAGCAAGAGGGCGATAAAGGGCGCAGCGTAGAGCAGCATGTGGTGCAGGGTCTGGCTCAGTTGGTCGAGAAAGACATTCAGGCCGTCGACAGTCATGCCCGGCAACCAGGCCGTGGGCGGCCAGACGCTGTAGCTGTCCCAGATGACCTGAGTGATCAGCGACAGCCCGCCACTTAGAATGACCAGCATGATCAGTGTTTCTTGAAAAAGCTCACCCAGCGGCGTGGCATCCGGCCCCAGCGCCGGGTTCAACTGGCCGCCACTGAGTGCGCCGCGTTGACTGTCGAGCAAGGCCCCGACCGAGGCGAACATCCAGAAGGGCGCATACAGCAGCAAGCCCAACAGTGTGCCCAGGACCACCTCCTTGAGCAGCAGGCCGGCGATGGCGAACCACTGCTCGTCGAGCGTCGTCAGCGCACGGCTGATGCCCGGCGCCGGCACCATCGCAACCACTGCGACCACTGCATAGCGCAGCGGGCCCTTGAGGTATTTGAAGCAGAATGCCGGCACCAGCAACATGCAGGGCAGCAAACGCGCCATCGCCAGGCCCATGCCAAGCATCAGCTCAAAGGCGTTGTGGGCGTCGAGGGGCATTTAGTGAGCGACCCCGGACCGGGCGATCAGGTCGAAGGCCATGTTGATGAACTGGATCATTTCGACGCCGATCCAGCGGCCGGTCATGGCCAGGGTCAAGCCGACTGCGGCGAGTTTGATACCGAAGGGCAAGGTCTGATCCTGAATCTGCATCAGCGCTTGCAACAGCGAGGTGACTACACCTACCAATACGGCCACGGCGAGGGGCGGGGCGGTCAGTATGACCACCAGAAACATGCCCTGCTTGAACAGCCCCAACGCTTCCATGACCGCCTCACATATACGAATAGAACAGACTGTCGAGCAGCCGAGACCAGCCCGATACCAGCACGAACAGCAGCAGCTTGAGCGGCAGCGAAAGGGTCATCGGCGAGACCATCTGCATTCCCAGCGCCAGCAACAGGTTGGAAACGATCAGGTCGATGACGATAAAGGGGATATAGATCAGAAAACCGATCTCGAAACCGGCCTGCAATTCGGAGAGCACAAACGCAGGGACCGCTAGCAGCAGGTCGTTCTTGCTGGCTTGGTCGGCCATCTCCTTGGGCCACATGCGCTGGGTGTTTTCCAGCAGGTGGGCAATGACGTCGGGATCGGTGTTGCGCGTCATGAAACGCTGCAGCGGCTCGAGCACCGTGCTGGCGCTGGCTTGCAGCTTGTCGGTGTTGCCCAGGTCCAGCGGGTGGTCGTGCACGCGTTGCTGAATTTCATGAGCGACCGGCGCCATGACGAACATCGTTGCCGCCAGGGCTATGCCGTACAGCGCCATGTTGGGCGGTACCTGTTGCACGCCGATGGCGTTACGGGTAATCAGCAGCGTCATGGCGATTTTCAGGAAGGCGGTGCAGACGATCAACAGAAACGGGATCAGCGATAGCGCGCCGAGCATCAGCGCCAACAGCACCGGGTTCATCCCGTCCATGATCATGGCTGGCCCGCCAGACGGGTGATCTGCAGGCCTAGTCGACCGTCCACATCGACCAATTCGCCCTCGGCCAGCACCTGGTCACCGTGGCACAGGGTAGCGTGCCCCGCAGCTATGCCACTGACTTCGAGAATGGTCCCGGTGCCCAGGCGGCGCAGCTCGCCGAGGCTCAGTTTGAGTTCGCCGCAGCGCAGCGTCAGGTCCAGTGCCAAGGCCGCGAACGCTGGTGGGTCAGCCTCGGTCAACGGCTCGGCTTCGGAGTCGTGATGCGCGTCGTGGTCAGTTTCCGGCCAATGCTGCTCGCCTTCATGTGGCTGATCATGTTCAGTGGCTGCATGGTCCTCGTAGGTCTCTTCGTCCAGGCTTTCAACATCGTCCTGGTACAGATCTTCAGTGCTCATCAATACGGTGCTCCTCAACGCCGAGCTGCAAAAAAAGGTGCTGTGTTTGCGTATCGGCCTGAGCGGCCCAGTGCTGTCCCGCGAGTGTCAGGTGACCTTGGCCGCGGCTGTCGAACCGGCAGTGCGCGGGCAATAGCACGTCACCTGGGCGCAATGATGCGAGTTGCGCGAGGGTCAGGGCCATTTCGCCGATCACCAACGGTGTGGTCACCGTCCAGGTTTCATCCACGGGCCGTTGCAGGATTTCCCAGGATGTCGCCTGCAAGAGCCTGAGCAGTGTTTCGGGCGCCATCTGTGCGCGCGCATGAATCGACTGATCAGTGAGGCGAACCTGGATTCGGCAACTCAGGGTGGCGGTGGCTGGGCGCTCGAGCAGGGGTTCGATGGGCGCCAGCAAGGCGGCGATGGTCGGGTTCAGGTGCTGGTTGAAAAACTGCCAGTACCAGGCTTGCTGCTCGCCCTGCAAGGTCAACGGTGTGTCGCCCAGCAGGCTCAGCAGCGCCTCGGCATCGCTCAGGCACAGGGCGCCGACCGCGCTGTCCAGCCACACGCCGCCGGCCTGCGCGTCAGCCTCGACGGGCAGCGGTAACAGGGTCAGTTCAGCAAGCTCGCCGTGCACGCTGAAGCTCAGTCGTTGACCGCAGCCAAGTGCTCGGGTGGCCTGGGCCACAAGCGCATCGACCTGGCGCAGACGCAGCGTGCTCATGCCTCGGGGGCTTCGTACAAGGTCAGTTCGACGTCCTGGCCCAGTGCTTGCGACAGCGCATCGCGGCATGCGCCTGCATGACCGTGTAAACGCTTGAACACGTCGCGCCGGGCAAACCCCAGGTCGATGTTCCAACGGTTGTCGGCTTTGTTGGCATTGACGCGCACCTTGCCCAGCGTGGGCATCAGCAAGGTGAAACTGAACGGGCCGTCGGCTTGACCGGGCAAGCGTTGCGCCAGTTCATCGATCAGTGGGGTCGGCAACGTTTCTGCTGGCAAGGCAAAGTTCAACTGGCTGCCCGAGAAGGCTTGCCGATCCGGCTCGGCATCCACTGGCGGCACCAGCAGCTGCGAAAACAACAGGCCGTCGGCGTTGGCCGTCGCCTCCTGCATGGGCGAGTTGAGCGCTGAACGGTTCGCCTGTGCAACGGTTCGGCCCATCCCTCCCGCAGCAGGACGCTTGTCGCTCGGTGCCGGGGTAGGGCGCTCGTGGGGCGCGGGCCGGGTCGGCGCGCTGGGCGCTTGTCTGATCGGTTGGCTCATGGGCAATTAACCTTGTTCATTGAGGGCTTCACTCAGGCAGGCCAATTTCTCCACTGCCCGCTGAAACGCCTTGGTTTGCATACGCCGGTTTTCCAGCAACGCCCGCTGTTCGGTGATGCGCAACTGCTGTTGCTGCACGTCCTGACGAATACAAGCCAGGCGGTCGAGCATGGTTTTTTCTTTCTCATGCCAGCGGTCGATATCGTTGAGGCCAAGGCTTTTTTCCAGATGCGCCAAGGACAGGCTCTGGCGACGCTGGCGATGGTTGTCGCGTTCCTGGCTCAACAACTGCCGGGTTGCCGATAAGTGGTCGAGCATCGATTTCAGTTCCACCTGAGCCTGGCGTTGTGCCCGTTCGGCGCTTGCCTGACGGTGCTGGCGCAAGGGTGTCAGCAAGACAATCGCCTGCTCCAGGGCGGCCCGTTGTGGGTCATCTTCAAGCGCTTCTTCCACGTTTACTCCGGCAACTGCGCGGTGAGTCGGAACAACGCGTCGAGGGTGTCCTGCAATTGCACGGGCTCGCGCAAGTCCTGGCGCAGAAAGGCGTTGACGGTGTCGTTCAGTTGCACGGCGCAGTCGGTGACCGGATCGTTCCCGGCCTGGTATTCACCCAGGCGCAGGAGCATTTCGACCTGCTTGTAAGCGGCCATTAGCTGGCGCAGGCGGTTGTTCGCGCGTTGGTGCTCACGGCTGCTGACGTTGCTCAGAATCCGGCTGATGCTGGCGGCAACGTCGATGGCGGGATAGTGCCCGCGCTCGGCCAATTTGCGTGACAGCACGATGTGACCGTCCAGCAACGAGCGAACTTCGTCGGCCACCGGGTCGTTCATCGAGTCTTGTTCGATCAGTACCGTGTAGAGCGCGGTGATCGAGCCGTTCTCGCTCATGCCTGCGCGTTCCACCAGGCGTGGCAACAGGGTATACACAGAGGGCGGCAGGCCCCCCCGGCCCAGCGGCTCGCCGGAGGCGATGCCGATTTCCCGTTGCGCGCGGGCAAAGCGGGTCAATGAGTCGAGCAGCAACAGGACTTTCTGCCCGCGGGCGCGAAAGGCTTCTGCAATCGCGGTAGCGGTAAAGGCCGCTCGTGCACGTTCCATGCTGGAGCGATCGGAGGTTGCGCAGACCAGCACGGAGCGGCTGCGCAAGGTGGCGTCCAGTTCGTGATCGAGAAACTCGCGCAGTTCACGGCCCCGTTCGCCGATCAGTCCGAACACGATGACGTCGCAGTCCATGTTGCGTGCCAGTTCGGCCATCAGGGTAGTCTTGCCACAGCCCGCCCCCGCGAACAGGCCGACACGCTGGCCTTCGCCTAGCAATATGGCGCTGTCGATGGCCCGTATGCCGGTGGGCAAGGCGTTGCTGATACGGGGGCGCTGGGTGGCTGGCAGGGCGTCCGCGATCACCGGCAGGGTCGGGCGTCGGTCGTGGGGGCCGGCAAAGGCACCCTGGCAATCGCCCAGCAGTGGTCGGCCGAATCCATCCAATACGCAGCCCAGCAGGCTGTCATCGACACCAATGCGGTGGGCCATGCCCAGCGGATGGATCGGCGCGCCGACTTGAATGCCGTCGGGTGCGCCGAGGGCACTGAGCAACGTGCATTCCTGGGTGAAGCCGACGATTTCAGCCAGCAGCAGGCTGCCGTCGGCCTTGCTGACTTCACAGAGGTCACCCACCTTGGCGGCGGGAATCCTGCACTCCAGCAGAATCCCGCGCACGGCACTGACCCGGCCGCTCACCCGCACCGCGCTGTAGTTGGCCAGGCGTGCCACGTGGCGGTCCTGCCAACGGCTGAATACTGCGTTCACCAGTTCACCTCGATGTGTCGGTCGCCGTCGAACTGCAGGCGCTGATCATCGATGCGCGTGAGGCGCAAGCCATCCAGTTCGTCGCCTACATAGAGGCGACGACCGTCGGCGGTCACCAGGTGCGCACGCGGGCCGGTCATGATCTGGACGATCACGAACGGCAGGCCACTGCGCACGGTGGCGACGTTGTCGAGCACCGTGGTGGGGGATTGGTAGCGGTCCTTGAAGCTTTGCAGCATGCGCTGATAAACCAGTAGCGATTCTTCCTTCAGATCGCCGTTGAGGACCAGCCCCTGTGGTGTCTCTTCGATGCTGACGTCATTGAGCAAGCGGTCGCTGAGCATGGTATTGAGTTGGCGTCTGACGGCGTCGGTGTTGGCCAAGTGGATGCGCTTGTCCATTGCTGGCGTGAGCCCGCTCGCGGAGGTGAGCGGCGCCTTGTTCGCGGTCGCCGGTGCGAGCTGCGCAGTTTTCAGGTCCGAGGTCATAGGTGCCGTGCGGGTCAGGCTCCAGGCGCTGCCGATAACGCTGATCAACACGCCGGCAACGATCCCCGTGGTGCGATTCAGCCATTGAGCGCGCGACTTGATTTTTTCCAGCGGGGCACCCCTTCGCTCGACTTCAGGCTTGGGCTCGGCCGCAGCGTCGGGTGGCGGCGCGATGACGACAGGCACGGCGGGCCAGGCGTCGTTGGCAGCCGAGACGCATAGCCATACCGAGCCCAGCATGAAGGCGGTATTGAGGGTTAGCTCGCCGCTGGTTTGCGCGTTGCCTTGTTCGTCATCAACGCGGCCTTCTTCCGGGCTCAGGGTCCAGCTGTCGCCCAGGCGTTGCAGACGGCAATGCAGGCTTTGCACGCCGGGGTCGTCCAGGGCCAGATCCTGTTGCGCTGCGGAGCCAATCGACCACTGTTCGCCCACCAGTGGCAGGGCGGCGCCTTGGTGCTGACCGTTCAATACGCGTAATTCAAACATCCGACAATCTCCCGATGCACGAGCCTGGCAGGCTCAAGCGGCATACTCGTTATCCAGCGGTTCGAGATCGTCTTCCAGGTCGAAACGCCCCATGACCTTGACCTTGGCGGCGTTGCTGATCTCGGCGAAAGACAGCACGGGGACGTGATAGAACTCGTCCTTGAGCAACGTGCGCAGCGGGCTGCGCAGGTCTTGGGCAACCAGCAGCACCGCCTGCTCCGCGGCGCGCGATGGAAAGGCCATATGCAGTTGGTGCACCAGCACCTGGCTGATGTCGCTGCTCAGCTCGAAGAAGGTTTCGGTTTGCGTCTGGCGCAGGCCGTCGCGCAACAAGCCTTCGCTTTCCGGGGTCAGCAGCCACACTTGCAGACCGTCCGGTCCGCAGTACTGGTGGTAGATCTGCGACTTGAGGGCGATGCGCACGTAGTCGGTCAGCACGTTGGTGTCGCGTTCATGCTGACAGTGTTCGATCAGCGTTTCGGCAATCACACGAATCGCGCGCAACGGCACGCATTCGGAGGCCAGCCGCTGCAACACCGCCGATAGCCGCGTCAGTGTCAGTACCCGTTGCATTTCTTGAGCGAGTTCGGGCTGCTCGGACTCCAGCCAGCTGAGAATCGCCTTGGTTTCCTGCAAACCGATGAACTGCGGCCCGCAGGACTGCAAGGCGCGCTCCATGCGCTCGACGATCAGGGTCGAGGCGCCGACCGTGGCGAGTTGGCCGTCGTGCAGTTGCGGGGTGTCGGCAGGCAGCCACACCCACTGATCTTCCTGCCGGTCGGTGCTGCCGGCAATCGCGGCAGGTGTGCTTTGGCCGTTCAGGGCGCGTACGTCTACCGCGACGTGGGTCTGGGTGAATGTGGCCTTGAGCAGCGGCACATCGTAAACGGTGAAGCGAAACTCGTCAGGCTGCAGATGCTCGACGTATTCGATGATGAAAGAGGGCAGGGTGAGGCCGTACTGCACCACGAGTCGGTTGCGCCGCTGGCGGATTTCGCTGATCAGCCCCTCGATCTGTGTCGCGTCCTGGCCAGGATGGAACTGCAGCACGAATTGGCGACTGGGCGAGAAGGTGCGCAGGTCTTCGTGGCCATTCATTTCCGGGGTGACGCTGACAGCCCCTTCCTGGGCGGCTTTGGGTCTGGCCCGTTGTAATTGCAGCAGTCCGCCGCAGCCACAGACCATCGCGATGGTGATGAACACCCCGGTCGGCATCCCCGGCAGGGCGGCAAAGCCCAGCATGGCCACGGCGGCGATGATCCAGGCCTTGGGTTGGCTGGTGATCTGTTCAGCGATTTCGCGGCCGATGTTGGCTTCTACACCCGCTTCGGTATTGGGCACGCGGGTAATGATCATGCCGCAGGTGACCGAGATCAGCAGCGCCGGAATCTGCGCGATCAGGCCGTCACCGATGGTCAGCACGGTATACAGTTGCAAGGCATCACTGGCGGTCATTCCGTGCTGCACCACGCCAATGGAAATCCCGCCGACCATGTTGATGGCGACGATGATCAGGCTGGCGATGGCATCGCCGTTGACGAATTTCATCGCGCCGTCCATAGCACCGAACAGCTGGCTTTCCTTGTTGAGTTCGGCGCGACGTTTGCGCGCTTCGTGCACAGTAATCAAGTTGGCCCGCAAGTCGCTGTCGATGGACATCTGCTTGCCGGGCATGGCGTCGAGGGTAAATCGTGCACCGACCTCTGCCACGCGCTCGGAGCCTTTGGTGATCACCAGAAAGTTGACCACCGTCAGGATCAGGAAGATCACCAACCCCACCGCCAGGTTGCCGCCGACCACGAATTCGCCGAAGGCCTCGACGATGTGCCCCGCATCCTGATTGAGCAATATGAGCCGCGTGGTAGAAATCGACAGTGCCAGGCGGAACATGGTGGTCAACAACAGCACCGCTGGAAAGGTCGAGAACGCCAAGGGCCGCGGCAAGTGCATGGCCAGCATGATCAACAGGCACGAAATGCAGATGTTCACGGCGATCAGCACATCGACCAGGCCGGTGGGCAGTGGCGTGATCATCATGAACACGATGGCGATGACGAAAAACGCACCGACCAGTTCCGAGCGGCGCATGGCCGCCAGGGCGATCTGGTTGAGGAGGTTGATCACTCGATTCATCTGGCAAGCTCTCCGTAAAGCTGCTTCTGTTCCTGCTCGGTGAGCTGGGCCATCAACAGAAGCAGGTTGTTGAGTGCGTTCTGACGGCTCTTCAGATCGCGCCAGAGCAGAATCGGCAACTGCATCAGCATGGGCCGCAGCGCATTGAGAAAGGCCAATTGGTGCTTGAGCGGTTTGCCGCCGATGTGCTGGGTCAATTGCAGGGTCTGGTTCACATTCATGCCATTGGCCGTCAGGGTCAGCAGGTGTTTGAGAAAGGCTGGGGGATCGACCTTGAGATCGGGATTCTTGCTGCGCATGCGCCCCAGCAAATGCTCGCAACCGCGCAGCAGCGTGGTGACGTGGCGCGCGGTGTTCAGGCCGTGCATCAGGGTGCGCAACTGTTCGAGGGGGGCTGAAGGGGTCAATGCCGACAGGTCATCGGCAATTGCGGTGCGCATGTCGCGCAAGTTGAGGTCGAATTGCCCGGACTCCTGTTGCTCGCCGAGCAGCGCCTCGATCAACCCGGTGATGTTCGGCTGGCCGCAGACCGCCACGCTATAGAGGTTGCGCAGCGAAGCTCGGCGCTTGTTATCGATCGAGGTGCGAGCGAAGGCTCTGGCGGTGTTGATACCGGCCCGGGCGCGGGGGCCGTACTGGCGTCGCAGCAATTTCAAATGCTGAGTCAGGACCACATGTTCGCCCATCTCGCCGTCGGCCTGTGCCTGTTTTCGCGCCGCTTGCAACACTACATGTGCCTTGGCTGCGTCGCCGTCGGCGTACGCGAGAATCTGCGACAGGTTCGATGAATCCAGGGCCTGGAGCTTTTTGCGCAGCAGTCTGGCGGCGTTGTCCAGCCCGGTGTCTTGATCGCCCATCAATAGCTGGTAAAGCTCACCCAGTTTGACGGCCCGCGACTGCAAGGCGTTGTTGCTAGCGATCAGCTCGCGTTGGCTGAGTATTCGGCTGTGCTGCACCAGTGCTGCGGCGAAGCGCGAGATCTGTTGTGGCGAGGTTCCGGCGTTGTATTGCTCGATGCCATGCAGCGGCTGCACAGCGGGTGTCACGACGCTCGTCGGCGTGATCTGGTGTGTCGGCAACAGCGCAGGAGCGACGATTTTCATAGGGCGATTCTGAGTCAGGTCATGCCGCTGAGTGGGCGTCGGACTCGGTTCGGTTCCCTGAAAAAGAGGGTGCGTCGGGTTTGTGCCAAATCCTGCTGGGGTAAAAGTCCGGCTGCGCAAAAAAATGTATTGCAGAACATTTCTTGTTTTTTATACCTATATAAATCAATAGTTTATTTGAATATTAAGGGTGGCATGGATATCGCTATAGGGCTTGTACACTAGCCGATAAGGATAATTCCATGCCCGCAAGCCTTGTAATCCTCGATCCCGCTCAGTCTCGTCAGCACACCTCGTCTGCCGGCATACGCCAACTGACGGTTAATCAGATCCAGATGCTCAGGGCCTTCATCCAAAAGCGAGTGATGAATCCCGATGATGTCGACGACATCCTGCAATGCGTCTTTCTTGAGGCCCTGCGCAGCGAGCATAAATTCCAGCATGCGAGCAAACCGCAAACCTGGTTGTGCGGGATTGCGCTGAATCTGATCCGCAATCACTTTCGTAAAATGTACCGTCAGCCCTATCAGGAGAGCTGGGAAGACGATGTCCATTCCGGGCTTCAGGGGCATTGCGATATCTGCCATCAAGTGGACGGGCATCGGCAATTGGCGCAGGTGATCGAGGCCATTGGTGGCTTGCCATCGAACATGCAGAAGGTGCTGGAGGTGTCGCTGGAAATGGACGGCAATTATCAGGACACGGCGGACAGCCTGGGTGTACCGATCGGCACCGTGCGCTCGCGGCTGTCGAGGGCACGCGGGCAACTCAAGCGGCAGATGGACCCATTTGCCTGAGCTGTACTGGCTGCACGTTAGCGGGAACCAACTCACGTCGTCAGCCACACAGTTGCCATCCTTCACTGTTGGATGGCGATTTCCCATGCGTATAACCAGTTCCCCTTTCAGCGGCATCACGACTTCACCCAGTGCGGGCGAACAGGTGGGTGAGTCGCCGCTTGCCAGCGCGTTGCTTGCTCCTGGCAGGGGCGCTCAAACGGCTGTGCAGTTTGGCCAGGCCACCGGCAATGCGCAGGTAGCGCCCAATGGCACGGCGCAAACCGCGTCGTCGTTGCTGGGCCTGTTGTTTCAAGGTCAGGGCCAGGTTTCCGGTAATACGCCTGCAGACGCGCCATCGCCCGCCACCCAGGCGCCCGCGAGTCGCGCCGCAGCGGATGCGCAATCGCCGGTCGCGGATACCGCGACCGGCCAGGTTGCCCCCACTCGCACCGCCACGCCGGTTGCGGCTGCACCCAGTACCGCTGCCGGTGATGCCGCCGACGCACCGAAAGCCAGCGAAGCGGCGTTTCTCGACGACTCCGAGTATTCGTCACCGGCCGCGTTGGCGCGTTGGGCGCCGCTGGTGTCCAACTTGCCGCCCGAACAGCGCCTGCAAGCTGAAAAGGAACTCAACCGGCCGATTGCCGCCGCGCGAATGGCCGCTGGTGACGGGCCTGATGCAGCTCGGGCCATGGCATTCATCAATGCCAATCCGGCGCTGAAAACCGCCGTGGACGTCGGCAAGCATGGCGGTAACGCAGACGGCAAAATCACCGGTAAAGACCTCAAGGCCTTTGCCAAGAACATGGAAAAAGCGGCGGACAACGCGGATGACGGGTTGGCGAAATACCAAAAAGACAATCCGGATGCCGACCCGCAATCGTTGGAAATGGTCCGCAACGCGTCACTGATGCAGGCGAATTTGCCGTTGGTCAAGGCGGCTGGTGCCAACCACGCTGCAGGCGCCGCCCACCAGGGCAAAGTCGACGGCAACATCAGTGCCGAGGATTTGCAGGCCCTCAGTGCCAGCAATCCCGGGCTGTCGGGTGCGCTCAAGCAATCCTGCAATACGTGGGCGCAGCCGGGGTTTCTCGGTCAGCTCGACCAAGCAGGTCTGACTGGGCGAAGCTTGGCCGGCCACAGCCCTGATCAGTTGTTCAATTCGAAAAACCTCAGTGACTGGATTAAAAGTCAGGCGCCCACCAATGGTGGTCAGTTCGCCAGCATGCTGAGCGATGCCGCCACCCTCAATGCGGTGTCCGGCATTGATATCAGCAAGCTTGACGAGAAAGTCTTCGAACAACCCGCCGCCTACAGCGGTGCGCAGAAAGCCGCGGTAATGGTCAAATTGCAGCAGACTCAGCAAAGCGTGATCGCCGGACGTAGCCTGCGCAATACCGAGAACACCGAGCAGGCGCTGGCGGAAAAAATCGCTCAGCTACAGGCTGACCCAGATGTGCAATCGTTCCTCGACCAGCGTATCCCCGAGCAAGAGCGCACCTTGGTACGCAGTGATGGCTCACTGCAAAAAGCAGTTGCCGAGCAGATGCAGAACGTCAATAACGGCCAGGCGTTGCAGAACGATATGGAGACAGCGGACCGGGCGACTGACAAGCACAGCCCGAATGCAGACTACAGCGCGGCGATCAATGGGTTGTCGGCGCAGTTGCAGTTGCAAAAAGATCTGTTCCCCGACGCGAAGGTGCCCACCCCTGAGCAAGTACTGAGCAGCCGAGCGGACCTGCAAAATACGGTCGCGGCATCCTACGTGCGCAATTTCAGTCAAGGCGGCGCGCTGCAACAGCTGCTCGGCCAGAAAAAAGCCGATGCCAGTACTGCACTGCAAACCGCTGATGGTCAGAAGGCGATGTACGACAGCGTCTTGCCCAGTGATTTCACCACCGGCCAGCAGAACGATTACGTGAATGCCACGGTGGCGCAGCTGCAGGCTTCAAAAAATGGCCGCCAGTTGCTCGAAGGCAAAGCCGATCAGAGCCAAGGGCCGTCCGCGCAGAGCGAGGCCAGTCAGCTCGCCTCGCAGATGGGGCCGATGGCGCTGCAGTCGGTGATGGGGTTCGCCTCGGTTTCCGACATGCTTGCCCAAGGCAACAAGGCTGGCGCCGCACAAACGCTTTACGACAGCACCAAGACCGGGCTGCAAGCGGTCAAAGGGGGCTACGACGCTGCCGCCAAACTGGTCGGCCGTGAAGCCTCGGCCGGCCTTGGTCGCATGGCCGGGCAGGTGGCTGGGCGGGCGGTCGCCATGGTAGCGGGAGAAGCCACCGGGCTGGCGGCCGGAGCCGCGTTAGGTGCGTCGATCCCGGTCATCGGCTGGGTGGCTGATGCGGTCATGGCGTTGGGCTTCGGTATCTCCGCGATTATCGAGGCAGTCAAGAAGCACAAGGCGCAGAAGGCGTTCGACCATAACGTCGATCCGGTGCTGGATCAATTTGGCATTCCCAAGGCGCATTGACACTCTCAAGCGACCATTCTCTCAGCAGATCAGGAGGCAACCCATGCAATCACCCTTTAAACTGGCCCGCAGCATCCTGCCTTGCTTACGCGGCGCCTCGCATAATGCTGAAGAGCGTACAGCCCCGATGGGTGACTTGATGTCTGATCTGAAACGACATTCAGATGATCTTATCAAGCAACGTCGCTTGCCTGTGGTCTGTTACGCATTAGCATTACACGCCGGTGTGGCAGCCAAGACTATCTCTCCTGGGGCCGAAGCAAAGATGATGGACGCCGCTAGGAACGGCTACAGTCCTGAGTACCTGAAACTCATGGGCATCACCGTAAATAACGACTCAGCGACCTTCTCGGCAGAACAGATCAGTGAGTCCGGGATATTGAATTTCAAAGAAACAGACCGTGGCGTCGTGATGCATACCGCCTACCTTCATAAAGATGCCCAAGGGGGGCTGACGTTGGTGCACAACAACTGCTCGCCTCTGGACAAGGCGATGGTGGACGCGGGGTCAATGCCAACTCAGCTGAATGGTTTGTTAGTCTATACCGGCACAACAGGTCTGCAGAATTATCTGAACACAGGCTACAGTTTTCATTTCACGCCGGCTGGCCATCTTAACCGTCAAGCGGGCTGAATTTGCGCGTTGGCGCCTCCAGCTTGCGGTGAGCACAAAAAATACCAAAGAGCTTCAAGCTATCGCGCATCGGTTGAATACCTTCAGGGGTTCACGAACAGCGCTTGCTAAAGAATCAGGCGTGAGTGAGCGAACGCTTTACAGACGCCTGAAAAGCCTTGGGCGACTCGATTGAATATTGCGCGCCAGCGATACCGTGAAGAAGTGCAATATGAAGCCGTCAATGGCTGGAAAGTAAGTTCCAACCGTTCGAGCGCGGACTCGACGATGCCACGGTCGGCTTTGGTCTCGGGCTGGCGATCGCTCAGCGTGCGATGCAGATGTACGGCGCAAAGATGACGGCGCGCGTCGTCCGCCATGGCGTGGTTGCCGCAGGCAAACTGCGCAAAGCCGAGTACGAAATCCATACCGAGGAGGGTGATGTGTATTTCACTCGCTCGATGGCCGAGCCTTCTGAGTCGCAGACGGTGATCTATAGCGTCTGATGGTTGCGCGAGCCGTATCAAGACACCGCATCGGTTGACCTCATTGCACGGCGAGGTCCAGCATCAAGCACCGTGCGACAAAACGATGTGAGGCGGCAGGCACTGATTGCAATATGGACACTTCATCATTTCGCAAAACGAGAAGGGCGCTCCGAAGAGCGCCCCCATGCGTTTATTGCCCTGCGACAGCTTTGAGATCGGGCTTGTCAGAGCCACCGATAGCAATGCGTCGTGGCTTGGCCTCCTCCGGAACAGTCCTGAGCAGATCAATGCTCAACAAGCCATTGTTCAGCGCTGCGCCTCGAACTTCGATGTGATCCGCCAGGCGGAACGACAACCGAAATGCCCGTTGGGCAATGCCCTGATGAAGGTAGGTCACTGCCTTCTCATTTTCACGTTTGCCGCCGGCGACCGTCAGAACACCTTTTTCGACTTGAATGTCTATGTCCTGCTCAGCAAGTCCAGCCGCAGCGATGACAATGCGATATTCATCATCACCATGCTTTTCGACGTTGTGAGGTGGATAGGCATTGCCGGTCTCGCTACGAAGCGCCGACTCGAACAGGTCGTTGAAACGGTCAAAGCCTACAGACTGACGGAACAGTGGTGCCAACGAAAGAGTAGTAGCCATTGCGAAATCTCCTGAGGTTTCTCCAAGTGATTCAAGACGCGACCCGTGTTCGGCATCGCGTGATAAAAATTTAGGATCGACGAAAAACGATTTCAAGAGGTCCGGCAAAATTTTTTTATGGCGGTATATCTTAAGGCTCCTGTGGCTGATCATCCATTTCATAGCGTCAGTCGATGTTCGCCGCGCAAGCGGGATGCGCTAGCGGATCTGCGATACGTTCTGCCGTCTTGCTCTCAAGGCGCAGATGAGGCGATAGGCAAAGCCTGCCGCCGTTGGTAGACACCTCAGTTGCGTCATATCTCGAATTTACTCACCAGCCCCTGCAGGTGCATACCGAGCCTTGCCAGCTCGACGCTGGACGCTGCGGTTTCTTCACTGGCGGAGGCGGTTTGTTCGGAGATGTCCCTGACGCTCAGTACACTGCGGTTGATTTCTTCGGCCACTGCACTCTGCTCTTCGGCGGAGGCCGCGATCTGTTGGTTCATCGACTCGATGGTGGATATCGACTGGCTGATGTTTCTGATCGATGTACCTGCGTCACGGGTGAGCTCGACGCTGTTGTCGGTGAGCAGGCGACTGTTTTCGAGGGTGGTAGCCACTTGCGCGGTGCGGCGGTGCAAGCCATCGATCAGTGCCGCGATTTCTTCGGTGGACGTTTGGGTGCGCTGCGCGAGGCTTCTGACTTCATCAGCCACAACCGCAAAACCGCGTCCTGCTTCACCGGCGCGCGCCGCCTCGATGGCCGCGTTGAGGGCCAGCAAGTTTGTCTGTTCGGCAACGGCTTTGATCACGTCAAGCACGCCGCCAATCTTGTTGCTTTCTTCCTTGAGATCATCCATTGCGGTCTTGGAGTGACCGACTTCAGTTGCGAGTTTTTCTATCTGAAGCACGGCTTTCGTGACCACTGCATCTCCATCACGGGCCTCTTTAGAAGCGCTGGCCGCCGCATGCGAAGCCTGCTCTGCGTTGCTGGCAACTTCCTGCACAGTAGATGCCATTTGATTCATGGCGGTGGCGACCTGATCGGTCTCGTTGCGCTGGCTATTGACTCCGGCACTGGTCTGCTCGGTCACGGCTGACAATTGTTCAGCAGCGCTCGCTATTTGAGTGACGCCTTCATGCAAGCCACCGATCAACTGACGCAGGTTGGCGGTCATTCGTTGCATGCTGTTTTGCAGCAGACCCAGTTCGTCGCGCCGTGTGGTGACCTGGTTGTACGTCAGATTGCCACCGGCTACCTGGTCCGCCAACTGCAGCGTTTCACGAAGCGGGACGACGATGAGGCGGCTGATGATCCAGGCGGCCAGTACGCTGACGAGTACTGCGACTACGAGCCAGATGATCAGCATTCTGCCTGCTTGATCGACGTCCTGGACTCGCAGGTCTACCTGATTCTTTGCCAGTTGATCAGCAGAACTCAGCAGGATTTCGATGTTTTTGGTAATGCCCGATTGCCCTTGATTGATCTCGAGCTGCGACGCGGAAAACTGCCCGATGGCGGATGCGTATTTACTCAATGACTCTTCAGCGCTCTTGACCGTCGCGAGTTCAATGCCAGCGCCTTCCAGACTTTTAACAGACTCCTGCGCTGTCGCGATAGAAGCAATAGCCAACGGCTGCGCCTCGGGGTTCAACGTATACGTATACCCGCGAACATCGAAGCGCATTTTTTGAAACAGCTTCAATACTTGCTCCATGGCATCGCTTTGTGCGGGCGTACCCTCTGCCGAATTAGCCAGCGTATCGAGTTGTTGCAGCTTGGTCGCCGCGTCGTCACCGTTAGCACCAAATACGGCTCGGCTGGCCTCCCGTGCATGGGTGGCGTTGATTATGTTGTTATAAAAAACTTTATACTCTTGCATCGCTGCAGTTGCGGTTTTCACATGGGGAACATTAAGTGCGGAATCCAGCACCTCAGTGAGATAACGCAAATGACTGTCCAGGTTGTCATAAGCTTTTAGCCAAGTTGCCGCATTCGCATCATCAGAGCGCTGGCCGTAGACTAATCGGGCAATGCGCATATCCCTGGTAAGGGTGCTGAGTTTGGCGATGTCCGATACACGTTCACTGCGTTCGCTGAGCGACGATATGCCCGTCCAGCCGGTGAACGCGATCAGCACAGTGAGCATGATGACCAGCGTGAAGCCGAGTGTCAGCTTTGCTCTTACTGTCATGTTGATTAGCAGGTTATTTAGCATGTTGCTCTCTCGAAAGTAATTTTTTGACGCGCGGTGCGGCTCGTCCATGCCTTTCCTGTAGGACTACAATTCGGCACGCTGAAAAAAATCTTTAATGAGGGAGAGCGATTACTGAATGTTTTTTACCGAACGGTATGTTTCAAAATGTAAATTTACC
The DNA here is from genome assembly GCA_903970465.1 of Gammaproteobacteria bacterium. GTDB lineage: Bacteria > Pseudomonadota > Gammaproteobacteria > Pseudomonadales > Pseudomonadaceae > Aquipseudomonas. The sequence continues at coordinate 29,877 of CAJCIO010000056.1, forward strand.
ATTGGATAAAAAGTTCAATTAATTTTATGTTTTTTTAATGTATTTCGGCCGGATGCGCTGTCCACGCTTTACTGGGCCTTCGCGACTGATATTTCCGCTGTATCACGTATGTCCAGGACGCCAGGTTCACCTGTGGGTGACCGAGCGGCTGCTGACTTGCGCCAGCAACCCCATACGGCAAGCTCCAGGTCAGATCAGTACCGGGTCAAGCCTGCTCGTTTTGCTTGTCATCATCGTGCTTGAGGGGTGGCTTCATGCCTGGCTGAGGCGCGTGCTCGGCATCGGGCGCGATTTCTTCGCCGTGGTTCTTTTTCTCTTGCTGGACTTTTTTGTCGTGAGCGACGTTACGTGGATCTGTCATGAAAATTCCTCGATTGGGTAAATGATTCAAACACCCACCGAGGCGATACGCCGGCGTTGAGCATCTGGGCATGATTTGGAGTTAGGTCCGGCTTAAGCGTTCAATACATCTCGGCCTGCAACGGCTTGAAGAGGTGAGCCGCTTGCTCCAAAAAGGTTCTGGGCCGCCTCAAGGTGGGTACTGGGGCGCTTGATGTTCGCTCGAAAGCATCACAGTAATAATCTCTCCATTCCCACAAAAATTTGCGCCATGGCTTGACGGTCGCGGCCCGGACCGCCGGCGCAGTGGCCCCAGTCTGATTGCAGTACCTGCACGCGGGCATCCCTGATCAGGCTGGCCTCATGACGCGCATCCTCGACGGTAAAGTACAGGTCGCTGCTACCGGGCATGCTTAGGGTGCGTGCACGGATGCGGGCGAGGCCGCTAGCCAGGCTTTCACCGTTCGGCGGTGCGGCGTCTTGCCAGGTGTGCAGGGTGCACAGCAGGTCGTTGGCGTCTTGTGCCAAGTGGTCGTTTTCCCAGAACTCGAGCAGCGCTTCGACCGTACTGAAGCCTAACTCGCGGTACAGGCCGTTACGGAAGAATGCCTGAGAGTATGCCCACCCCGCGTAGACCCGGCCGAACGCACGCAGCCCAGCCTGTGGTTGCGCCTCGTAACGTCCGTGTTGCCAACTGCTGTCGGCGCACAATGCGGCCTTGACGCCTTCAAGAAATACCCGATTATGCGGCCAGCATTGGGCCGTCGCGCAGATCGGCAAAATGCGCTGGACCTTGTCCGGATAATGCATCGCCCAATGCAGAGCCTGCATGCCGCCCATTGACCAACCGCACACCAGCGCCAGCCGCCATTGGCCAAACAAAGCGTCCAGCAGTCGGCGCTGCGCCTCGACGTTATCGGCCAGGCTAATCCGCGGGAAATCCGCTCCGCGCTGGCCTGGCTTGGCATTGCTGGGCGAACTCGACCAACCAGAGCCAAACAGGTTGGTCAGCACCACACAGTAGTTTCCGCTGGCCAGCGGGCTGCCCGCACCAAGCAAGGGCAAGCTGCCCCAATGCGTGCCACCGTAATAGCTGGGGATCAGCACAACGTTGTCGCACGCGGCATTGGGCCGGCCCAGCACTTGGTAACACAGCTGTGCATCCTGGATTGTCTGGCCGTTCTGGAGGGGGATGTCGCCCAGATTCATGAAGTGTTTTTCTTTCATCAACTCAAGCATTTAGCTAATTCCTCTTCGTGTCACTGGAGGCGAGCGCCCAAACCTGGCAAACCTTGCTCTGCGCTTATATATACACGCTGGCATGTATATTGAATGAACGAATCGTGCCAGGGTGCTTGGCGCCATGACCTTATCAGCGGAGATAACCTGCAATGAGCCACAGCCCGGAAGCGGAACAGCTGAAAATCACCCTGCTGGCAAAGGGGGTGAAATATGCCATGGCCAGCTACGTCGATATTCATGGCGTGATCAAAGGTAAATTCGTGCCGCTCGCGCATCTGGGCCAGATGCTCAACGGTTCGGAGCTATACACCGGCGCGGCACTGGATGGTGTGCCCCAGGACATCAGCGACAATGAAGTCGCGGCAATGCCCGATCCGACCAGCGCCATTCAGTGTGCCTGGAACAAAGAGCTGGCCTGGTTTGCCAGTGATCTCTACCTGGACGGCAAACCCTTCAGCGCCTGCTCCCGAGGTGCGCTGAAACGCCAGACAGACGCTGCGGCGGCCATGGGTTACACCTTCAATCTGGGCATCGAGACCGAATTTTTCCTGTTCAAGGACACCGCCGACGGCGGCTTCGAACCCCTCAGTCAGCGCGACAACCTGGCCAAGCCCTGCTACGACCCACGCGGGCTGATGGACAACCTGCACATCGTCGGCGAACTAGTCGAGGCGCTCAACGACATCGGTATGGATGTCTACTCGTTCGATCACGAAGACGCGAACGGTCAGTTCGAAACTGACTTCAAGTACGCCGACGCACTCACCATGGCCGACCGTTTCGTTTTCTTCCGCCTGCTGGCCAACGAGATCGCTCGCAAGCACGGCGCCTTCGCCAGCTTTATGCCTAAACCCTCGGCGGACCGCACTGGCAGCGGCGCGCACTACAACATGTCGCTGGCCGACCGCGAAACCGGGCGCAACCTGTTCGAGCCTGACCACGACGATGTTCATGAATGCGGCGTCAGCCAACTGGGCTATCACTTTATCGCAGGGGTCTTGAAGCACGCGCAGGCCATCTGTGCGGTCATTGCGCCGACGGTCAACAGCTACAAGCGCCTGGTGCGCAAGGGCAGTATGTCGGGCTCGACCTGGGCGCCGGTGTTCGTCTGCTACGGCAACAACAACCGCACCAACATGCTGCGCATCCCTTCCCAAGGCAGTCGTGTCGAGTGCCGAGCGGCAGACATCGCCTGCAACCCTTATCTGGGTGCTGCGTTGATCCTCGCAGCGGGCCTGGAGGGTATTCGCGACAAACTTGACCCCGGCTTGCCGCACCGCGAGAACATGTACAACTACAGCGAAGCGCAGGTGGCCGAAATGGACATCGAATGCCTGCCGCGCAACCTTGATGAGGCCATTGACGCCTTCGAAGCGGACCCTCTGTCGCGCGAAGTCTTTGGTGATGACCTGTTCCGTGCCTTCATCGACTTCAAGCGTGATGAATGGACCGCGTACCACACCCATGTTTCCGATTGGGAAATACAGCGCTACCTGAAGTTCTTCTAAATTGAACGAGGTCAGACCATGTCCATCAAGCCCCTGAAGACGCTGCTCTGTGCAATCAGCGTGGTCCTGGCCGGCAGCCTGCCGATCAGCGCCTACGCCGAACCTAAACAACAGTTCAACCTGGCGTGGAGCATCTATGCCGGCTGGATGCCATGGAAGTACGCCGACGAGTCCGGGATCATGAAAAAATGGGCCGATAAATACGGCATCAAGGTCAACATCACCCAGATCAATGACTACGTCGAATCGATCAACCAGTACACCGCCGGCAAGTACGACGCGGTGGTGCTGACCAGCATGGACGCCTTGTCGATTCCAGCGGCGGGCGGGGTCGACAGCACGGCGTTGATCGTGGGTGACTATTCAAATGGCAACGATGGCATCGTCATGAAAGACAGCGCCGACATGAAGACCCTCAAGGGCCAGAAAATCAATCTGGTCGAGTTGTCAGTCTCACATTACCTGCTTGCCCATGCCCTGGAGAGCGTCGGCCTCAGCGAAAAAGATGTAAAGGTCGTGAATACTTCGGATGCCGACATCGTCGGCAGCTTTGCCAGCAAGGACGTGCGCAACGTGGTCACCTGGAACCCGCTGCTCGATCAGGTCGCTGCCGTACCGGGCGTTCATCGCGTATTTGACTCCAGCCAGATCCCAGGGCATATCAAAGACCTGACCCTGGTCAACAGCAAGACGTTGGCCGACAACCCGGCGTTCGGCAAGGCAGTGGTCGGCGCGTGGTATGAGGTGATGGGCATCATCGCCAGCAACACGCCGGCCGGTGCCAAAGCCCGTGCCTATCTGGGCGAAGCGTCGGGCACCGACCAGGCCGGTTACGAGTCGCAACTCAAGGGCATGAAAATGTTCTGGACCCCCGCAGAATCGCTGGCGTTCATTGAAAGCCAGCAGGCCTACACTGCGATGGACAGCGTCAGGCAGTTCTCCTTCGCCCACGGCCTGCTTGGCCAAGGCGCCGCCAACGCAGACTTCATTGGTATCAGCCTGCCCAATGGCAAGTTGCTCGGCGATGCCAAGAACGTCAAACTGCGCTTCGATACCTCCTACATGCAGATGGCCCGCGACAACAGGTTGTAGCAACGGCCCGCCACGGCGTTGCCATTGCGCCGTGGCTACGCCCCTGAACACGTGAAGAGCCTCAATGCGCCGAACCAAAGAAGATGCCGAAACCACCCGCCTGAAAGTCATCGAAGCCGCGCTTGAGCTCTTCAGCCAGCACGGCTATTCCCACACTACCTTAGCCATGATTGCCGACGCTGCGGGTTTTAGCCGCGGGCCGATCTACTGGCACTTCAAGAACAAGGACGAACTTTACGAAGCGGTCTTGCACTATTCACAGGCGCCGCTGGAGCAATTGGTTGCCCAAAGCCTGGAGCTGCACGCCACCCCCCTGCCGGCGTTGCAGTACTTTTGCGACCAGTGGTTCACCTTGCTCCTGGAAAACCGCTGGCACCGACAATCCTTCGAAATCTTGCTGAACAAGACAGAATTGACCGTGCAGATGTCTGGCACGGTACGCCGCGAGCGAAAACTGACGCGCAAGATCGTGAACAGCCTGGCGCGCCTGATTGATGAAGCACAGCGGTTGCAGCAACTGCCTGAGCAGGACAGCGAACAAAGCGCGGTATTGCTGTACACGGCATTGATGGGCGTCACCCATACGTGGTTGGTAGACCCCAAGCTGTTCAGCTTGAAGAAGAATGCGAAGGTGTTCAGCGCGCGGTTGTTACGATTGCTCGACTGATGCGCTCAGTATCAGCGCTGGCGCGCATCGTGCTGTCTGACGTGCCAGTGCCAGACGCGCAACTGGCGTCCATCAACCGAATCGAGGCTATTGACTCGACTGTCCGCCAGCTTGAACACCACACGCTGCGGTTGGTTGATAGACGCCCGATACTCGATAGGCATACCTCGCGTGCCAAAATCCTGTCTCTCAGTACTTCAGGCCGAAATGCAGAGGGTAGAGGGGCGAAGGGCTGTCGGCGGCCTTGCCCGATTGTTGAGCCTCGACAGCAGCCATGGACGACGGCAACTCGAACGGCAATTTGCCCTCTGGTGCCTGCTTGCCAGTCAACACATCAAGCAGCGCCTGATCGCTCACGCCGAAGTTGGCAACGAGTGCACGGCTGGCCTGCGCGACGTTACCCAGGATGGCCGGTCTGTCGAGATAGACCGTGGTCACGACGGGTACTTTCGCGCTGATCTTCAGCAGCGCCGCGTATTCGGCGTTGTCTTGCTTGAAGTCCAGATCACCTTCATGCAACCCGGAGCCGAACGCATAGGTCGCATGGGTCTGGAACGGTGCGTTCATGCGTACCACCGCTACATCGGCGGCCTCGGGAGCGGATACCACGGTCAAACCATGCTGTTGCGCCTGTGCACTCGACACACCGACCAGATACACCTTGGTGCCGGGTTTGAGCGGCAGCACATGCTGCTGGTTCTGCAGCATGACCAGCGAGCGGCGCTGCGCCTGGAGGCCTTCTTCCTTGAACTGCGCATTGCCGACGATTCGCTCGGCTGCGGCGCCGTCCGCGTAAGGCGTCTCGAACAGGCCGAGTTGGAATTTCTGCAATAACAGTCGCGTGACCGATTGGTCGATCCGGGCCATGGAGACAGCGCCGTCCTTGACCGCTTCGATCAGCGGCCCGGTATTGAAGGTCCCGCCAAATTGATCGACTCCGGCATCCACCGCTTTGATGAAGCGCTGTTTTTCGGTCAGCCCCTCGACGCCCCACGGCATGCCGTACTTGGAATAAGCCTGGTTGGGATCTTGCCCGACTTTACTGCCGGTCAGGCATTCGTCTGTACAGCTGTTGGTGATCAACCAGTCGGTCAGGATGATGCCCTTGAAGCCGTACTCGTTGCGCAGCAACTCGGCCAGCATTTGCTTGCTGAAGCTTGCACCGACGCGCTCCAGAGGCTTGCCATTGACGGTGATCCCTTCAGGTGGCACGCCATAGGTGGGAATGATCTCTGCCGCGTCGACGGCGAACGCCGCCTTGAAAGGGCTCAGTTGTGTCTTGAAGTCCTCGGCGCCATAAGCAAGATTGCGGCCGTAGGCATTCATCGCATCCAGGCCCTTGTAGGCTGCGCCGTAGCCGGCCCAGTGCTTGACGGTTGCCGCGACGCCGTCAGGTTGCAGGCCGTGGCTGCCATGTTGAAAACCGCTGATATACGCCGCGGTCATCTTGCCTACCAGATCGACATCTTCACCGAAGGTACCGTTGATGCGCGACCAGCGCGGCTCCGTGGCCAGGTCCGCTTGGGGTGACAGGGCGATCTGGATACCCATGGAGCGGTATTCCTGCCGGGCGATATCGCCGAATCGCTCAACCAGTTTTTCGTCACCGATGGCAGCAAGCCCCAGTGTCTCTGGCCACTGGGAAAAACTGCCGGAGCTGACGCTTGCACCCAGGGTGTACTGGAAATGATTACGTGGATCGGTACTGAAGCTGATCGGGATGCCCAGGCGGGTCTTTTCTGCCAGCCCCTGAAGCTGGTTGTAGCTGCTGACCATCTCGGCAGGGGAGATGCTGAGGCGCGAGATGAAATGATTGATGTGCTTGTCGGCAATCAATGGCGAGAGCTTTGCAAGGTTGTAACCCGCGTCTGCGCCTGTCGCGACGTAGGGGGCGGTGCTGTGCATCATCAATCCGATTTTTTCTTCCAGGCTCATGCGCTGTACCAGATCTCTGGTACGGGCTTGGGGTGTCAGCCGCCAGTCCTCATAGGTGTCCAGCACACCATTGTGATCGAGATCCTTGAAGGTCAGGCCCTCCTGGTGGAGCAGTGGGCTGGAGACGGTTTTCAGCGAGGGCTGGGCGATGTCGGGCGAGGTCGCTGCGCTATGGCTGCAGGCACTCAGGTAGCAGGAGGCGGCGATGACTGCTGCCGTGCTGGAGATGGCTTTGTTCAAATGGGTTCACCGTTTTCTGGGCGGTAGAGGTCGTGGACTTCAGTGATATCGCTATCGCTGAAGCCACTCGGTGGAGCGCGGTGGTTTTATCGGTTGACGACTTTTGCAGGCAGCGCCACCACCAGCAATGAACTCAGCAGCAAGCACCCGGCGAAGATCCACAGCGCTATTTGCGGGCTGTGGAAGTGGTCCATCACCACGCCCATAAGTGAGTTGCTTACCAGCCCGGCGATGTTTGCCACCGAGCAGGCCAGGGCGAAGCCCGTAGCGGCCGCGGTGCCCTTGAGGAAGGTCGCGGGCAGGCTGAAGAACACCGGCACGGCGCCGATGATGGTCAGCGAAGCGACCGAGAACAACGCCACGGTCGCCGCCACGTTCTGGGTGAAGAAGGTGCTCAGGAACATCGCTGCGGCACCGACGATAAAGGGCACGATGATGTGCCAGCGGCGCTCGCGGTGCTTGTCCGAACTGGCGCCGATGGCGAGCATGCCGATCAACCCGGCCAGGCTCGGAATGGCCACCAGCAGGCCGATATCGGCGGGGTTGGACACCCCGGCGTTTTTGATGAAGGTCGGCAGCCAGAAGCCCATGGCGTAGGCGCTGAGCAGGATCGAGAAGTCGATGCCACCAAGCATCCAGACCTTGATGTTGAAGAAGCCGTCGCGGAACGAGTGGCCGCCCGGGTTTTCGCCTTCGTCCTTGGCCAGCACAGCGCTGAGTTCGGACTTTTCCGCGTGGCTCAGCCATTTTGCGTCGCTGATGCCGTTGGGCAGTACCGCGAAACACAGGAAACCCAGTACCACGGTCGGCACCGCTTCCAGGAGGAACAGCCACTGCCACGCGGCCAGGCCGCCGACACCGCCGAAGTGGCCCATGATCCAGCCCGACAGGGGACTGCCCAGCAGGCTCGACAACGGCAGACCGATCATGAACAGCGCGATGATGCGGCTGCGACGGTAGGACGGAAACCACTGACTCAGGTAATACAGCACGCCCGGCAGAAAGCCTGCTTCGGCGGCGCCCAGCAGAAAGCGCAGGGTGTAGAACTGCCATTCGCTGGTGACGAACATGGTCAGTCCCGACAGCAGCCCCCAGCTGATCATGATGCGCGCGATCCACAGCCGTGCGCCGACCTTTTCCAGTACCAGGTTGCTCGGCACTTCGAACAGGATATAACCGACGAAAAACAGGCCTGCGCCCAGGCCGTAGGCGGTTTCGCTCATGTGCAGCGTATCGAGCATCTGCAGTTTGGCGAAGCCGACGTTGATGCGATCCAGGTAGGAGGCCAGGTAGCAGAAGCACAGGAAGGGGATCAGCCTCCAGATGATCTTGCGGTAGCTGTCGGACGCCTGCGCACGCGGCATTTCCAGGGCTCCAGTTTCGCTGAGTGACATGTCGTGTCTCCTGATTCTGCCGCTTTTGCGGCGCTACGGGCTATGTTCATGGGCAGACAGGAATCAGTGGGCGAGGGGCGTCTCTTGAATGGACGCCTCCCTGGGAGCCCTTACAGCGTGGCGAGATAGTCCAGCGTTTGTGCTCGGGAAACCACATCCCCGTATTTATTATCGATGTCGAACAAGTTGGCCTCGTGGGGTGCCTGGTGCCGATCGCCGACGCACTCGCGCACCACGATGCCGCGATAGCCGTATTGCACTGCGTCCACGGCGGTGGCACGCACGCAGCCGCTGGTGGAGCAGCCCAGCATGATCAGCGTGTCTACGCCCAGTGCATGCAGCATGGGTGCCAGGCTGGTACCGAAAAAGGCGCTGGCGTATTGCTTGGTCAGCACCACCTCGGTCGGCAGTGGCGTCACTTCAGGGCAAAACGCGGCCAAGGGATTGCCCTCGATCATGTCCTTCATCACCGGTGCCTTTTTCACCCACATGCCACCGTCGGCGAAGTGCCCGGGATGGTAGCGGATATTGGTGTGGATCACCGGAACGCCGATGGCGCGTGCGGCCGCCAGCAGGTCGACGCTATGGGACACGGCATCGACTACGCCGGGCGCGAACAGCGGCGCGCCCTCGGTGGTGTAGCCCTGCATGAAGTCGATCAGCAGCAATGCCGGGCGCTGACCGAAGCCGATGCGATTACCCCACACCCCGGCATAATTGTCTTCTGCGCTGCTCATGAGCGTGCTCCTCAGTAGGCGCCAGACAGCAAGGCCCCGGCACCGGGCACGATCGGCTCCAGTTGCAGGGCCTTGAGCATGGCGTAGGTAGTGGCGATGGCGGCGGTAAGCACAGGCTTGCCGGTTTGTGCCTCGACCTTGGCGACGGCACCCAGCGAGGGCATCTGCACGCAGGCGGAGAGCACGATCACGTCTACATCGGTCAGGTCCAGGCCGGCGACGATACCGGGCAGACGGGACGGATCATGGCGAGCCACCTCGAGGTTGTCGGGGATCTCCAGGGCGTGCCACACCTTCACTTCGATGCCTTCGTGCTGGATGTAGTCCACCACCAGTTCGGTCAGCGGTTTCATGTAGGGCGCCACCAGGGCGATGCGCTTGGCGCCCAGCACCTTGAGGCCATCTACCAGAGCGCCGGCACTGGTGATCACCTTGGCCTCGGAGTCGTTGTCCAGCACCACTTGGCCCAGGCGCTGCTGGGATTCACGGTGGTAGCCACGGCCCATGGCCATGATTGCCACCAGGCAGGCGTAGCCGAGCACATCGACGCGGGCATCGGACAGCTCCAGGGCGCAACGGTCGGACTGTGCGTCCATGGCTGCCAGTTCTTCCTTCTTCACGTGCTTCATGCGCATGCGCGCCGAGTGGTAGGTGAAGCGCTCGGGACGGATCAACTGGCGCGCGGTGAGCATCGCCGGAATCTCGGTTTCCATGGTGGTGTTGGAGCTCGGCACGATCTGGCCGATGCGGTAGAGCTTGCTCATGATGGGTCTCCGGATTCAGCTCAGGGGGTGGCCGAGGAAGCTGCCGAAGGCGCGGAAGAAGCCTTCGAAGTCGTCCCAAGGGATCATGTGCCCGGCGTTGTCCACCTTCGCGGTTTCGATCGACGGTTGCAGGGCGCGGATTTCGGCTTCGTCTTCGGCGTCGATCACGCCGCCCTTGCCCGCAATCATCAGCAGGGTAGGGATGCGGTTCAGGGGGAAGTCCTGATGGATGTCCACCTGGTGAAAATCCTCATAGGCCTTGAGGATTGCCGGCGCATAGCAAGTGTGCAGCCATTCGGCGCGCAGGGCGCGTTGCTCCAGGGTCCATGTCGGGCAGAAGGCGAGCATGTCGGCGGCGCTCATGCCTTGCTCGGCCTGGGCAATCGAGTCCATGTACCACGGCAGCTTGCCGGGGTATTTGCGACGGCCCGGGCCGGACACTGGCGGGTCGATCAAGGCCAGGCGGCTGAACGGTGCCTCGGGATGGCGGGTGGCGGCACGCAGGATGAAACGTGCACCCATGGAGTGGCCCACCAGCACGCAGTCCTTGAGCTCGAGGGCCTGGGCGAAGGCGGCGATGTCGTCGGCGCAGGCGTCGGTGCCGTAGTCCAGTGCCGGCCCGGTCGATGACAAGCCGCGGCCGCGGGCATCCAGTACGTAGGTGTCGAAGTGCTCAGCCAGGCGCTCGGCGACGAAACCCCAAGTGATGGCCGGGCTGGTGATGCCCGGAATCAGCAACAGCGGTTGGCCTTTGCCGCCATAGCGCAGGTAATGCTGGCGAATGCCGTTGGCCTGCACGTTGGCGCCGTAGAGAAAGCGACTCATGCTGCGTTCTCTGATTTGAGCGGGTGGTCGAACAACTCGTAGCCGAATACCCACGAGGGGTCTTCCTGGGTGCGCAGCCAGGTGTTGGCGTTGGACACGGCCTGCACGCGGGAAGCCCGCTCTTTACGGTTGGCCTCGTACAAGCGAAAGCCGGTGCTGTAGTCGCTGAGGCCGGTCTCCATCAGGCAGCGGGCGAGCATGGCGCCGTCTTCGATGGCCATGGCGGCACCCTGGGCCATGTGCGGTTTCATCGGGTGGCAGGCATCGCCCAACAACACCATGCGGCCCTTGCTCCAGACCGGCAGTGGCTGGCGGTTGAGCAGTGGCCACTTGGTGATGTCCTCGGCGTTCTCGATCAAGGACTGGACGCTGGGGTGGTAGCCCTTGAAGGCATCGAACATGGCCTCGCGGCTGCAGTCGACATAGCTGGCGTTGCCGCCTTCCCATTCGGCTTGGGGCACGCCGCTGACGAAGTAGTACTCGTCGCGCTTGGCGGTGGTGTAGTAGACCATCAGGTGGCGGTCGCCCGACCACCATTTCACGCAGTCCTCGAAATTGAAGTCGTATTTGGCCAGCTTGTGCGCCGGGATCAACGCGCGGTGGCCGACCCAGCCGCTGTAGGTGGGCGCTTCGACGCCCAGCAGGTGTTCGCGAACGCGGGAGTTGATGCCGTCGGCACCGATCACGATGTCTGCGCGGGCCTGGGTGCCGTCGGCGAACTTCAGCAGCACGTCGCTGCCGCTTTCGTCGAGGCTGGCCAGGTGTTTGTTGAAGTGCACCGAGCCGGGCTTGAGGGCGGTCATCTGCAAGGCATGCAGGTCGCCGCGATGCACGGTGAGGTAGGCAGCGCCGTATTCCTTGCGGGCGAAATCACCCAGGGGGATGCGCGACATGTATTCGCCGTCGGCGCTGCGGCTGAACCAGAAGTCCGGGTGCGAGCCCATGGCTTCAAGCTGCTTCTCGATGCCTTGGCGGCGGAAGATCTTCAGTACGTTGGGGCCCATGTGGATCCCGGCGCCGAGGCGTGAGAAGTGCTGCGCCTGTTCGTAGATATCGACTTCGAAGCCTGCCTGCTGCAGCGAGGCGGCAGCTGCGGCGCCGCCCAGGCCGGCGCCGACGATGGCGATTCGTTGTGTTGCCCCCATGGGTGTTGTCTCCTCGATGGCCGATCTCCAGAGCGTGGGATCGGAACGCATTTACAGTGTATGCACTATTCTTTTTCGCTGTGAAGGGGCCTGTCGAAAAATAGTTGGAAAAGCGTCCAAGGCGCTAGATCAGGTTTTATGCTTAGTAAAATATGAGCTTTATCTATTTTTTGATGATTGGCTCGCACTTTGCAGGCGCCGCTTTATAGTTTTTTAATGTGTCATAAAGTAGCGTATACATTGTAAATATGCACCATCACGAAGCGCGCCGCGCCATCGCGGTGCATATTTCACCCACCGGCTCAGGAGTAAATGCAATGGCTGTCAGCGACGCTGAACTGACCCAGATGTTCGAACATGTGCTCACGTTGTCGAAAGTGGACGCCACCCAAAGCGTGGCCATCCTCAAGGCCCACTACTCCAACCCGCGCACCGTGCGTGCGGCGATGGAGGCCGCGCAGCGGCTGGGCGCCAAGGTGTATGCCGTGGAGTTGCCGGCCTTCAATGCCCCGGTGGCCATGGGCAACGACATGACCGCCTACTGCGGCGACACCGCGCTCACCGGCAACCTCGCGGCCCAGCGCGCGCTGGAAGCCGCTGACCTGATCGTCGACACCATGATGCTGCTGCATTCCCCCGAACAGGAGCAGATCCTCAAGACCGGCACGCGCATCCTGCTGGCCGTCGAGCCCCCGGAAGTGCTGGCCCGTATGCTGCCGAGCGAGGCCGACAAGGCCCGCGTGATGGCCGCCGAAGCCGTGCTCAAGCAGGCCCGTACCATGACCGTGCGTTCCCGCGCCGGCAGCGATTTCCGTGCGGCGCTAGGCCAGTATCCGGCGGTCACCGAGTATGGCTACGTTGATCAACCTGGGCGCTGGGACCATTGGCCCAGTGGCTTTCTGTTCACCTGGCCGAACGAGGAAACCGCCGAAGGCACTCTGGTGCTGGACGTGGGGGATATCCTGCTGCCGTTCAAGACCTACTGCCGCGAGCGCATCACCCTGGAGATCGAAAAAGGCTTCATTACCCGTATTCACGGTGGCTTCGAGGCGGAGTATTTGCGCGAATACATGAAGTACTTCAACGATCCCGAGGTGTACGGCATCTCCCATATCGGCTGGGGCCTGCAGCCGCGCGCGCAATGGACCGCCATGGGCCTGCACGACAAGAACGACGGCATGTGCATGGACGCCCGTGCGTTCTACGGCAACTTCCTGTTCTCCACCGGCCCTAACACCGAGGTGGGCGGCAAGCGCAAGACGCCGTGCCATATGGATATCCCGCTGCGTCACTGCGACATCTACCTGGACGACCAGGCCGTGGTATTGGCCGGTGATGTGGTCGCCCCGGCGGCTTCTATCGCCAAGTGACCGCGCACCGCTGGCGCCCGTGATGCAAGGTCCGGGCGCGCGGTGGGGGTGGGCTTTGAGTTATCGTATGTGTTTTCCAGCTGCCGCGGACCTGTCCTGCCCATGAGTTCCACCGATCCTTCCTATGCCTTTACCGAACAGGTGGGGCACTTGCTGCGCAAGGCTTATCAGCGCCATATGGCGATCTTCCAGCAGAACGTCGGCGAGTCGCAGCTCACCGCAGTGCAGTTCATCACCCTCTGCGCCGTGCGCGACCATGGCCCCAGCTCGCTCACCGAACTGGTGGCGCTGACTGCCGTCGACCAGGCCACCATCCGCGGGATCGTCGAGCGCCTCAAGGCGCGCGAACTGGTGGCGCTGGGGCATGACGCCCAGGATCGGCGCAAGGTCATCGTGCACCTGGCCGAGGCTGGTCGCGTGGCTGTGGAGCAGACCGTGCCGTGCGCCCAGCAGATCAGCGAGCTGACCCTGAGCAACCTCAACCCCGGCGAGCGAGTGGCGATGCTGTTCCTGCTGCGCAAGATGATCGACGACCCTGCCTGATTCACCGCTCCTGGCGAACCTGGCGCGAGTCTTTGAGCGTCAGTCAGCCGCTTGGCACCGTTCTTGCCTTTTGATGTAGTAAGTACTACACGAAAATAGAGAGCGGCATGAACACACCTCTTTCGCCTACCGCGTCGACTCGCATCAGTTGCACCGTCAACGGCCAACCGGTGACGTGCAGCGCCATGGCCGACACGCCCTTGCTGCTGGTGCTGCGCAACGATCTGCACCTTAACGGCCCCAAGTTCGGCTGCGGCCTGGGCGAATGCGGGGCGTGCACGGTGATCGTCGACGGCAAAGCCACGCGCGCCTGCGTGATGCCCTGGAGTGGGGTGGCGAATCGTAACGTCACCACCCTCGAAGGCCTGGGCGACCGCCATCACCCTCACCCGGTACAGCAGGCCTTCATCGACGCCCAGGCGGCGCAGTGCGGCTACTGTCTGAACGGCATGATCATGACCGCCAAGGCCTTGCTCGACCGCAACCCCGACCCCAGCGAAGCGCAGATTCGCCGCGCGCTGTCGGCCAACCTGTGTCGTTGCGGCACGCACCTCGAAATCCTCGCTGCGGTGCGTCGCGCCGCCCAGCTTTATCGTGAGAGCCGTCGCAATGACTGACCGTGCCGTTCCGACCCAGGCCGAACTGCTGGCGCGCGAAGGCGTGTTGTTGGTGGTCGACCAGATCCAGCCACCGCCCGGACTGGTGCCCAAGGGCAAGACGCCCATTCTCAAACCTAAAGAGCTAGGGCTGTTCATCGCCCTGTGCGATACCGGCGAGTATTACGCTTTCAACGGCCATGTGGACCTGGGCACCGGCATCCAGACCTCCTTGGGGCAGATCGTCGCCGAAGAACTCGACCTGCGCATGGACCAGTTGCGTGTGGTTCTGGGCGACACCGCCCGGGCGCCGAACCAGGGTGCAACCATCGCCAGTGCCACCTTGCAAACTTCGGCCGTGCCGCTGCGCAACGCCGCCGCCGAAGCGCGCCGCTGGTTGCTGGCGGCAGCGGCCGAGCGCTTGGGCAGTGACGACCTGCACATCGAAGCCGGCGTGGTGCAGAGCCGCGATGGCCGGGCGCTGAGTTTCGCCGAGTTGATCCAGGGCCAGCGCATCGAGCTGACCCTCAGCGGCGACGCACCGTTGAAGTCTTTGGCCGATTACAAGCTGGTAGGGCAAAGCTCGGCGCGGGTCGATATCCCGGCCAAGGCCACCGGCGAGCTGACCTTCGTGCACGACATGCGCGTGCCGGACATGCTCCACGGCCGCGTGGTGCGCCCACCCTATGACGGCTACGACACCGGGGTGTTCGTCGGCACCAGCCTGATCGCTGTCAATGAAAGCTCCATCGCCCATCTTCCCGGCATTGTCCGCGTAGTGGTGATCGGCGACTTTATCGGTGTGGTGGCCGAGCGCGAAGAGCAGGCCATCAAAGCCGCGCGTGAGCTCAAGGTGCAATGGAAGCCCTGGCAGCAACATCTGCCCAACCTCGACAATATTGAACAAGCACTGCGCGACAACCCGTCGATCGAGCGGGTCGTGCACGACACCGGCGGCGTCGATGCCGCGTTGGCCAGCGTCGCGACTCGCCTGACTCGCCGCTACCTGTGGCCTTACCAACTGCACGGTTCCATCGGCCCGGCCTGCGCGGTGGCCGACTACCAGCCCCAGGCGATCCGCATCTGGTCCGGCACCCAGAATCCCCACGCGTTGCGCGCCGACCTGGGCTGGCTGCTGGAGGTCGATGAAACCGGCATCGAGATCATCCGCATGGAGGCGTCCGGCTGCTACGGGCGCAACTGTGCCGATGATGTATGCGCCGACGCGGTGCTGCTGTCCCGCGCGGTCGGCAAGCCGGTGCGCGTGCAACTGACCCGCGAGCAGGAGCACGCTTGGGAGCCCAAGGGCACCGCGCAGTTGATGGACGTCGACGGTGGTATCGACGCCGCCGGCGACCTGGCCGTCTACGACTTCCGCACCCGCTACCCATCCAACGGCGCCCCGACTCTGGCACTGCTGCTGACCGGCCGCGTCGAGCCGGTGCCGGTGGCCTACGAGATGGGCGACCGGACTGCGGTGCCCCATTACAGCTACCCGGAGCTGCGAGTCAGCATCGAGGACATGGCGCCCATCGTGCGCGCCTCTTGGTTGCGTGGTGTATCGGCGCTGCCCAACGTGTTCGCCCACGAATCCTATATCGACGAACTGGCCCACGAGGCGGGCGTCGACCCGGTGGAATACCGCCTGCGCTATCTGCCTGACGAACGCGCCGCCGAACTGGTGCGCGCCACCGCCGAGCGCGCGCAATGGACGCCACACACACAGCCCGGTCAGACCCCTGGCGAAGACGGTGTATTGCGTGGCCGCGGCTTCGCCTACGCGCGCTACATCCACAGTAAATTCCCCGGCTTTGGTGCTGCCTGGGCCGCCTGGGTGGCCGACGTGGCCATCGACAAGCACACCGGCGACATCGCTGTGACTCGCGTGGTGGTCGGCCATGACGCCGGCATGATGGTCAACCCAGCCGGGGTGCAGCACCAGATTCACGGCAACGTGATGCAGTCCACCAGCCGTGTGCTCAAGGAGCAGGTGACGTTCGAAGAATCGCGGGTGGTCAGCAAGGAGTGGGGCGGCTATCCGATCCTGACCTTTCCCGAGGTGCCGCAAGTCGATGTGATGATGATGCAGCGCCAGAATGAACCGCCGCTGGGGGCAGGGGAGTCGGCCTCGGTGCCCAGTGCTGCGGCGATCGCCAACGCGGTATTCGATGCCACCGGCATCCGTTTTCGCGAGCTGCCGATCACCGCCGAGCGGGTGCTGGCGGCGCTCAAGGCTGCCGAGCCCCAGGACCCGGTCGGGCTGCCTTACGCGGCGCCGGTCAAAAGCAAGAAGCGCAAATGGCTGTTCGGCGGCCTGGCAGGGCTGTTCGGCACTGCCCTGGGCCTGGGTATCAGTGCCATGCCCTGGCGCGCAGAAATCGCCGCCGTGACGCCGCCACCGGCCGGCACCTGGAGCGCGGCGACTCTCGAACGCGGCCGGCAACTGGCCGCCGCCGGTGACTGCGCCGTGTGCCACACCGCCCACGGTGGCGTGACCAACGCGGGCGGGCTGGCCATGGATACGCCGTTCGGGACGCTGTACAGCAGCAACATCACGCCTGATGCGCAGACGGGCATCGGCCACTGGTCATTTGCCGCATTCGACCGGGCCATGCGCCAAGGCATCAGCCGTGATGGGCGCCACCTCTACCCGGCATTTCCCTACACGGCTTTTCGCAACATCAAGGAAGCCGACATGCAGGCACTCTATGCCTATCTGATGTCACAAACCGCGGTGCCCAGTACGCCGCCGATCAACCAGATGCGCTTCCCGTTCAATGTGCGGGCGCTGATGGCGGGCTGGAATACGCTGTTCCTCAAGCAGGGCGAATATCAGGACGATCCGGCACGCAGCGCGCAGTGGAACCGTGGCAATTATCTGGTAAACGGCCTGGGCCACTGCGCCGCCTGCCACTCGCCGCGCAACCTGATGGGCGCGGAGCAGGGCGGGGCGAAGTTCTTGTCCGGGGCGATGGTCGACGGTTGGGAAGCGCCCGCCCTGACCGGTTTGTCCAAGGCGCCCACGCCTTGGACCGAAGACCAGTTGTTCAGCTACATGCGCACCGGTTTCAGCACCGAACACGGCGTGGCGGCAGGGCCGATGGGACCGGTGGTCAGCGAGCTGTCGACCTTGCCCGACGATGACCTGCGGGCGATCGCCCATTACCTCGGCAGCCTCGAGGGCGAGCCGGTGGCCCAAGCGCAAAAGACGGTCGCCAGCCTGCCCGTCACGGCGAACCTGGCCAATGGGCGGCGGGTGTTCGAAGGCGCCTGCGCCGGTTGCCACAGTGCCCTGGACGGCGGCCCCGAGTTGTTCGGCGTGAGCCCATCGATGGCGGCGAATACCAACGTGCACAGCGACCGTCCCGACAATCTGATCAAGGTCATTCTTCACGGTATCGGCAACCCTGCGGTCAGCGAACTGGGTTACATGCCGGCGTTCAAGGACAGCCTCTCCGATACGCAGGTCAGCGACCTGGTGGCCTATCTGCGCAGTACCTTTGCCGCCGACAAGGCCCCTTGGCCACCGCTGGGCAAGCAAGTGGCCTGGCTGCGCGTCAATCCCGGCAGCCACTGAATCCTGTCAGCCTGCCGCCAGCCCGCGCAGTACCTGGTCGCGAGCGTAATCCAGCCAGTGCTCGCGCGCGCCCTTGCTGTTCAGATCGGCGCCCAGGAAGGCGCCCAGGGTATGCAGGTTGGAGTTATAGAAGTAGCACAGCGAGGAAATCATCAGGTAGGTATGGATCACATCCACATCCGTGCGAAACAGCCCCTGCGCCTGCCCCGCCTGGATGATTGGCGCCAGGGTATCCAGCGCCGCGCCCGACAGCGCCAACAGATGGGGCGACTTGCGCGAGTGCTTGCCTTTGTGCAGGTTTTCGCTGTTCAGGATGCTGATGAATTCGGGGTGGCGCCCGTAGTAGTCCCAGACGAACCCCACCAGTTGCTCAAGGGCCGCGACCGGCTGGGCGAGGTCGAAGCGCTGGCGGCTCTGGGCTTCGTTGAAGTCGGCGTAGATGCCCTCCAGGACACGGATGAACAACTGCTCCTTGCTCTTGAAGTAGTAATAGATCATGCGGTCGTTGGACTTGGCCAGCCGCGAGATCTTTTCGATGCGGCCGCCCGAATAGCCGTCCTGGCTGAACACTTTGCTGGCGGCCTTGAGGATGCGTGCGCGGGTTTCTTCAGCTTGTTGGCTGCGCAGCCCGGAATTGGGAGTGGCCATGGAGGTCCTGTGGCTGAAAGTGCAGCGCCAATCATACGCCATGCTGCCCGGCTATCGACCGGCCCCTGCTGGCGCGCAGGCACTTGCACGAATCTTCAGCGTGAATGGCAGCTGTACGTGGCGTTCGGCCAACGGCTTGTTTTCGATCAGGGCGACCAGCATGTGTACGGCGTGGCGGCCAAAGTCTTCGGCCGGTTGCTCTACGGTCGTCAACGGCGGATCGCAGTAGGCGGCCATGGAGATATCGTCGAAGCCTGCCACGGATATATCCGTGGGCACCTGCAGCCCTGCTTCCTTGATTCGCTTCAGCGCACCGATGGCCATCTCGTCGTTTTCACAAAACAGCGCCGTGGGGCGGTGGGGCCCTTGGATCAAGGCGGTGGCGCCATCGTAGCCCGCCTGCAAGGTGAAATCCCCGTGGTGAACGAGGGCGGTGTCGAATTCGATTCCCGCGTCGCCCAGAGCGTCTTGGTATCCGGCCAGGCGCTCTTGTGTGAGTGGGCTGGACAATGGCCCCTTGATCAGGCCGATGCGCCGATGGCCCAAGTCGATCAAGTGTCGGGTCATTGCCTGGGCGCCGCCGCGGTTGTCCAGGCTGACTGTAGGGTAGGGCGTACCCGCGATGATCTCGCAGGCATTGACGATGGGCGGTGTCGCGCTGCCGGGCGGATGGCCCAGGAAGGGATCGAAGGCCCGAAGCTGAATGACGCCATCGGCCTGGTGGCCCGGTACTAACTCGGCGAATTCGCGCTCGATGGCTTCTTGTCCCTGGGTGTCGCACAGCAGCAACCGATACCCCGCGCATTGGGCAGCCTGTTGAGCCCCGCTGATAACCCTGGCGAAAAACGGGTTGGCGATGGTCGGTACCAAAATCACCAGGTTGGCCGTCTTGCGCGAGCGAAATTGCACCGCCATGAGATTGGGGTGGTAGCCCGCCTGCTTGACAGCCGCGTTGACCTTGTCGCGGGTTTGCGGCAGCACGCGCTCGGGCGACGCCAAGGTTCGCGACACGGTCGCCACCGACACGCCGGCCAGCCGGGCGACTTCACGGATATTGGACAAGGGCACCTCTTGCCGATTTACAGGGTGCTTGAGCTTAACTCACCCGGGGCGTCGGCTGTAGTGTTTGGCCAAATGCGGGTCAGCAGTTGACAGGTCGCGAGCCATGGCCTAGCTTTCCATCGTGATGTAACCGGTTACATCTGTAGGCCAGTACAACCAGCGGAAACTACAACCAGCGGAAACGATCATCATGGGTATGGGCAACACAAGAATAAGAATGGGCTTTATCGGGGGCGGAGAGGGCGCATTCATCGCTCAGGCGCACCGCCAGGCCGCCGGATTGGATGGCCGTTTCGAGCTGGTGTGTGGCGCTTTCAGCCGAGACGCGGACAACAATCAGCGAACCGCCGAACGGCTGGGGATTGCCCCGCAACGCTGCTACCCCACCTGGCAAGCCCTGCTTGACGCAGAAGCGCTGCTACCCGCAGAGCAACGCATGGAGTTGGTGGTCATTGTCACGCCAAATCATTTGCATGCGCCGGTGGCTTCCAAAGCGCTGGCTGCAGGGTTTCACGTGTTCAGCGAGAAGCCCGCGGCGCTCAGCCTTGCCGAGTTACTGGCGTTGCAGACGGTCCTAGCCAGCAGCGGCCGGTTTTACGGGCTGGCCCATACCTACCTGGGTTACCCCATGGTCTGGCAGGCCCGCGACATGGTTCGCCAAGGGGTGATCGGTACCCTGCGCAAGGTCATTGTCGAATACCCCCAAGGCTGGCTCAGCGAAGACGTTGCCGGGCAGGGCAGCAAGCAGGCCGATTGGCGTGACCGCCCAGAGTTTTCGGGGGCTGGCGGCTGTATCGGCGATATTGGCACTCATGCATTTTCCCTCGCCGAATTCGTCAGCGGCCAGCGCATCGAGCGCATCTGCGCAACGCTGGGCATTCACGTTGCGGGCCGCCGACTGGATGACGATGCATCGATGCTGTTCAGCACGGCGCAGGGCGCGACGGGCGTATTGATCGCCAGCCAGGTGTGCGCGGGCGAGGAAAACGCCCTGAACATTCGCCTTTACGGTGATAAAGGCGGACTGGAATGGCGTCAGGAAGAACCCTCCAGCCTGCGCCATCGCTCCCTGAAACAACCCCTGCAACTGCTCCGTGCCGGCATCGGCCAGCCCTGGCTGTGCCCGGCCGCCACCCGGCGCATGCGCCTGCCAGCCGGGCACCCGGAGGGCTATCTGGAAGCCATGGCCAACCTCTATGGCGATTTTGCCAACGCGATACGCGGGCAGGTCGTCGGCCCCGACGTACCCGGCGTGCCGGGTATTGAAGTGGGGCTGCGGGGCATGGCGTTTATCGAGACGGTGTTGGCGAGTCACCGGGGAGCGGCCAAATGGACAGTCCTGACCGGTCACCCCGATACGGAGCAACATCACCATGACCAATAGCCCTGCACACACTGCTGGCATGCGCGGCCCGGGTATCTTTCTGGCGCAGTTCATGGCCACTGAAGCGCCCTTCGATACGCTCGAGCATATCGCGCACTGGGCCGCTTCGCAGGGGTACACGGCCATTCAGCTGCCGACGCTGGGCACTCGTTATATCGACCTGGCGCAGGCTGCCGAAAGCCAGAGTTACTGCGATGCTCTGAACGCCACCTGCGCCCAGGCTGGCGTGGTAATCAGCGAGCTGTCCACGCACCTGCAGGGGCAACTGGTGGCCGTGCACCCCGCCTTCGACGCGTTGTTCGACGACTTCGTCCCGACCCACCTTCAAGGCAATCCTCAAGCCCGCACCGAATGGGCGATCAAGCAGCTCAAGCTGGCGGCCCGGGCCAGCCGTCGACTGGGTCTCAGTGCCCACGCGACGTTTTCCGGGGCACTGCTGTGGCCCTATGTGTATCCCTGGCCGCAACGCCCGGCCGGGCTGGTGGAGCAGGGCTTTGCCGAGCTGGCCAGGCGCTGGCTGCCGATTCTGGACTGCTTCGAGGAGGCAGGGGTCGACCTGTGTTACGAAATTCACCCCGGTGAGGACCTTCACGATGGCGCCTCGTTCGAACGCTTCCTCGAAGCGGTCAACGACCACCCTCGTGCTTGCATCCTCTATGACCCCAGCCACTTGTTGCTTCAGCAGATGGATTACCTGGGGTTCATTGATCGCTATCACGCGCGTATCCGCATGTTCCACGTCAAGGATGCCGAATTCCGTGCAGACGCCCGTTCAGGCGTTTACGGCGGCTATCAGAGCTGGGTCGAGCGTCCGGGGCGCTTTCGGTCGCTGGGCGATGGGCAGGTCGATTTCAAATCGATCTTCAGCAAGCTGACCCAGTACAACTTCGCTGGCTGGGCGGTGCTCGAGTGGGAGTGCTGTCTCAAGGATGCCGCCCAAGGCGCGGCAGAGGGGGCGGCCTTCATACAACGGCATATGATCACTCGGACCGAAAAGGCCTTTGACGATTTCGCCCGTGTGGCCAGCGATGAACGTTCCAATCGGCGACTACTGGGACTGCCCGACGCCTGATCCAGCGGTGTGCATCAATAACAATAAAAAGGTGATCGTTATGACGTTGATGAATGCGCGCTTGAGCGCAATGATGTTTCTGCAGTTCTTCATCTGGGGTGGTTGGTTCGTCACTTTGGGCACGTTTCTCTCCAGCCAATTGGGCGCCAATGGCGGGCAGATCGGCGTGGCGTTCTCGACCCAGTCGTGGGGGGCGATCATTGCGCCCTTCGTGGTCGGCCTGATTGCCGACCGGCTATTCAATGCCGAACGTATTCTCGGTGTACTGCATCTGGTGGGGGCGGTGCTGCTCTATCAGCTTTATGGGGCACATGACTTCAGTACGTTCTACCCCTACGTGTTGGCCTACATGGTGATCTATATGCCGACGCTGGCATTGGTCAATGCGGTGGCCTTCCGGCAGATGCGTGACCCAGGGATGGAGTTCTCGAAAATTCGTGTGTGGGGTACGGTGGGTTGGATCGTCGCTGGGGTAGTGATCAGTTTCGTGTTCGCGTGGGATTCGCCCGCTGCGATTCCCTCGGGCGGGTTGCGCAATACATTCCTGATGGCGGCGCTGGCTTCCCTGGTACTGGGCGTGTACAGCTTCACGCTGCCCAGCACCGCGCCCCTTGAAACCAACGCTACACGCGGTGGCACGCTGCAAATGCTCGGGCTGGATGCCTTGGGCTTGTTGAAGGACCGCAGTTATCTGGTGTTCTTCATCGCCTCGATCCTGATTTGCATTCCGCTGGCGTTCTACTACCAGAACACCAATCCGTTTCTGGCCCAGATCGGCATGACCAACCCGACGGCCAAGATGGCCATCGGGCAGGTCTCGGAAGTGCTGTTCATGCTGCTCTTGCCGCTGTTCATCCACCGCTTCGGCATCAAGATCGCCTTGCTGATGGGCATGCTCGCCTGGGCGCTGCGCTACGTGCTGTTCGCTTACGGCAACAATGGCGATCTGGCCTTCATGTTGTTTACCGGCATTGCCCTGCATGGCGTCTGTTACGACTTTTTCTTCGTGTCGGGGCAGATCTATACCGATGCCAAAACGCCTGAGCACTTGCGCAGCTCCGCACAGGGGCTGATCACCTTGGCGACTTATGGCGTGGGCATGTTGATAGGGTTCTGGGTGGCGGGCCACGTTTCTGACTACTACGCAGGCCCCGAAGGGCACCATTGGCAGAGCATTTGGTTATTCCCCGCCTGCTTCTCGTTGGGCGTCGTGCTGGTGTTCGTATTCGCCTTTCGCGAAGCAAGGCCCAGAGTGCCGGTCCCGGCGAAAATCTGATCGCTTGACCCACTACAACTATAAGGACGAAAAGATGAAGTTGATAAAAGAAGTAGCGCTGACGATGGCATTGACAAGCGGCGCCCTGGCAGGCGTCGCCGTCGCGGCAACACCTGTAGCAACCAGCCCGATCGCGTTGCAAATGTATACCTTGCGCAACGTCGGCACGCTTGATCAACAACTGGCCCTTGCCGAGCGAACGGGCTACACCGCTGTGGAGTTGGTTGGCACCCAAGGCGTTGGCAGCGAAGAGCTGAACGCACTGTTGAGCACGCATCATTTGACCGTGACCTCCGCTCACGTGCAGCTCGATGTTCTGCGCCATCAACTGGCTGAAGCCATTGCCTTCAACCGCGCGGTAGGCAACCGGGTGTTGGTGGTTCCCTATTTGAAGCCCGATGAGCGACCCACCGACATCGCAGGTTGGCAAAAACTGGGGAAAGAGCTGGATGCCTTGGGTGCACGATTGCGTAGAGACGGTATGAAGCTGGCCTACCACAATCATGATTTCGAAATGAAGAAGTACGCCGGCAAAACTGGCTATGAATGGTTGGTCGATACCACTCAGCCGCAGAATCTGAGGCTGGAAATCGACGCGGCCTGGGTTTCCCGCGGCGGCCAGGATCCTGAGCGACTGATCAAACGCTATGCCGACCGTTTGTTCGCCTTGCACGCCAAGGATAATGCGGGCATCGGGGTCAGGGATGATGAAGCCAACTTCGCACCGCTGGGCGAGGGGCTGCTGGCCTGGCAGCAAATCATTGCCGCCGCGCAGAAGACCGGCAAGCCGCTTTACATCGTCGAGCATGACTTGCCCAAAGATCCCGCCGCAATCATCACGGTGGCAAAACAGAATTTGCAACATGACCTGAAACAGTGAGGGCGGCGGTAGCAAAGCACAGGTCCAGAGGGGCTTCCCCAATGCCCTAATGCCCGCATGCCGCATGCCGCTGCCATGCTCGCCGCACAGCTGGATGACTTCACCGCTCGGGCAGTCTAGCGATTACCCGAGCGCAAGAAGTCCGCCCAGCGCCTGACCAGGTAGTTGTGTTCGTCCATCACCGAGTTCCAGACGCTGATGTGGCCCATGCGTTGGGCATAGGAACCACCTTCCCGACACAGGCCAACGTCAATCAACGGCAAGCCGTCGCTACCGGGCAGTTCCTCGCGCGCTGGCTTGCCGTCATACCAGTAATCCCATTCGGCCGCGCTCAAGTGGTCCCGCGCGCGCAACGGGTTGGAGATATAGAACCCTTGTCGTGCCATGACCGCGCCGGGCCAGCCCGCCAGCCACCAGTTCAGGTACGCATAGGCCGCATCACGTACGCGACCCTGTGCGCAGCGCGACAGCGACAGGCCGCCGAACCAGGCGCGGTAGCCTTCCTTGGGCACCGCCAGGCGATATTGCACGCCAGCGCGGTGCAATTGCATGAGGGTGGGCGACCACAGGCTCTGGATATCGATGCGCGGTTGCAACATCAACTCGCCGGCCTCCTGCCCATCGGACCAGAACCCGGCGAAGTGTCCGTGGCGCTGTTTTTCTATCAACACCTTGGCCAGGCGGTCGATTTCATCCAGATCGAGGTTGCCGATATTGTTGAACCTGGCCAAACCCGCTGCCTGTACCGCGAGGGCCGCATCGAGGGCGCCGATCGATGCGTCGCTCTGCAAGGCGATGCGTCCACACCATTGTTCATCCACCAGCCACGACCAGCTCTCCTCGGCACCCGCCAGGCCCGCCGGCAGGCGCTCCGGGCGATAGGCGAAACTGTCGGCATTGTGGGTGAGGGGCAGCATGCTGATGAATTTGCCGGGGCGGCTGCCCAGATTGCCATCGTGCTGCACGAACAGGCGATCGCAGGGCAGGCTGCCGGTGGCCAGGCGGTCGTCGGGGTTCAAGCGCCCACGTTTGGGCAGGTCGTTGATTTCTTCCCACAGCGCCAGGCGGCGGGTGTCGATAGGTTGTATCGCGCGTGCCGGCCAGACCAGATCGACGTTATGAAACCATTGGTCGTAGAGGTCGTAGCTGTCCGGGTGCATGACGGCGATGCGTTGGGCCTGCTGCACTTCATGAATCTGATAGACCAGGCGAATCCCCAGTTCCTCTTCGGCGCGCTGGCGGATGGATTCGATCAGCGTGACCGAGGTGCCAAGTACGCGCAGGGTGATGGGTTCGCTCATGCGGCCAGGCTCGGCGGTTGTAGAAAGGCGGCGAACGAGCGGCGCAGCAGGTCGGGGTCCAGGCCGCGAACGATGAACACCAGCCGCGAGCCGCGCTCGCCAGTGGGCCAGCGGGGCAAATGCAGTGGGGCGTGCAGGCAATGCTGCACGCCGTGAATAACGATGGGTTGGTCACTGTTGATCACTTCGAGGATGCCCTTGACTCTGAGAACACGTTCGCCGTGGCATCTTAACAGCATGGAAAGCCACACGCCGAAGGCCATCCAGTCCAGCGGTTCGTCGAGGGTCAGGCAGCATACCTGTGCCTCGCCATGGCGCAGGCTGTCGACCGGTTTGAGCAACTGCCAGCGGGCGACTTCAGCCTCTATCCTGGCGCCGCCAAGCCCCTCGCCCCACAGCAGTTCGTCGCCACCGCCCACGTCGCGGCTGAGCCGCTGCGGGGCATCGCCGTTGAGCTGCATGAGCCGCTCGCGCAACTGCTCCAGCACGTCGCCAGGGACCAGATCGTCCTTGCTCAGCAACAAGCGATCGGCGGCGGCAACCTGCGCCAGCCACTCCGGATGCAGGCGTTCCTGCAGTTCGGCGTGCAAGGCATCGACCACGGTAATCATCAAGCCCAGATGGTAATGACCGCGCAGATTGGCGTCCTTGGCCAAGGTCGCGAGGATGGGCGCTGGGTCGGCCAGGCCGGTGGTTTCCAGCAATACCCGGCGAAAAGCCGGCAGCTCACCGCGCTGGCGGCGCCCTTCAAGCGTGAGCAGTGCGGCCTTGAGGTCGCCGCGCACCGAGCAGCACACGCAACCGCTGGGCAGCAGTATCGCGTCGGGGGCTATTGCTTCGATCAGCAGATGGTCCAGGCCGACCTCGCCGAACTCGTTGATCAGCACCACGGTATCGCCCAGTGCCTGGTCACTGAGCAAGCGCTTGAGCAGGGTGGTCTTGCCGCTGCCGAGGAAGCCGGTGATGACGTTCAGCGGGATACTCATCGATGGGTCTCCAGATGTTCCAGCACGCACAGATCAAGCGGGTCCACAGCGCGGCCGAGAATGGCGCCGGCCTTGCTCCAGAGTTCATCCAGGCCGCTGGCCATTTCCTGGCGTCCGGTGGCGCCGTGCAGCAGGTACGCGGCGCCCTGGAAATCACTGACCGTCAGGCGGAAGGGGGCGAGCACGCGGTTGATCGCCGCAATCCGCCGCAAGCGCTCGCGGCGCCGTGGCAAGGTGTCGCCCAAGGGGTCGCTCCAGTGAATGTCTTCGCCCAACAGGCCACACAGTCCACACATGTTGATTGCCTCCGGGTGAGTGCGCCGGGCGTGGCTGCGCCGGCGCGAAGTCGATCGATCAAGGCATCACATCGCCGGAATTAGGCCCCAGCGTCTGCCCGACAAACAGGTTGCCGCCCGGCTCGCTGGCGAGCAGCACGGCAATCGGCGCGACTTCTTCGGCCAGCCCGAATCGCCCCAGGGGCAGCTCCTTGGCCTTGGCGGTTTTCCAGGCCTGGCTCAAGTCGTCCACCAGCGCCGTGGTGATCGGTCCGGGGGCGATGGCATTTACCAGAACGTTGTCCTTGGACACTTCCAGCGCCAGCGACTTGGTGAAGCCAATGACGCCAGCCTTGGCCGCGGCATAGTGGGTCAGCTCGGCGCCGCCCTTGATGCCCAGTTGCGAGGCGACGTTGATGATCCGCCCCCAGCGCTGCGCAAGCATGTACGGCAGGGCACGCTGGCTGGCGATGAAGACGCTGGTGAGGTCGACGCGCAGCATGTCGTCCCACATCTCCTGAGTCAGGTCGATGCACTTGGCCTGGGTCAGCATACCGGCGTTGTTGACCAGAATATCGATACCGCCCAGGGCCTGCACGCAGGCGTCCACGCCGGCTTGGGCACCACTGCGGGTACCGACGTCGGCGATGCATTCATGCACCGTCGAACCCAGCGCGCGGCAAGTGGCGGCCACGTCTTGCAGCGCAGCGCCATTGCGGTCGGCCAGCACCAGGCTCGCACCCGCCTGTGCGTAAGCCATGGCAATGGCCGCGCCGATACCGCTGGCGGCACCGGTGATCACGGCGCGGCGCCCGGCGAGCGGGGTAGCAAGGGTTCTTTGCATAGGGTTCTCCATCGGTCAATCCGGCCAACGAACGGTGAGGCCACCGTCGATGATGATGCTTTGCCCGGTGAGGTAGCTGGCCTCGGTCGATGTCAGAAAGGCCACCAGCGCCGCGACCTCATCGGCGCGGCCGACGCGGCCCGGGGAATGCTGCGCGCGGCCTTGGCCAGGCCTTCGGGGCCAAGCGAATTTTTCGCGTCGAGCGACTGCGGGGTTTCGATCAGCCCCGGGATCACCGCGTTGCAGCGGATGCCCCGCGGTGCCAGCTCTACCGCCAGCGATCGGCACAGCCCCGGCACACCGGCCTTGGCGGCGGCGTAATGCGAGTGGTCCTGCCAGCCATATACGCCGCCGGCAATGGACGAAATGGCGACCATCGCGCCACCGTCGCCCATATGGCGCGCGGCCGCGCGGAAGGTCCGCATGACCCCGGTCAGATCGACGTTGAGCAGTTCATTCCAGCGCTGGTCGGTCATCTCCAGCAGCGGCGCGGCGCGCAACAGGCCGGCGTTGGCGACGGCGTAATCAAGGCGGCCGAAATGTTCCACGGCGGCAGCGGCCAGGGCGTCGACCGATGTGGTATCGGCCACATCCAGCGGCAGCATGATGCACTCGCCACCTGCCGCGGCAACGCGCTTCAAGGTGTCTTGATGGTCGTGCGGGTCAGCCGGAAAATAGCCGCCCACCACCCGTACACCGCGTTGGGCATAGGTCACGGCCAACGCCTGGCCGATACCGCTGGCAGCGCCAGTCACCAACGCCACGGGAAGGTTGTGTGAATCAGTCATTCGCGTCTCCAGTCATTTAACGCTGTCAGGGGCGACGTGACGAGCGGCCAGCATCACCAATCCGGACAGAAAGCACGGCACTGCGCCAAACCAGATGGCCGCGCTGTACCACTCGCCACCCGCCGTCAACACGCCGGTGATGCCCAGCCCGGCCGACACGGCGCCGATCGGGCCCATGGCATGGACGATGGCACCGCCGGTAGCGCGAATGCTGGTAGGGAAGCTTTCGCTCATGAAGAACAGCAGCGCCGAGTAAGGCCCGTTGAGAAAAAACAGCCCCACGCTGTACAGGGTGACCACGGTGACCAGATCACTCGGCCCATAGATCATCGCGGCGAAGGCCACGCCTCCACACATCCAGCCCAAGGCCACGGTGTTGCGTCGACCGATGCGATCGCCCAGCCAGCCGTGGAACAGGTAGCCGCAGAAACCCACCAGGTTGGACAACACCAGGATCCACAGCGAGTTCTGGAATGACACATGGTGAACACTGACGATCACCGAGGTGCCCAGCACGCTGAATACCTGGATGGCGGACCAGTTCAGCAGCAGCGCGATGCTCAGCACCAGGGTGGCGCGCAACGCCGGGCCACGAAAGGCGGCTGCGATGCCGGCCTTGGCGTGCTCGTGATAATCCACGCCATGGGCCTTGGCCAGCAGCTGAGCTTGGGCTTCATGGCCGGCCTTGCGCAGTTGAGCGATGCGCAGATGCACCTGGAACTGCGGGCTTTCCTTGAGCTTGCGGGCCAGAAACGCCACCACGAAGGCCGGAATGGCAGCAAACACGAAGCAGCCCTGCCAGCCGATCTGAGGCAGCAGCAACGCTGTCAGGCCCGCCGCAATCAGCGCACCGACTGGCCAGCCGCTCTGTACCAGGCTGTAGATGAAGCCACGGCGTTTGATCAGTTTGGGATCGGTGGACGCGGCGTAGATCTCGGTCAGGTAGGTCGCGTTGACGCCTTCCTCGGCATACCCCAGGCCCGCCACCGAACGCACGCCGATCAGCGCGCCCTTGCCCATGCCGGCCGTGAAGGCGGTCAGCAACGAGCACAGCGCCGAGCCGGTCACGGTGAAGATGATGCCCGCGCGCCGCCCCAGTCGATCGACCACTGGCCCGACCGCGAAGGCCACCACGGCCCCACCCAACGCTACCCAGGTGGCGATCTCGGCCTGGGTGGCCTGGTTCCAGTTGAAGTGCTCACCCATGACCGGCAGCAGGGTGCCGAACAGGATGAAGTCATAGACCGCGAATACCCAGGCGAAGAAAGCGATCCAGGTCGCGTATTTGACGTCACCCGACGTCAGGTACTGGGGTTGCCAGTCGGCGCTGAGCGCGGGTTGGGAGTCTAAAACAGCGGTGGGCGTAGTCATGGTCAATCCTCGGCGGGATAAAGGTCAGCGCTGGCGGGGTTGGCGTTTGATGAAGTCGTCGGCGATTTCATCCATGGTCACGAAGCGCACACCGGCATGGCCTTGCATGTGCTCGATAAAGCGTTCGAGCATCAACAGCACCTGTGGGCGACCGGAGACATCGGGGTGGATGGTGATCGGGAACACGGCGTAGTCATGTTCGCGGTAGACCCAGTCGAACTGATCGCGCCACATTTCTTCCAGATGACGCGGGTTGACGAAGCCGTGGCTGTTCGGCGATTTCTTGATGAACATCATCGGTGGCAGGTCGTCGAGGTACCAGTTGGCCGGGATTTCGACCAGGTCGGTTTCTTCGCCGCGCACTAGTGGTTTCATCCAGGTGTCGGGGTGCTGGCTGTAGTCGATCTTGGTCCAGGTATCACCAACTCGCACGTAGTAGGGGCTGAAGTCGTTGTGCATCAGGCTGTGATCGTACTTGATGCCTTTTTTCAGCAGCAGTTCGTTGCTGACGCGGCTGAATTCCCACCAAGGAGCGACGTAACCGGTGGGGCGACGGCCCGTCAGTTCGGTGATCAACGCGATGGACTTGTCGAGGACGATCTCCTCCTGCTCGGCGGTCATGGCGATCGGATTTTCATGGCTGTAGCCATGGATGCCGACTTCATGGCCCGCCTCGGCGACGGCCTTCATCTGCTCGGGGAAGGTTTCTACCGAGTGGCCGGGGATGAACCAGGTGGTGCGCAGATCGTATTTCTTGAACAGCTTGAGCAGGCGCGGTGCACCGACTTCGCCGGCGAACATGCCGCGGGAGATATCGTCCGGCGAATCTTCGCCGCCGTAAGAACCGAGCCAGCCAGCCACCGCGTCGACGTCGACGCCGATCGATACCAGAATTTCTTTAGCCATGCTTGCATCCTCGTCCCGGCGTATTGCTGGCAAACGCCTGGGCCGGGTCCCGGGCGTTTGAATTCAGTCGGTCAGGGGTGTTGCTTGAGCAGTGTTTCCAGGGCCAGCGCGGCGCGCAGCACAGCGATGTCGTTGCCGCTGCACGCGGCCAGCAGCAGGCCGGTGGGCAACCCATCGCCGTCGACGCCGCTGGGCAGCGTCACCCCTGGCATGTCCAGCAGGCTGCCGGGCATGGTCAAGCGCAACGTGGCCAGATTGGTGCTGGCGAACAGTTCGTCATCGCTTTGCAGCGGCTCGAGCAAGGGGGCGACATGGGCGACGGTAGGGGTGATCAACAGGGCGCCGTCGAGCTCGCTGTGCAACTGCGCCTGCAATAGCCCGCGCTGCTCGTACAGCCGCAGTTGGCGACTGGCCGGCATCGAGCGGGCGGCTTCGAGGCGCCGCCGCACGCGGGGGTCGAGTCCGGCCGCGTCGGCACTGTCGAGCAGTCGCTCGTGGGAGGCGAACGCCTCTGCGGCACCAAGCCAGCCTTGCTGGGCGATGCAGTCCAGCGCCGACTGCCATGCCCGCAGCGGGCGGCGATCGATGTGCGCGCCGGCACTGCCCAGGCGTTGCAGGCAGCGCTCCAGATTGTCGCGCACTGCCGGTTGCACGCGGGGATCGTTCAGCGTGGCTTCGTCGACGCGCAGGTGCAGGCCGCGCAGGTCGGCGGCGTCAAGGCTCATAGGGGTGTGGGTGAACAGTTGGTCGAGGGCGATGGCGTCCCGCACGCTGCGCGTGATCGGCCCCAAGGCGTCGAGCGAGCGGGCCAGGCCGAAGACTCCGGCGAAGCCATATCTTTTGCGGCTGCTGCGGTAGCCGACCAAGCCGTTGAAGGTGGCCGGGATGCGAATCGACCCCGCGGTATCGGTCCCCATGGCAATGGGCACGACACCTGCCGCCACGGCAATGGCCGAGCCGCTGGACGATCCGCCCGGTGCCCGTGGCGCTGCAGAAAAACGCGGGTTGATCGGCGTCCCGAAATGCGGGTTCAGGCCCAACCCCGAGTAGGCCAGTTCGCTCAGGTTGGTCTTGCCGAGGCTGACCATGCCGGCCTGAGCGAGCCTGCTCACCAGGGCCGCATCTTGCGGCGCGGTCTCCGCATGGCGGCGGATGGCGGCTCCGGCGGTGGTGACCATGCCCGTCATGTCGAACAGGTCTTTCCAGGCGATTGGCACACCATCAAGCGCAGACAAGGGGCCGTGGTCCAGCCAGCGCAGGCGTGCTGCCTCGGCTTCGCGTCGGCCGCGACCTTGAGTCAGCGCGGTAAAGGCATGTTCTGCCACTGGCAAGCGCTCCAGCGCGGCTTCAAACGCCTCGACGGGATCGGTTTGGCCGGTGGCATAGGCATGAGCCAGGTCGTGACCATCGGCGGTGGCGAAATCGAATGGCATGGAGCGCTCCAAAAAACGTATATCAATAAATGTACATTTGATGCATAGATACGTTTTATGTAGCAGGCATCGTGCCAAACGGTTAGCCGGCAGAGTTCATGCATCGGCAATCGCGGGGCAGAGCGGTTCGTTAAACTATGATGCGGGTCATCAACAAATGTATATATTCATTAAATAACCATTTGTGCGCAGAAAAGTAACACGCTTGCTACTTCTAGCCCCACTTTGGTGCTGAGGGTCGACGCTCTGTCGTCCCGCAGGTGTGAGAGAATTTCCCCACTACAGTAGGGATGGCAGCCGATGCTGGTCGAAGAAGACGCCGTAACTGACGAAAACCGCAGTGCCCCTCGCTACGAACTGATCCGCAGTGCTTTGCGTGACGCGATAATCCAGGGCCTCGCCGAGCCTGGGCTGGTGCTGGTGGAAGGGCCGTTGGCGCAGCTGTTCGCGACCAGTCGCGTACCGGTGCGCCAAGCGTTGACCCTGCTGCATGAAGAGGGGCTGATCAGTCGTTTCGAAGGCCGCGGCTACCTGATCAACCCCGAGGGGCTGGACCTGCCTGCCCAGCGCTTGCCCTTGACTCGGCAGTTGCTGGGTCTGGAAACCCATGAAGAGCTGATCGACCTGCGGCCGCTGGGCGAGCGGGTGTATGACGACATCGCCGCGTGTGTATCAACGGTGATGGTGTTCGGGCATTACCGCCTGGATGAACAGCGGGCCGCCGAATATCTGGGGGTGAGCCGCAGCGTGGTGCGCGAAGCCCTGTTGCGTCTGCGTGACCGCGGCCTGGTCGAAAAGGAACCCTATGCCCAGTGGCTGGCGGGGCCGTTGACGGCGCGCGAAATCAGCGATGACTATGAACTGCGGGCTTTGCTCGAACCGCAGGCCTTGCAGCAGACGGCTGCCCAGCTGTCGCATCCGCAATTGCAGGCCATGCTCGAGCGCATCGCGCAGTTGCAGGGGGATGCGGCCAACGCGACGCGTGAGGCGGTCGATCAACTGGAGCGGGATCTGCACCAGCATTGCCTGGGCGGCCTGCGCAACCGCAAGATGGCCGTGCTGATTCAGCAATGTCAGAGCCCGATGAACGTCAGCCGCATCTTTCACGATGCATTGGGAATGGGCGTTGACGAGGCCAC
>CAJCIO010000057.1 GCA_903970465.1 Gammaproteobacteria bacterium
ATGGCAGCTCGCGCTTGCGGGCCGACGCGCCACACATGCAGGTCCGTGATAGCGAGTTTTCCGGTTTGATCCAACAACTCGCGGATTTCCTGCGCTACGTGCTCGTCGGTCTTGTCCAGCAGCACTGCGGCGGTGTCCCTCATGAGCGACCACGCCCAACGGGCGATGACCAGCGCACCAACGATACCGATCAGCGGATCCAGCCACACCCACCCCAGGAACTTGCCTGCCAGCAACGCGGCGATGGCCAGCACCGACGTGACTGCATCCGCCAGGACGTGCACGTAGGCAGATCGAAGGTTGTTATCCGCACCATGGGCGTGTTCGTGATTATGGTCATGATGGTGTGCATGACCATGGTCGTGCCCATGCCCACCAGCAGACAGCAGCAACGCGCTGACGATATTGACGATCAAGCCGATCACCGCAATGAGGGTCGCGGTGCCGAACTGAACGGTCGTCGGCTCGAGCAAACGAATGACCGATTCGACGCCGATACCCGCCGAAATCAAGCCGAGGATGAGCGCCGAGGCGAACCCACCCAGATCCCCTACCTTGCCCGTGCCGAAGCTGTAGGCGCCGTTGCTCGCATGCTTGCGCGCAAAACCATAGGCCGCGGCGGTGATGCCCAAGGCGGCAGCATGGGTGGCCATATGGAAGCCATCAGCAAGCAGCGCCATGGAGCCGGTAATGTAGCCTGCAGCGATCTCACCGACCATCATGACCACAGTCAACACCACGACCCACAGGGTGCGGCGCGCGTTTTGATCGTGGTCGATGCCCAGAAAGTCGTGGCTGTGAACGTGATGTGATGCTGCGGTTTTCATAGCGGCCTCATTTCCCATAGCGACGAATGGCTTCGAGAAGTTCGCCGGCACCTTTGGCGCGCTCTTCATCGGTCAAGCCGGCCTTGGCGACATGCTCCCAGGCGTGGTCCTCGATGATTTCATCCAGCAAGCCGTTCATGGCACCCCGGGTGGCGGCCACCAAGTGAAGGGTCTTGGCACAGTCTGCGTCGCCTTCCAGAGCCCGTTCGATCGCCTGAACCTGGCCTGCAATACGCTTGACCCGTTTAAGCAATGCTTCTTTTCCCACCTTGGTGTGAGCCATAGCATACCCCCCTACCCTATATAGGCGAGTATCATGCCCTGCTACCTGAGGTGATCGCAAGGACCGGCGGGGCCGTGATACTGCTGCGGCAATCATCGGCTTGTTGGGGCATACAAAGCCTGCTATTGCCCCTCGCCTTGCACCTTGTAAATCTCGGAAATCACCTGCTGCGTCGCCTCTTCGATCGTCCCTTCATTACGGCATAAAACCCACCCATTGTCCGCAACCGCTCGCTCGAACGCCTCGGTACACACGGCTTGCTCATCGAGTCGCTGGATTACGGTACTGCCCAGCCCTCGCGTCCGTGCGGCGGCCCGCGCCCACGAAATATCAGGGGCGGTGACCACCCCCACATGCAGGTCTGGTACCTGCACGTTCCGTTCGATGTTCAACCGCAGGATCTGTGCAAACGGGACTGACCGGCGGAACGCCGCGTCAGACGGGTACCAGCGATCAATCAGAATAATGCTGTCCGATGGCTGTTTGGTCAGCACGTGCTGGGAAATCCAGGCACGGCTATGGGCAAAGCGCTCACACACCGCCCACTCCAGGTCCTGGGAGGGATGTCTGACGAGCTGATTCACCAGGGCCATGGTTTCACCCCGATAGGGATCGCTTTTTTTCTCGCACAACCGGATGACCTTCTTGTTGGCCGCCCTCAGGTCTTTCGTCACGGCTTCCAACAGGGTGGTTTTACCGGTCCCTTTGGGCCCATCCAGAGCGATAAACAGCGGACGACTCATTATCCCGACAACCTGGTTCACATCGTTGAGCGCTATATAGCCAAGACCGAGCTCCCGTTGGAGCGTCTGTATCGGACATTACGTTTGCGGCATAAAGTAGGTCCCGGTGGCATGCGCGAGCACGACCGATGACCCTTCGGAATAAAGACAGACTTCGCCGACCACTTGGGTCCTGCCCACCTTCAACAGTTTGCAGACCCCCAGGATGCCTTTGCTGGCGTCAGGCTTGTGCAAGAAATTGATCGTGAAGCTGGTCGTGACGGCCATAGGCACGATCCCGGCTTCACCAAGGATCGCGGCATATAAAGCGATGTCCGCCACCGCCATCAATACAGGCCCGGCGACCGTTCCGCCGGGCCGCAGATCAGCATCACCAATGGCGCGGAACACGGTGGCGCCGCGATTGCCAATGGCATGGATCGCGCAGTTGGCCTGGGGGAATTGAGATGCAAAAAACGCTGCGACCTCCTCTTTCGTTGCCATTGCGCTGCCCCATGGCTAGAGAGTTCTAGTAAATCCGGACGCATAAACCGCCGCTGTCTGACAGGACACTCTAGGTGGCTGAGCCAATACTTTCAATTGTTTATCAGGCAGGTAAAGGGTCGCGCTCCGAGAATTGGACCCCGGAATTTTCGCTCTGGAGTTGTCCAGTGAGCTGCCTCAGTAAAGTGCTAGCCGCAGGCGTAAAATCTTGCGGGCAGGACAGCCTGCTCGCTAGGGTCCCACGCCAGGCTTTGGACTGGCGAGGACCGTCATTTTACGTAACCTCATCCGTGCGTCACTGTGGCTGTCGATGCCTCAGTGGTGATAGCGAATCACTCAGATACAATGCTCCGCGCCAACCCCGCGGCCCATGCTGCAGCCATTCCTTCCCCCACGGCGCTGAACTCGGGGTGATCGCAGCGATAATCCTCAAGCTCCGCCAGCGCACTGCGCATGCCAGACTGGACTCTGGCGAGCAAGTCATTGCAGCGTGCCTCCGTCAAGCCGCATGCACTGCGCCCAAACTGCACCAGCATCTTGCGCTTGGGCCAGGCCTTCGAGCCGCCCAGCAGCAACCCCATGATGTCGTTGCTGTTGTACACCGTGGTCGTCACCAGATCGTAGGCGGGGGCGAGCCAGATGTCGGCATCTTCGGCGCAGTTCTCGTAGAGCAACCCGAAATTTTTCAAATGCCCGTCGCCATTCTGGATACCGGCACTCAACGCCACCATCATGAAAAAGTCTTCCAGGGCCTTTGTAACACGGGCTGGGGTGACGAAAGACTTGATCAGTTTTGCGCAACCCTGATAACTGCCGTCGTACTTCTTTGCCGTCCCCCACCCTGACAGCACGCACAGGTCCTCGAAACCGAGGTAGGCGCTCTGACCGATATCGAAGCGCTTCAGCACCAGGAACTTGCCCTGCTGGCTTAGCTGGAACTCAGGCACCTCCAGCCCGCAATGCAGTGCTGCCCGCATGCAAAAAAACTCGTTGGCGGCCAACTGCGGAAAGTCCAGGTCGTTGAAGGTCTTTACCAGGTGCGTGGCGCCGCGCAGGGTCAGTCGCTCGATGTCCGGGCCGGCAGGGTCGACATCCCGCACCAGCACCTTGGGCTGAACGCCCGACACCCCGGAATACGCCGCGTACGTCTGCATCAGGTCATCGAACAGATCCTTGGCCCCGTCGTAGACCAGCAGTTCGGCGAGGTTGATGCCGGGTAGCGGCTCATCACCGACGTCATGGGCGATGCTGATGCGGCCCAGTTGGTGTGGACCGACGATGCCCAGCAATGAGAAGTCGTCAAAGCCGCGCACGGTCTTGCTGAAACGCCGCACGAGCTCATCCTTGAGATGCCCTTCAGGGATGTGCATTTCGAACAGCGGATGAATGCCGTACTCCCAGTTGTAGCTCTCCAGGCGCACCGGCATCGTCAGTGACACGGCGTTTTCTTCGGCGACTGCAGGGTGATATGAAAAAACCGAATCTCGCTGTTTTTCCCCGCTGCGTCCCAGCGTGCCGGCATCCACGCCAGCGGCGCCGATATACAGCCGGTCACTTTGCCTATTCATGGACGTTTCCTGATTTCAGTTCGTCGAGTGTCTTGCGTCGCCGCTTGGGCGTAGCCGTCAGTTCGTACCCCAGACCCTCGAGGATTGCCGCCACTTTGCGAAACCCCACCTCAGGGATGGTGTCGTTCTCTATTCCGGAAATAGTGGCGCGACTCATGCCATGCCGCTGCGCGAGGTCGCTCTGGGAAAGGCCCGCCTGCTTGCGCAGGTTTTTGATAAGAATACCTAACTGAGTCATAACGAATTGCATCCTATATGATGCATCTTTTCACAAAAACGCTTTAATGCATCGTATTCGATGCATTTGATATTGTCACTCACCGCCTGTCAAACCGATCACCCGCATCAATACCCACTATGCCCTTGAGTGGTTTTTCCTGCTCAGCCAACGCCCGTAGAGTGAGCCCCATGCACTTACCCACTCTTTGGAGCTCAACCATGAAAACGCTACTTGCTCTTGGCCTGACCCTCACCGCGCTTGCGGCCACCAATGCCATGGCCGTGCCACAGAACGTCGCCAGCCACGCGCAGATCGCCGTGGTTCAGGACGGCACCCGATCTGTACGCGATCTCAAACAACGAGTGGATGACGACGGTAGCGAACGGGTGATCGCCCGCCAGCATGCTGACGGTCAGACGCCGATCTACGTGGCTGAAGTCCGTCATGAGTTCGGTTCACGCTATCAGCGTTACTGATCGACGATGAAGTTAAATGGCCCGGCTGCTCAAGCCGGGCTTTTCATATCCATGCGGGATGATCCCCGTTCTGCAACGCGACAACTCAGGGCTTCTGGTCGTAGATAACGATCACCACCGAGCCCTTCTTGTAACGCTTGCCATCGCTGGGCAGCAGGTCCAGCTCCTTTTGCTCGTCGACGCCCTTGATGCGCATCGCCACTCCCACGCTGCCTGCCCGGCGGGCGTTGATCAGCCACTGCTCTATACCCTCCAAGGGTACCGCCCGCCCTTGCGCATCGGGATAACGCAAGCCGTAACGGGTCTCACCACCGGTGTTGTACAACGTGATGCCGGGATTACGCGTGCGCCATGCCAGTGCCGAGGCCGTGCCCAGTTCGTTACTCAACAGGCTATGGACCCCCTGAAGCTCGGGCATGTGCTCGGCGATGAAGACATCCGGCGTCTGGTTGACCACCACGCTGGTTGGCAACGCAGCAGGCACTAGCGCCAGGACCACGCCCATCGCCATGGCCGGAGCGCCCCAGCCTCTCAGCGGCTGCCACACCGCCAATCCGTTCAACACGATCCAGGCGGCGATAGCCAGCAACAGCAACGCCAAGTGGCCCGGCTCATTCATGTAGATCGGCTTGGTGAACTGCAAGAAGGTGACCACTGCCAGGCCGACAGCGCCCACTGCTACGTTAAGCACAGCATTGGCGCGCAGCCCACGCGTGTGGCCCTCGCGGACCGCACCCGCCAAATGATGACCTAGCAACAGCCCCAACGGCAGCATGCACGG
Organism: Gammaproteobacteria bacterium; assembly: GCA_903970465.1. Classification (GTDB taxonomy): domain Bacteria; phylum Pseudomonadota; class Gammaproteobacteria; order Pseudomonadales; family Pseudomonadaceae; genus Aquipseudomonas. The sequence goes on from CAJCIO010000057.1 coordinate 5,382, forward strand.
CATGATGTAGGACGGCAGCTTGCCCTTGGCGATACTGAAGAACACCAGGGGCAACAGGAACCACAACCAGAGGAACATCGTCGCCCGATTGCTGCGGGCCCTGAAGCCCTCGCTGAAAGCACCTGGCAGCAGGGCGATCCATGGCAGGCTGCTGACCAGCAGCAATGGCAGGTAGTACCACCAGCCCTTGGCGTGCTGGGCATCGTCACCGGAAAACCGGCGGACATGCTCGTCCCAGAAGAAATACCGCCAGAAGTCCGCTTCCTGGGCATGGATAGTCAAGGCCCAGGGCAACGCAATCAAAACCGCGACCACCACCGCGACGCAGCCAAATCGGACCAGTTCAAGCAACCGTCGCTGCCAGATCATGTACGGCAATGCGATCAGTACCGGCAACAACAAGGCCAGAAAGCCCTTGGTCATGAAACCCATGGCGCAGGCAACGCCCAGCACGCCCCAGGCGGCAAGCCTGGCACCAGGGCCGCGACTGTCAAAGGCGAACCACATCGCCACCCCGGCAAGGTTCATCCACAGCGTGAATTGCGGGTCGAGATTGGCGTAACCGGCACCCGCCGCAATCAGCGCCAGGCTCATGAACACCACTGCACAGGTAAAGCTGGTGCGCCAGTCGTTCCACAAGCGGCCTGCCACTGCATAGGCGAGCCACACGCTGAGCCCCATGCTCAGCGCCGAGGCTATACGCACCCCGAACAGGTTCTGGCCAAAGATGGCCTGGCCGGCGGCGATCATCCAATAGCCGGCGGCGGGTTTCTCGAAATACCGCAGCCCCATGAAATGTGGCGTCGCCCAGTGCCCACTCAGGAGCATCTCCTGACTGATTTGCGCGTAGCGCGTTTCATCGGGTATCCACAGTGCATGGAACGCCAGTGGTCCCAGGTAGAACAGCGCCAGCGCCAACAGCAATATGGGCAATACCCAACGCTGTTGCATGTTTGATAGGCGAGTGACTCCTTTGGCTGGACAAGATTGGGGAGGTATAAGAGGGTGTAAAGACATGGCAATCCTTGGGCGCTTGTTATGCAGTAGGAGCAGACAACTCTGCTCAGGCGCGCAGGCTAATCAGTACAGAGACAACTTCAACTAAATACTTGAAAATTAAACATTTTCTTACATTTTGACGACATAACCGCCTGGTGCGACGACCCGCGGCTGGATTCGATGACAAAACAATGGGAAAGGTGTTGGGCAGACCAGCACAGTTACCTCGATCAGCCTTGGCCAAGGATGCAGACGCTCAGGCCGAAGCGTGAACAAAGCGGGCAACCCCATCGAGCAGGAACCAACTTTCCCTACGCTTCCTCTAGATGAAAACCCCCTGCCGATAATGGATTGCCTCTCATGCGTGAAAAAACTTCGTTCATCTTCGATCTCGACGGCACCCTGACCGACAGCGTCTACCAGAACGTCGCCGCCTGGAAGGAAGCCCTCGACGCCGAAAACATCCCGCTGGCCATGTGGCGCATCCACCGCAAAATTGGCATGAGCGGTGGCCTGATGCTGAAAAATCTTTCCCGGGAGACCGGCCTGAACCTGAGCGACGATCAGGCCCAGCGGCTGAGCGAACGTCACGGTGAAGCGTACAAGCGCCTGCAAAGTCAGATCATCGCCCTGCCCGGCGCTACGGATCTGCTGCGCACGCTGACTCAGGAAAACCTCAAGTGGTGCATTGCCACTAGCGGCGAAATGGCCACCGCCGAGATCAATCTCAAAGTGCTCGGCATTAAAAGTCAGGACATCACCTTGGTCACCCGCGATGACGTCAAGCAAGGCAAGCCCGACCCCAGCCTGTTCATGGCTGGCGCCGACAAGATGGGCGTGCGGATCGAAGAATGCCTGGTGGTGGGCGATGCGATCTGGGACATGCTCGCGGCCCGGCGCGCCAAGGCCACGGGTATCGGGCTACTGTCGGGGGGCTACGATGTCAGCGAACTGGAGCGGGCCGGTGCGTTGCGGGTGTATGACGATCCCTTGGACCTGCTGAATCATCTGGATGAAGTGGCTTCGTTCGCATAGGGACACTCACAGCGGCTCGCTTGAGGGTCCAACTGCGCCCGTGGGCAAGTCGCCATGTTATGGTACCCGGCGTTTGGTTACCTACCCTTGGAGAAACAATGAGCCTGGAAACCGTCAAATCCTTCCTCGCGGCCAATGCCCCGGACCTGTCGGTCATCGAACTCCCTGAAAGCACCGCCACAGTGGCCCTGGCCGCGGCGGCGCACAACGTCGAACCCGGGCAGATCGCCAAATCGCTCTCGCTGCGCGTCAATGATCAGATCATCCTTATTGTCACCCGTGGCGATGCGCGCCTGGACAACAAGAAGTTCAAGGCGCACTTCGGGGTCAAGGCCAAGATGCTCGACACCAACGATGTGCAAGAACACACCAGCCATCCGGTGGGTGGCGTCTGTCCATTCGGCTTGCCTGACACAGTGGCCGTGTACTGTGACGTATCCCTGCAAGCCTTTGACGAGGTGTTACCCGCGGGCGGCGCCGTCAATGCCGCGGTGCGTGTGCCCCCGCAACGTATGGCTGAGCTGGTGAATGCCCAGTGGATTGACGTTGCGCAGGCTTGACGGGCTCTTTGCGCGCCACCCGATAGTGGATGCAGCCGTCATAGAAAGTGTCGTGTACCACCACCGGTTTGGCGCGTGAGGCGCTGTCGAAGGTCTGTTCGGTGATGCCCAAGGCCATGCTGCGCATCCAGCTCTTGCTGAACTTGAGCGTCTGGATCTTCTGCGCCGCCGCATAACGCGACACCCCGGATAGTTTCAGCTCCTGAGCCCTCGCAGCGGTGCCGGCGCCCCAGCTGCACATGAAGCGATCGTCGGGGCGAATATCCCGGGCCTGGGCACACAGACTGGCACCCGTCAGTGCAAAACCCGCTAACGTGATCATGACACTTCGCATTTAATCCCCGCCTCAACATCCTGAAAGTGCGGCGATTTTGGATGTAAGCAACAGGCTTGGGGGCCAGCATTTTGCCTACCGATGTGTATGGATCGACCAGCGCCATGCGATAGTGGCACTCCCCCGCCTCTGCGTGAGGCGCCCCTGGTCTGAAGGAACCGGCATGGATTACTTCGCGGTACTCACAGCCTTCGTCGAAGCGGCCCGGTTGAACAACTTTTCCAGGGCCGCTGACCGACTGGGGATGAAAGCCTCTACCGTCTCGCGCTACGTCAAGGATCTGGAGGCCGATCTCGGCATCGCGCTGTTCAACCGCTCGACCCGCGCGTTGAAATTGACCGAGGGCGGCGAGACCTTTCTGCTCCATGCGGTCAAGGTGCTGCAAGCGCTCGACGAAGCACGATTTGCCGCCGCCTCGCTCAATCACCAGCCCCGCGGCGTGCTGCAGCTCAACGCGCCGCCGGCGTTCACCCGGTACCATATAGTGCCGGCGCTGGAGGATTTTCGCGCCCAGTGCCCCGAGGTGCAGGTGCAGATCAGCTGCGAAGAACATCAGGTCAATCTGATCGATGCCGGCGTCGACCTGGCCGTCAGGATCGGCAGCCTGGCGGACTCGACCCTCAAGGCACGCAAGATTGCCGATGTGCAGTGGGTGTTGTGTGCCTCTCCTGAATACCTCCAGCGCGCGGGCAGTGCCGATCACCCCGAACAGATCCAGAGTCACCGACTGATCGCAGGCAAGACTGAGCCCCAGCTTCTCCTCTGGACCGGACAGCAGGCGTCTGTTCGCGAGCACTGCATACCCGCCTTGGTGATCAACGATATCGAAGCCCGGCTCATTGCTGCCAGTATCGGTGCGGGCGTCGCGTTATTGCCGACCTGGCTGGCAGCCCCGGCGTTGCGTGATGGCTCCCTCGTCCGCGTGCTCGCCGACTGGCAGTGCGCACCGGCGAGCGAGCCCGCAGCGCTGTGGTTCATCTACCCGCCCAAGCGGATCGTGTCGTCGAAGGTGCGCAGTTTCATCGACTTCATGGTGGCGCGCATTGGCGCGCCCCCGTACTGGACGCTCTAAGGCGTCAGGTAAACCGGATGTCCAGCGAACGCAGGTAAGTCTGCAGCCCGGCGTCCTGGATCGGGATCAGGAAGGCCTCTTCATTCGATTCGTTGAAATGCGCATGCCAGTAGCCCGGCGGGGTCACGAATGCCAGCCCGGGCTCCCAGTCCACACGGGTCGGATTGTGGATATTGCCCTGCTCATCGAGCTGGGTGCCGACCAAGGTGTAGCAGCCGGTCGGGCAATCGATAATGAAGTCCAATGCAATCGACTGGTGCCGGTGGGGCTTCTGCACGGCGCCGGCAGGAACGATCCCGTACATCGCCCAGAGCACGTGAGTCACGGTGCGCGTCTGGGGGAAGTTGCGGTTGCCCAACAGGATGCTGACGCGGCTGCGGTCCTTGGCGCGCGGGTCCTCGGCCGCCTCGCGCAGCTTGGCACTGGCCACAGCGGCGGGATACAGCGTCGGCTGGAAACGATCCTGGGTCCGTTCGACACCCAGATAACGCAGCAGCGGCTCGTCATGCACGTAGTAGAACCGCGCGTCGCTCGACGCCGCCAGCTGCGTGGCGAGCAACCCGGGCAAGGCGATGAAGCAGCCTTTGCTCCACGCGAATGCCGTGTCCCCGTAGGTCAGCGTCCCGGCACCTTCGATCACGTAGAGCACCTGCGAGGTCGCGTTCGGCTGCAGGGCCAACTGATCCCCGGCATTGAGACGGATGAAGTTGGCGGTCAAGCCCGGGCCCGTGGCCGGCCCTTCGCAGCCCAGCTCCTGGCTCAGATCCAAGGGGATGACGCGCGAGTGACCGGCTGAACACAGCGTCGCGGGAAAGGTTTTATAGGGGATTTTCGAGATGATTTGCGCGGCGATGGGGTTGGCAGCCTTGCTGTACTCGAAGTACTCGGCTTCGGCCTCATACTGCGGGCTGTCGATGGCGATGGCTTGCAGGGATGCGTTCACGGTCATGACCTCGGGGCTATTATTGGTGTGCATCCACTGTAGGTCACCCGCCCGGTGCGATTAAGCCCCCCAATGGCACAAGAGTTATGCGCATTGGGGAGGGTTGTGGGTATTTGCCCGCGTGCGGCGTCCTTGGCGGCCTAGCGAAACAGGTTGTTCTTGGCCAGGTTCACCAGCTCCTTGGCCCGGCCATCCAGCACAGCGCGCAGCATGAACAGACCGAAACCCTTGACGTTGGCCGCGGTGATCTCGGGCGGCATGATCAGCTCCTGACGCTCGCTGACCACGTCGACCAGCACCGGTCCATCGTGGGCGAATGCGGCGGCAAGTGCCGCTTTCAGATCCTGCGGGCGCTCGACCCGAATACCCTTGATACCCATGCCTTCGGCCATGCTGGCGAAGTTCGGGTTTTTCAGGTCGCAGCCCACATCGACAAAGCCACTGGCTTTCATTTCCATCTCGACGAAGCCCAGGGTGCCGTTGTTGAGCACGATCACCTTGACCGGCAGGTTGGCCTGACTGAGGGTCAGGAAGTCGCCCATCATCATGCTGAAGCCGCCGTCGCCGGACATCGACACCACCTGGCGCCCCGGAAAACTGGCCTGGGCGCCAATGGCCTGGAGCATGGCGTTGGCCATCGAGCCATGGTTGAACGAACCGATCAGGCGACGCTTGCCGTTCATCTTCAGATAGCGCGCTGCCCACGCCGTCGGGGTACCGACGTCGCAGGTAAAGACGGCATCCTCGGCCGCCAGTTCGCTGACCAGGCGGCTGAGGTACTGGGGATGGATGATCGAACTGTCGGGGCCGCTTTCGGCCAGGGCGTCGAGGTCCTTGCGGGCGCTGGCGTAGTCGGCCAGCGCCTTGTTGAGGTGGCTGCTGTCGGTGTGCTCGTGCAGGCGCGGCAACAGCTGCTCGAGGCTGTGCTTGATGTCGCCGATCATGCCCAGGGTCAGTGGGCAGCGGTTGCCCAACGCCTCGGGTTGCAAATCGATCTGGGCGATGCGCCCGTGCTCGGGGAAGAACTGGCGATAGGGAAAGTTGCTGCCCAGAATCAGCAGCGTGTCGCACTCCTTCATGGCCTTGAAGCCCGAGGCGAAACCGATCAGGCCGGTCATGCCGACATCGAACGGGTTGTCGTACTCTAGGTGCTCCTTGCCGCGCAACGCGTGCACGATCGGCGCCTTGAGGTGCTTGGCCAAGGCGACGACTTCAGCGTGGGCGCCCGCGCAGCCAGCGCCACAGAACAAGGTGATGCGGTTGCCGGTGTTGAGGAACTCGGCCAATTCGTCCAGTTGCGCCGGCGCCGGCACTACCACGGGCGGTTTGGGCGCCAGCCACTGGCTGACGGTTGCATCGAGAGGCGCCAGGGCGATATCACCCGGGATGACTACCACTGCCACGCCGCGCCGACTGATAGCCACGCGCATGGCGCGCTCGAGGATCTGCGGCAATTGCTCGGCATTGGACACCAGCTCGACGTAGTGGCTGCAGTCCTTGAACAGCGACTCGGGGTGAGTCGCCTGGAAGTAGTCGATACCGATCTCGGTGCTGGGAATGTGCGCGGCGATGGCCAGTACCGGCACGCCACTGCGGTGGCAATCGAACAAGCCATTGATCAAGTGCAGATTGCCCGGCCCACAGCTGCCGGCACACACCGCCAGTTCACCGGTAAGGTGGGCTTCGCCACCCGCTGCGAAGGCCCCCGCCTCCTCGTTGCGCATGTGCACCCAGTCCAGTCCACCGAGGCGTCGCATGCTGTCAGTAAAGCCGTTGAGCGAGTCGCCAACCACACCGTAGACCCGTTTTACTCCGGCTTGCTTGAGCGTGTTGACCATGAAATCGGCAGCGGTAGGCATTGCGGCATCCTTGAATGAATAAGTTCAGCACTCTGAGTGCCGGTCGACTGGCGGTGTTCCGGGGAATTTATTAATAAAACTCCATCAATGGCGTTGGGCACCGTTACCACATGAACTTGGTTTCCACGCCCAGGTAGTTGCTGTTATGGGCGCCGGCATCGCGCAGCGCCTCGCCGACGTTGTAGTGCACCGCTTCGATGGCCCCGGAGAGGTTGCGGGTGAAGGCATAGTCGACCCGCAACTGGTCGTAGTAACCCGTCCACCGCCCCCCTGCCCCGCCGTCCCGGCCACCGGCAAATTGGGCTGGGTGTAAACGGCATCTTCGGTGGTCTGGCGCCAGAGCAGCCCGACACCGGCCATCACCGACAGGCCGGTGAGCGGCTTGACGGTGAGGGTCGGTTTGACGTGATACAGGTTGCTGTAGCCGGTGTAGCCCGACAGCGAAAAGTAGTAGCCATTGGGGAACAGCGGATTGAAGGTGCCCAGGGTGCCATCGCCGCGGCGACGGTCTCCGGAAGCGGCGTCCAGTTGCAGGCCGATGCGCGGGCTCCAGGCGGTGTCGGCCCAGGTGTAACCGAGACGGCTGCCGGCCGCCCAGGCACGAATGTCCTTGGCCCCGACGGCGCCGCGTTGCAGCATGCCTTCCACGTCCCAGTCGTAGCCCAAGGCACTGCCGCCCAGGCGCGTGTCGAAGATATTGCGGTGCTCGTCGCCCTGGGCGTCAACGTAGCTGGCGTCTTTTTCTTCATAGAGGCCGTAGTAGGCTGACAACTCGTTCTTGCCGCCCACCAGGCGCTCCGCGCGGAGCATGTGAAAGGCCACGTCCGCGTTGGACTTGTCATCGAAATGGCGCAGGTCCTGATACTGCACCGGATGGCTGGCAATACCGATCAAGCGCCATTGCGCGGTTTCCCAGTCGGCCCACAAGGCATCGAACGACTGGCGCACGTTCGGCCCATCGCGGCTGGAGATGAAGCGTTGCAGGTCGAAGGCGAAATCCTGCCGGCCGACCCGCGCCTTGAAGGTGTTCTGCCCGAGCGACGTCACGTATTCGGCGAACGCCAGACGCAGGTCCAGGTGGTTCTGGTCGGCGCCGCCGAGGCTGTCCTTGCCGAATGCCCGGGCATCTTCGAGCTGGGTAAACAACCGCCAGTGCTCGTCGAGGTGCAGATCGGCATGAATCTGCAAACGCTGGATCAACCAGCTGTCGCGCGCGCCGCGGGTGCCGATGGCCGGCGCATCGTTGATTTCGTAACGCTCGCGCACGGTGGCGCCCAGCGACAGATAGCGCTGGGCGTCGTCGCTGGAAAGCGCAATGTACTTGAGGTTGTCCAGCGGTGCGGTACGCAGCGAAGGGTCCTGCAAGACCGACCAATCCTCTTGCCAGCGATTGGTCTTCAGGGTCGGCCGCTCGACGGTGGCCGTCGAGTCGGCCGCGTAGCTGTAAGACAGGCCCAATGGCCCCAATGCAGCCAAGGCCCACGCCCAGGCGCGCACCTGCTGGCGGGACGTCGGGTTGCTGCGTGTCAGGCGCCGGTGCATGAGCGTTCTCCCGATCAGGATTTCTTGGCGGTTAGCTGGTGGATCTCGGCTACATAACCGCCCGGGAACTCGACCATCGCCGCGCTGCGGTCTGCCTGTTGCGCAGCGCCGACCAGCACCCTGGCACCACTTGCCTGGGCCTTGGCCAGCGTGGCGGTCAGGTCGGCCACTTCATAACCGGTGGTGTCATGGCCGTAGGGGAATGGCAGGTGGCCGTCGGTGATCAGCACGGTCATCTTGCCGAACTCGGAAGCCAGCGCAACGCGGCGGAACGTCTTGCCCGGCTGGCCGATCTGCTCACCGGCGGCGTGGCGGTCATCGCTCACGACCTTGCCATGGGAAAAGCCCAGGAAGGCTTTGACGAACGCATCGCCACGCTCAGGGGAGACATAGATACGGTTTTCCGGGATGTGCTCGAAGGCCGCGTAATTCGTCACCTTGGTGTGCCAGTACAGTTGCAGGTTGATACCGCCCGGCCATTGCACCACCGCATCACGACCGATCGGATCCGGGAAATCATGCACGATCACATCCGCGCCATTGGCTTTGGCGGCCGCGATGGCGGCGTCCAGATCCTTCACCAGGTAGCCGTTGCGCTCGCTGCCGAAGGGGTACGGAACCGGCGTAGTGAAGCCGAACAACGACACGGTGCCGACCGGGGTCTGCAGCAGCTGCGAGGTGGTGCTGCTCGGCACTGGCAGCACGTTGACCACCACCTGAGCGGTGCTCTTGCCACCAAACGTGGCCAGAAAACTTTTCACGAAGGCGTCGACGTCCGCCGGGGCGACATAGACGTGGCTGGTGTCGTACTGCGGGGCGACAGCAACGGGCGCGGTGGCGGCCGACGCGCCAACGCTGCACAGGCAAGAGAACGCCAGCGCGGCGGCCAGGCGTTTGAGCGGTAGGTTGATCATGGCGGATGACCCAGCAAGTTCATGATGATCCCCAGCAGCGGGGATGACGAAAGAGACAGGGCATACTGGCCGCAGCGACGGCGCTGAGGATTGTATGATTGTGCTGTTAATCCGCCGCGCCTTGCGGGCGTTTGTGCTTGCGGATGTCGCACAGTCCCGGCGGAGGAATTAAATTTTCCTCAGCCGGCCCTGATCTGCGACGTTTTGCCTACACTGCGCGATTCTTCAGAGGGAATTTCATGTCTGCACTGTTTATTACTCGTCTGGCTATTGCTCGCCTGCCTATCGCCCGCCTGGCCCTGTCTTGCCTGCTCGGGCTAGGCACCCTGGGGGCTGCCTGCATCGTCAGCGCCGACCCCTTCGTCGACCAGCTTGCAGTGGCCAACGCCGCTGAACTACAGGCCAGTCAGGTAGCGCTGAGCAAAGCCAGTTTCGACGACACGCGCAATCTGGCGCGGCGCCTGATCGACAACCATACGACCCTCGCCCAGCAACTGGCGGAGCTGACCGCACAGCTGAATATCAGCTTGCCGGACGACGCGACCGTGCAGGCCAAGGCCGCCAAGCTGCAGACCGCACCCGCCAAGGGCCAGAGCTTCGACGCCAGCTATGCGACGGCGCAGGTCAAGGCCCACGAGGACGCGGTCAAACTGTTCGAGGACGAAGCACAAAATGCTAGCGTCCCCGAGCTCAAGGCCTTTGCCGAGGCCAACTTGCCGATGATGAAAAAACACCTGCAGATGGCCCAGCGGCTGCTCAAGACCCATCGCAAGTAACCGTTATCGACCAAGTGCATATCCGCTCGGCGTCAGCCCTGGCGCACCGCGATCCCGTCAATCTCGACCAACGCCCCAGGCAGCGGCAGGCCCGCGACCTGGATGGCGGTGCGGGCGGGTTTGTGGGGTTGCTCGGCGGTGCCGAAAAAAGGCGTGTAGCCGGCTTGCAAACCGGCGAAGTCCAGGCGGCCGTCCAGCTCGGGCACGCCCACCAGAAACACCCGCAACTGGACGATATCGCCCAGATCAAGGCCTTGGGGTTGCAGCACCTGCTGGAGCTTGCGAATCACCGACTCCGTCTGCGTGCGCGTGTCGCCGTAGGCTGCGGTCGTGCCTTGCGGGGCCTGTGGGTCGGCGACGTCGGGCAAGGCGCCGCTGAGAAAAACCAGCTGCGCACTGGCCGGCACGCTGACGGTCTGGGAAATAGGCGCGGTGCTGGCACCGGTGCGCACGAGGGTCTGGGTCATGTTCGGTCTCTCTCTATTGAAAAAATTCAGGACGCCAACGCCGTCTGGCGCTGACGAATGACGTGCTCGGCCAGTTGCCCGACCACGCGTCGTGCAGAATTGGCAGCAGACTCCTGCCAGATCCCGACGCCGCTCTGGCCGTGGCCATCGGTGGCCAGGTAAACCCGGCCTTGGGGTTGCTCCAGCAAGGCATGGGCCTGCGCCGGGAATTGCTCGCGCAACAACCAGGGCCCTTCGCTGAAAGGCACCTGCTCCCAGGACACCGCCAACGGATGCTGCAGGCTGGCGGCGTGGCCTGGATGCAGCAGTTCTACCGCCTCGGCCGAGGTCGCATATTGTTCGCTCAACGGCCGCCGGCCGAAGGCATCGGCGCCGTCACCGGTCACATAACCGGCCACCAGCAGCCCTTCGGGGCTGTTGAGTTCGTTGCTGGGGTACCACAGGATGCGCGCCGGGTGCTCGACCCAGGACAACCCGCCATAGATGCGATAGTCCTGCTCCCAGAAGCGTGGCGCCTGCCAGGCCACCTTGGTCGCCGCGCCATTGCGGGTGCTGTGCAACGCGGCCTTGAAGGGTTCGCTGAAGTCCGTGTCCAGGCGCGCCAGCAAGGGCAGAGGGATGGTCGAAATCAGATAATCGGCCTGCTCCTGATGCGCTTCACCGCTGGCGCTGTCGGTATACGTCACCGTTACGCCCTCGGTACTTTGGCGCACTTGACGCACCACTGCGCCGAATTGCAGTTGATCGCGCAACCGCTGCTCGAACGCTGTCGCGATACGGTCCATGCCGCCCACCGGCTGCAACATGGTCGCGGAAAACTCCGGGTACTCGGTGTGCAACAGGGCGCCCCACAGCTCCGGATGCAGCAGCCGATCCAGCGCCAAAGGGGCCGTGAAGGCGGGCAATGAACCGGGGGCTGGCGCCGCGATACCATGCCCCGCACGCAAGCTGCCCTCGTACACCAGCTCTTCGGACAAATCACCGTAGCCCTGGAGAAAACTCAGCAGGCGCACGCGCTCCTCGGCCGTCAGCTCCTCGTCCAGTGCATCGCGCTTGATGGCACTGGCCAGCAGGCCGGCCAGGTGCCCGCGCGTGTCGTTCAGCGCGCGGCGCACGCTGAATGCCGGGTGGTCCAGTTCGGGGCGCAACTGCGCGCTGTGGCTGGTATTGACCAGTACTTCGAGGGGCACGCCCAGCTCGCTGCAATAGTCGAGGATGGTCCGGTGCTGGCCCGGCAAGCGCGCCGGCCCGGCATTGAAATACAGGCCCGGGGCAAACTGGGCGGTCTGGCTACGGCCGTCCAGATAGTCGACCCGGTCGCCGTGGCGCAGCGTCCAGTTGCGTCCGCCCACACGTTGGCGGGCTTCGAGGAGGCGCACCTCGAAGCCCGCGCGTTTGAGCTCGAACGCCGCGACCAGCCCGGCGATCCCGGCGCCGAGGATCAGCACGCGGGCGCCCTGCCCGGCCTGCTGGAAATGATCGAGCTTGAGGGGCTGCAAATGGGTCGACGGCCCCAGGCCTAGCGCCGCGAGTGCGGCTTTGGCGGCGTGTTCGCCGCCCACCGCGTTGACGCTGGCGAGGGCTTCGCGGCGGGTCAGGTTAATGGTCATGGTCGAGCTCCTTCTCAGTCCGGCAAGCCCGGCGGGTTGATCTGCGAATGATCGATGCGCTCGGCATCCAGGCCCCAGCGCTCCAGCACGGCGGCGTACTGGCCACCGGCGATTGCGCCTTCCAGGGCGGTATGGATCGGCGTCACCAGGCCGTTGCCTTTACGCAGGGTCACCGCGATGTCGGCTTGCAGCGGCCAGCCACCGTTCAACTGCCCGACCCGTTTAATGCCGCCACGGGTGGCAGCGATATAGGCCAGCAGCGAATTGGGCGCGAAGAACACATCCGCCCGCCCGGACTGCAACGCCAGGGTCGCGGCCGCCTGATCGTCGTAATACACCAGGGTGGCGGGCTCGACCCCGGCTTTCTCGTTGGCCTCGTTCCAGGCCAGCAGGACTTTCTCCTGATTGGTGCCGGAGCCCACGATCACCTTTAGCCCGGCGATGTCCTTGGCCTCTTTGATGGACGTGACGGGGTTGTTGTCCTTGACGTAGAAACCCAGCACGTCCTGGCGATAGGTGGCGAAATCAAAGCGTTTTTTGCGCGACTCGGTCACCGTGACGTTACTCAGCACGGCGTCATACTTGCCGGAGCTGACGCCCAGCGGCCAGTCTTCCCAACTGGTCTGCACCACCTTGAGCTGCAGGCCCAAGCTGTCGGCGATCAGCCGAGCGGTGTCGGCCTCGCTGCCGATGGTGGTCTTGTCGTCGCTGGCCAGCAGCGCCAAGGGCGGCCCCGAGGCACCGGCGATGGCCACGGTGAACGTGCCGGGCTCGACGAACTTGAAGCCCTGGGGGATCTGGGCAATGGCCGCCGGATTGCGCGGCGCATCGATAGGCGCCCGCTGCGGGCTGAGGTCGAATACCGGCGGCTGCTCGGCGGCCTGAGCCGGCAAGGCGATCACGGCGCCGATGGCCATGGCCAGCAAGGCGATGGGACGTTTCATGGGGTTATTCCTTTAACAGGTTGGCAGTCAGCACCTTGCCCAGAAAGGCAGCGGTGCGGGGGTGACGCGGGTGTTGAAAAATGACTTCGGGCGGGCCTTGCTCGACCAGCTTGCCGTCGCACAGGAACACCACATGGTCGGCCACCTCGCGGGCAAAGCCGATCTCGTGGGTGACCACCACCAGGGTGGTGCCGGACGCCGCCAGGCGGCGAATCACATCGAGCACCTCGCCGACCAGTTCCGGGTCCAGCGCCGAGGTGGGCTCATCGAACAACAGCACCTTGGGACGCAGCGCCAGGGCCCGGGCGATGGCCACCCGCTGCTGCTGGCCGCCGGACAGCTGCCTGGGGTAGGCATCGGCCTTGTCTTGCAGGCCGACCGTAGCCAGTAGCGCCAGGGCCTGATCGCGGGCCTCGGCCTTGCGCCACAATTTGTGCGCCAGCGGCGCCTCGGTGATGTTTTGAAGCACGGTCAGGTGGCCGAACAGGTTGAAGTTCTGGAACACGAAGCCCACGTGCAAGCGGCGCTTGAGCACTTCGCGCTCCTTGAGCTCGTGCAGGTGGACGCCCTTGCGCCGATAGCCGACGTATTCGCCGTCGATGGTGATGTGCCCGGCGTCGACCTTTTCCAGGTGGTTGATGGTGCGCAGCAGGGTCGACTTGCCCGACCCGGACGGGCCGAGAATCACCGTGACCTTGCCGGGCTCTACTGTCAGGTCGATGTCGTCGAGCACCCACTGGTTGCCGAAGCGCTTGCTGACGTTCTGGATCTGGATTCGACCTTCAGCCATGGGCCTTCTCCTTCAGCCAGCCGCGCAGGCGCTGCAGCGACGTGGCTGGCAGCTGGCGCAGGGCGCCGCGGGCGAAATGGCGCTCGACGTAATACTGCAGGCTGGTCAGCACCGTAGTAATCAGCAGGTACCAGACCGTGGCGACGATCAACAGCGGGATCACCGCCTGGGTCCGGTTGTAGATCACTTGCACTGTGTAAAAGAGTTCCGGCATGGCCAGCACGTAGGCGATCGAGGTGCCCTTGACCAGGCCAATCACTTCATTGAACGCGGTGGGCACGATGGAGCGCAGCGCCTGGGGCAGGATGATGCGAAAGATCCGTCGGCTGGCGGGCAACCCCAGGGCCGCGGCCGCTTCATGCTGGCCGGGGTCGACGCCAAGGATGCCGCCACGAATGATTTCGGCGGTATAGGCCGCCTGCATCATCCCCAGCCCCAATGCTGCGACCGCGAACTGGCTGAGCACGTCCACCGTCGACCACTGGTACCAGACCGTGTCGGTAAACGGTAGGCCCAGGCTGATGTGGTCATACAGGTAGGCAAAGTTGTAGAGGATGATCAACACCAGCAGCGCGGGGATCGAGCGGAAGAACCAGATATAGCCCCAGGCCAGGCCCCCCAACAACGGCGAGCCGGACAACCGCGCCAGCGCCAGAGCGGTCCCGAGCACAGTGCTGAGCACGGTCGCCGCCAGGGTCAGCAACAGCGTCTTGGCCAGCCCCTTGAGCACCGCAGGCGCGAGGAACCAATGGGCGAATACGCCCCACTCCCAGCGCGGATTGCTCGCCAGCGAGTGCACTATGCCCAGCAGTACCAGTGCGGCGAAGGCCGAGCCGATCCAGCGCCACGGGTGACGCGCGGGGATGACCGTGAGCGTCGTGTCGATCGCTGGCGGCGCGGTCTCTTCATGGCTGTCGCGATAGCCGACGGCTTGAGTAACGATGGGCATGGCAAGCTCCTTAAAAGGCATACGTCAAGCGGGTGTAGTAGTAGCCACCGGTGAACCCGTAAGGCGAGTAGGTCCCGTAGCCACTGACCATGGTCGATGACGGCACGCCTTGTTTCTTGGGATACACGTCGAACAGGTTCTTGGCGCCGATGGCCACATTGAGGCTCTTGGTCAGGCTGTAGCCGACATCCAGGTCGGTGATCCACTGCGCGTTCCAGGTCCGGTCCAGGGAGCGGTCATCGGCATCGTTGACCTCTTTCCACGAGCCATAGCGGGTCAGCCCGAGGTTGACGTTGAATTTGTCGATGCTCCAATTGCCGCCCAGGATCAACTTGGTCTTGGGCTGCACGGTGGTCAGCACGTTGCGCGCCTTGCGGTCCATCAGCTCGTAGGAGGCGCCGCCGATGTCGGTGCTGCCGGAGCTGTTGAGGATGTCGGTCTGGTTCCAGTTGAAGGCCGCCGTGTATTTCAGTGAGCCCCAGGCGCCCAGATCCTGCTTGTAGTTGCTGACCAGATCGAGGCCTTTGGTGCGGGTGTCGGCGCCGTTGAGGAAGTACTGGCCGCCCGAGGTGGAGGTGATGCCGTTGGCTTGCAGCACCTGTGTCACCTCGTTGCCCAGCAGCGTGCCGGTGAGGGTGATGCGGTCGCGGATATTGACCACGTAGGCGTCGGCCGTGAGGGTCAGGCGATCGGTGGGCGTGTAGGTCAGGCCCAGGCTGAAGTTGGTCGAGCGCTCGGGCTTGAGGGATTTGGCGCCCAGCGCCTTGGCCGCAGCGGAATCCACCGGCAGCACGCCGTAGTTGATCGACTGGTAGACACCGTCGACCACCCCATAAGTGGTCGAGCGCGCGCTGAACAGGCTGTTGGCCAGCGACGGCGCGCGAAAGCCGTTGCTGACGGTGCCGCGCACTGCGAGTTGCGGGGTGAACTCGTAGCGGGTGGTGATCTTGCCGCTGCGCGTCGCGCCTACGCCTTCGTTGTAGTGCTCATAGCGCAGCGCGGTCCCCAGGTACCATTGCGGCAGCGGATGGACGCCGAAGTCCACATAGCTGGCGACGCTGTTGCGGCTGGCGCTGGCTTCTTCGTCGGGCGAGATACCGTTGGTGACCTGAGCGCCGGACGAGGCGCAATTGCCCGGTGCCACACAGTAGCCGCCGTCGGCATAGGAGGCGTAGCCGCCCTTCTTTACCTCGTAGCTGTCACGTCGGTGCTCCAGGCCCCAGGACACGTCCAGTGGCTTGCTCAGGCCGATGTCGTAGTTGCGCTTGAGGTCGAGGTTGGTGGTCAGTTCATCCGAGACCCAGGTGCCGTTGGTGAAATGGTTGGGGGTGGCTTCGCCCAGCGACGGGTTCTGGTTGTGGTAACTGCCCTGCTCGGCCTCGTTGCGCCCGTAGGTGGTCGACAGGTCCCAGTCCCAGGCGCCGACCAGGCCTTTGGCGCCGCCGGCGACCTGGTAGTCGTCTTCCTTGATGGTCCAGACCGGCACGTACCCGGCGGGGTAGCCATTGGGGCCGGTGGTGATGGTGTTGGTAATGGTCGGCAGGCGGAAGTTCTGCCCCTGCTCGGCCTCGCGATGCGACACCGTGCTGAAGGAGTACAGGCTCAGCGTGTCGTTGAGCGGCAGTTCAGCGTTGTAGGCCAGGTTGAGCAAATCGATCTTCGGCGTACCGTAGCCGCCGTAGGTCGACTTGCCCGCCCTGTCGTAGGCCTGGGCATAGGAGTAGCCATTGGCGCTGGCCTTGTTGTCGTCATTTTGAGTGCGTGCATCGAGGGACAAATGCACGATGCCGCCTTCGCCGATTTCGAAGCCCTTGTCCAGGCTCTGCTGCACGGTCTGTTTCTTGCCGTCGTAGCCCTGACCGGCGTTGCTCACCGAGGTGCCACTGGCGTCGGCCTTGAGGATCACGTTGATGACCCCGGCGATCGCGTCCGAGCCGTACTGGGCGGCCGCGCCGTCACGCAGGACCTCGACGTGATCGATGGCACCGATGGGGATCATGTCGAGGTCCACCGGTGCGGCGCCGGTGTTGATGCCATTGATGTTCAAGGTGGCGGCGGTATGGCGGCGCTTGCCATTGATCAGCACCAGTACCTCGGCGGCATTCAGCCCGCGCAGGTTTGGCGCGCGGGCCATGCCGCTGGCGTCCCAGCCGGTCTTTTCCGGCAAGCTCAACGAGGGGATGACAGCACTCAGGGCCTCCATGAGCCCAGGTTTGCCAGTGGCTTGCAGCTGTTTGGCACTGACCACGTCGATGGGCACCGGGCTGCTGGTCACGGTGCGCTGTTCGCCGCCGCGGTTACCGGTGACGACGACCGTGCCCAGGGCTGATTCATCGGCGCGGGCGCCGCTGGCAAACAGCACGCCGGTCATGGCGAGCGCCAAGGGCCTCAGGGTCGATGCGGGGATGAAAGGCTTGCGTTCAAAAGCGCGTCCGATGCGTCCTGTGCGCTGGTTGACGAATTCCATATCGAAGGGTGACTCCCGTCCAACACCTGCGAGCAGGCACCCGTCCGGGGTGCTGATAGGCTGCAGGCCTGATCTGATGGTTACCATCCGGGGTTGGGTAGGTGGTCTGGGCATCAAGATAAGAGAATAACCAAGGTCGGCATAATTCGATTTGGGTATAGGCATGTATGATTTAATTTTATTGTTTTTGCTGTTTTTAATTACAAATCCGAATTTACCCCCGCGATTGCTAGACGATTCCAGACACCGCTGGAGGCGACGCTCAGAAAACGCCCAAGGCGAATCCGACCCAATCTATAATTTAATGTCGCTTATCAAATATTATTACCGATTTTCATAATTAGCATAGATCGAAAGATAATTTCACAGCCCTTTCCCATGCTCATATTCTCGGCTCCCCTGCCCCTGTTCAGCGCGCGCGCAGTGCCGCGTCTGCAGGCGTTATCCGAGGAGAACACCCCCATGAGCGAACTGCTGATTGCCAGCCAGATGGACGCATCTTTCAACCAGGCACTTCGCGAGCAACTGGCCCAGAGTCACCCTGGCGCGCGACTGATCGATGTGCCCAACGGCGTACCCAGCGACCTGCCCCCAGCCGCCAGCGTGTTGCTTGGGCGGCCGATCAATGTGCGCGGCTACCAGGCTGGGGATACGCCCCCACCTGGCTGGCCCTACAACCTGCGCTGGATTCAGGTGGTGTCTTCAGGCCTGGATGCCTATCCGGACTGGTTCTTCGCTGGTCCGCCCGTCAGCACCGCGCGCGGCAGCGCCAGCGACCCCATAGCCGAGTACGTGCTGGCGGCGATCTTTGCCTACAACAAGCATCTGCCGGATATCTGGGTGCAGGATGCCGATTGGCAATTCACCGCACTGACGCCAGTGCAAGGCCAGACGCTGGGCCTCCTCGGCTTCGGCTCCATTGGCAGCAGCCTGGCACGCAAGGCGCAGGCACTGGGCCTGAAGGTCATCACCCTGCGCCAAAGCGCTACGCCACCCGACGTCGAGGGCGTGCAGACGGCCCGTGACATTCACCACCTCTTCAGCGCAGCCGATCATCTGGTCGTGGCCGCACCGCTCACTCCACAGACCCGGCACCTGATCAACGCCAAGGTGTTGGCCAGCGCCAAGCCGGGGCAGCACTTGATCAACATCGCCCGCGGCGGCCTGCTGGACCAGGACGCCCTGCTCGACGCGCTGGACCACGGCTCGCTGGGGTTCGCCACGCTGGATGTCACCGAACCGGAACCCTTGCCTGCGGGGCACCGCCTGTACAGCCATCCGAAAGTACGGCTCTCACCCCATACCTCCGCCATCTCCACCCAGACCGGCGAAGCGATCAGGGCGATCTTCCTCGACAATTTGCAGCGGTTTGTGGATCAGCAGCCGCTGGTGAACCTCGCCGATCGTAGCCGCGGGTATTGATACCCTCAGGCTCAATCAGTTTGGGGCGGATACTCGGCAATGAACTGCCCGATCACGTCGGCGAAATCGTGATCGGCGGTGAACCCTAGGCTTTTCGCATACCGGGCGGTGAACGACCCCGGCCATGAAGCGACAATGCGCTCGATGGCCGGATCCGATTCGAGACGAATCCGCCCCGCCACTTCATCCCCCGCAGTTCGGCGCAACGCATCGATCATCTCGGCGACGGTGATCGACAAGCCCGGCAGATTGATCACCCTCCCTTCATTCAGACGTGCCCCTGGCAGCTCGTGCCCGAGGATCAGGTTGTTGATGGCTTGCATCGGCGACATCAGCCACAACCGGGTGTCCAGCGGCACGGGGCAAACGCTGTCCTGGCCATTGAGCGGCTCACGGATGATGCCGCTGGCAAAGCTCGATGCCGCCCTGTTGGGCTTGCCGGGGCGCACCACGATGGTCGGCATCCGCAGGCTACGCCCATCGACGAAACCACGGCGGCTGTAATCGGCCAGCAGCAGGTCGTTCATGGCCTTTTGCGTGCCATAGGAGCTTTGTGGCGCCCATACCTGGCCGTCCTCGACCTGCGCCGGCAGTCGTCCGCCAAACACGGCGACCGAACTGGTCATTACCCACCGAGGGCAGGTCCCCAGGGCACGAACGCGTTCCAGCAGCGCCTGGGTGGCGCTGAAGTTGATGCGCATGCCCAGTTCGAAATCCTGCTCGGCCTGACTCGACACCACGGCGGCCAGATGAAAGATGCTGTCCGTGCGGGTATCGATCAGGCCTTCGAGCACCTGCGGATCGGCGATATCGCCGCACACTGCCTGCACGCGCCCATCATCGATACCGCTGAGCGGCACCACATCGAAGCCGACGATGCGGCTGATCGGGCGCTCAGTCCCTTGACGATCAGTCAACGTACCGCGCTGCAACAGGGCTTCGATCAAGCGCCGGCCCAGAAATCCGGCGGCACCGGTCACAAGAATATTCATCGACTACTCCTCAGCTTCAGCGGTTAACCAGTTTGGCGGGAATCCGGAATATCAACGCAGCGCCGAGAAACAGCGCGCTGGCCATCACGTACATGCCGATAGTGGTGCTGTGCGTCATGTCCTTGAGAAAGCCCATCAGGTAGGGCGAGACGAAGCCGGCCAGGTTGCCCCAGGAGTTGATCAAGGCGATCCCTGCGGCGGCGGCCGTGCCCCCGAGGAACGCCGTCGGCAGGCTCCAGAACAGCGGCAGCGTGCTCAATGCCCCCATGGCGCCGAGGGTCAGGCCGATCATCGACAGGGTGAAGTTGTCGCTCCAGGTCGCGGAAATGATCAAGCCGATGCCGCCGACGATCGCCGTCAGCGCCAGGTGCCAGCGGCGCTCGCGCACCCGGTCGGCGTGGCGCGACACCAGCAGCATGGTCGCGGCGGCAGCACCGTAGGGAATCGCGGTCAACAGACCGATCTGCAGGATGTCGGTGACACCTGCTTGACGCACCAGGGTGGGCAGCCAGAAGCCCACGGTGTAGAAGCCGGCGATCATGCAGAAGTAGATGCCGGTCAACAGCCAGATGCGCGGCTGGCGAAACACCTCGCGCACGCTGTGGGCGACATGGCCCTGAGCTTCGGCATCGATGCGTGATTGCAGCAGGGTTTTCTGTTCATCACTCAGCCAGCCGGCGTGGGAAATCCGGTCACTCAGGCAAAAGATCACCAGGATTCCCACGGCGATCGAAGGTATCCCCTCGATGAAAAATAGCCACTGCCATCCCGCATAGCCATGAGCGCCGTTGAACGCCGCCATCAGCCAGCCCGACAATGGCGCGCCGATCAGGCCTGACAGCGGCACGGCGGTGGCGAACAGCGCAAACATCTTGCCGCGCCGGTGGGTCGGAAACCAATACGACAGATAAAGGATGACGCCTGGATAGAACCCGGCTTCGGCCAGGCCCAGCAGGAAGCGCATGATATAGAACGACATAGGCGTGCTGACGAAGGCCATGCAGGAGGAGATCACCCCCCAACTGATCATGATGCGAGCGATCCACAGCCGCGCGCCGACTCGGTGCAGAATCAGATTGCTGGGGATTTCCACCAGAAAGTAAGCAATGAAGAAGATACCGGCACCCAGGCCGTACACGGCTTCCGAAAAATGCAGATCGTCAGACATTTGCAGCTTGGCGAAGCCGACATTGACGCGATCCAGATACGCCACCAGATAACACAGCAACAGCAGTGGCAAGATACGCCAGGCCGCCCTGCGATATGCCGCATCCTCGCTCGCATCCACGGGCGTGCTGATGGCGTGTTGAGTCAGTGATTCACTCATCTCTATCCCATCCCTTTATTTTTGTAGTGGGGTGATGTTGTGCGGGGCGTTGACCACAGCCGTCCCGTGCCGCGAGAGAAATAACATAATACGTCATACGAATTCAAGACTAGCAGTCAGCAGGACGCGGCGCTGAAAATGCAGTAACGTTCGCAGCTTTGGACCTAGAGATTTCCATGAGCCGTCCCGACTCTTCTGCGCTGCCGCCTCTCAAAGATGCTTCCAAAGGGACCCTGGCCGACCAGGTGACGACGGCGCTCAAGGCGCATATCTCAAGCAGTGCGACCTTGCCCGGCTCGCGACTGCCGACCGAACCGGTGCTGTGCGAACGTTATGGGGTCAGTCGCACGGTGATCCGCGAAGCGATCTCCCGGCTCAAGTCGGCGGGACTGGTGGAGGTGCGCCAAGGCAGCGGCACGGTGGTCAGCGAAGGCGCCCATATCAAGGCGTTTACCCTGGATCTGGATGTCACTGGCTCCATCGAGGCGGTGCTGCGGGTCACCGAATTGCGCCGCGGCATTGAAGGCGAAGCGGCAGCACTTGCCGCTCAGCGCCATACCCCTCGGCAACTGCAGGCTATCGAAGCCGCGTTGAAGGCCATCGATGACGCCGAGCATGAAGGCCACGATGGCGTGGAAGAGGACCTGGGCTTTCACTTGTCGATTTCCTATGCGACGGGTAACCCGCTGTACCCGCCGCTGCATGAATTCATCGCGCAGTTCGTCAAGGAAGCGATCCGCATCACCCGCTCCAACGAAGAACGCCGGCGGGACATGGCGAGGACGGTGCGTATCGAGCATTACGCCATCTATACCGCCATTGCCGCTGGCGACTGTGTGGCTGCCCGCGATGCGGCGCTGACCCACATCAACAATGCGGTCGAACGGCTGAAGAATGCGGACCTGGCGTTCTGGCAGAACCCTGCTGGCAGAGGGGGGTAATCGGCAAATGCGATCAAGATAGAAATCCAGTCGATTAAGGTTTCCTTAAAGTCGATGGACGTCCCTCCTCTATCGCGATGCCTGCTCCCGCAGATCCCTTCGCATTTACAGCCCCGTGGAGAACGCCGCAAAACATACATCGCTTACATATTCATAGTTTCTAAAATGCGTTTTTATAATAATAAACATATTCTAAAATAGAATTTACCTTCCATTTTTTATGCCAGTACTATCCCTCCCCAGACGACACCGTTACCGCTCACACACCCACTAATCAAGGCTATCGAACCTGCACCCGGACCACGGGCCAGTGCCCGTTTGAATGGAAACGCCTGCCATGCGCTTCAGCTCTACCCCTCGACCCGCTCCGAATGTTCCGCTTTCCGCATTCACCGCATCCTTGCTGCTGAGCGCCTTTACGCCACTGGCCGACGCCGCCACCGACGACGCGCAACTCGGCACTGTCACGGTAATTTCCACTGGCGTGCGCGGTCAGCAAAGGACCGTGGCCGACAGCCCTGCCCCCATCGACATCATCAACAGCGACCAGTTGCTCAAGACCGGCCGCGCCGAGTTGTCCGAGGCGATTTCCAAGCTGCTGCCCTCGTTCAATTTCGGTACCAATATCGCGGGCTACAACTCGGTGACCCGGCCCCTGAGCAACCGCAGCCTGGGCCCGGCCTACACCTTGGTGCTGGTCAACGGCAAGCGTCGCCACAACGGCGCTGTAGGCCAGCGCGGCAATATCGACAACAGCGGCGCCAATGCCGTGGATATCGACCTGATCCCGGTCAGCGCGGTGGACCACATCGAAGTGCTCAAGGACAGTGCCGCGGCACAATACGGCTCCGATGCGGTGGCCGGGGTGATCAACGTCATCCTCAAGTCCGGCGATAACGGCGGGCATGTGGAAACCAGCTACGGCAAGCTGTACTCAGGCCAGGGCGAAACCACCAAGGTCGCGGGCGACGAAGGCTTCAAGCTGGGCGAAAGCGGCTTTTTGCATCTGTCCGCCGATGCTCGCCATCGCGGTGATGCGTCCTGGAACGGCAAGGCCGACAGCAGCGTCAAGGCCTTCAACGACCCCGTCAAGGAAGCCGCCTGGGACCGCGTAGCGATCAAGAACGGCGACCCCGATCTCAAGGCTTTCAACCTGGCCTACAACGCCGAGTTGCCGCTCGACGACCTGACCCTCTATTCCTACTCCACCTACGGCGAGCGCAAAGCCGAGGCGGCCAACTATTTCCGCCTGCCCACAGGGACCGCGTCGGTACCGGAGGTCTTCCCCGATGGTTACTATCCGCTCAACAACATCATGGATCGCGACTATCAATTCCTCTTCGGCGGCAAGGGGCAAGTGGCCGACTGGAACTGGGACCTGAGCACCACCTATGGTCGCAACAATGTCCACCACTCCAGCGACCTCAACATCAACCCGTCGCTGGGTACGGCGTCGCCGACCAAGTTCGACAACCTGGCCACGTTCCGTTTCGAGCAGTGGGTCAACAACCTCGACTTCACCCGCCATTACGACGGCCTGTTCAACCTGACGCCGCCAGTGCAGGTGTCCGCCGGGCTGGAACATCGTTGGGAGCGGTTCAGCACCTTTGCGGGGGAACCCGACGCCTACATCACCGGCACCTATCCCGCAGCCACCGGCGCCCAGGCCGCCGTGACCATCCGCCCGGAGGACGAAGTCAGCCTGATCCGCAACAACTACGCCAGCTATCTGGACCTGGGCTTCGACCTCACCGATCGCTGGTACCTCGACGTCGCTGGCCGCGTGGAGCACTACGACGACAATTCGGGCAATACCTTTGGCCTCAAGGTCAATTCGCGCTATGAACTGACCGACACCGTGGCGGTGAGAGGCACGGTCGGCACCGGGTTTCGCGCGCCGTCCCTGACTCAGGTCGGCTACACCGTGGCCGACAACCGCGTGAACACCGACGTCAACGGCAACGTAGTGCCGGCCGTGACTCGCCTGACGCCCTCGGGCAGCAATCTGGCCAAGGCCTTGGGCGGTGATGACCTCAAGCCTGAGAAGTCGCGCAACCTGGGGCTCGGTCTGACCTGGCAACCGGCGCCGCGCACCAGCATCACCGCCGACTCGTACCTGATCGACATCGACAACCGCATCACCCTGACCAGCAACATCTATGACCAGGGCAACGGCGTGATCAACAGCATCCTGCAATCTCAGGGCGTGGCCAGCGGCACCTGGGTCAACTACTACACCAATGCCTACGACACCCGCACCGCCGGCCTGGATATCGTCGCCGACCACACCACCCTGTTCGGCCCCTGGGGCGAAGTGCGCTGGAGCTCGGCGCTCAACTGGAACCGCACCACCATCCAGGGCGTGCGCGATACGCCCGCGTCACTGGCCAGCTCCGGCGTGACCCTGGTGGGCCGCGACCGAGAAGGTGACCTGACCGAAGCATCGCCCAAGACCAAGCTCATCCTGGGCGCCAACTGGAAGCTCGACAACCTCGCGGTCAACCTGCAGACCACCCGCTACGGCGCGGTCAAGACCCTGGCCGTCAAACCGAGCGGCGACCGCAGCTTCGGCGCCAAGTGGATCAGTGACCTGGACATCAGCTACACCTTCTTCGACAAGCTCACCGCCAGCATCGGCGCCACCAACCTCTTCAACGTGCGGCCTGACAAGAACGCGGTTTACAGCAGCCTCGGGCTGGCGGCGTATGGCAACCCGCCGTTTTATCCGGGTGGCGGGTATTGGTACACCAAGCTGGCGTACGATTTTTGATGCGGCGGGCGTACCGTTAAAGCGCGGTGCGCCTGATCCGATCAAGGACAGGCGGCTACGTGAGGGCCCGCTCGGCAGGGCCAGCCCACCAAGGGATGCCGGTCAAGCATTTCGCCGCTACAATGCCCCCCTTGACCGTGACAGACCAGACTAAAAAAACATGTCCCTACCCAAACATCACCTGGAACTCCTCAGCCCGGCGCGCGACGTCGCCATTGCGCGGGAGGCCATCCTGCATGGCGCCGATGCCATCTACATTGGCGGCCCGAGCTTCGGCGCCCGCCACAATGCCTGCAACGAGCTGAGCGATATCGCCGGGCTGGTGGAATTCGCCCACCGCTACCACGCGCGCGTGTTCACTACCCTCAACACCATCCTCCATGACAACGAGCTGGAGCCGGCACGCAAGCTGATCCACCAGCTCTACGACGCCGGCGTCGATGCGCTGATCGTTCAGGACCTTGGAGTGATGGAGCTGGACATCCCGCCGATCGAGCTGCACGCCAGCACCCAGACCGACATCCGCACCCTGGCGCGCGCGAAGTTTCTCGACCAGGCCGGCTTCTCCCAGCTGGTGCTGGCCCGCGAGCTGAACCTGCAGGAAATCCGCGCCATCAGCGAAGAAACCGACGCCGCCATCGAGTTTTTCATCCATGGCGCCCTGTGCGTGGCGTTTTCCGGGCAGTGCAACATCTCCCATGCCCACAACGGCCGCAGCGCCAACCGTGGCGATTGCTCCCAGGCCTGCCGCCTGCCCTACACGCTCAAGGATGATCAGGGCCGCGTGGTGGCCTTCGAGAAACACCTGTTATCGATGAAGGACAACAACCAGAGCGCCAACCTGCGCGCGTTGGTCGAGGCCGGTGTACGGTCATTCAAGATCGAAGGCCGCTACAAGGACATGGGCTATGTGAAAAACATCACGGCCTATTATCGTCAACGCCTGGACGATATTCTCGAAGACCGCCCTGACCTGGCCCGTGCTTCCAGCGGCCGTACCGTGCACTTTTTCGTGCCCGATCCGGAGAAGACCTTCCACCGCGGCAGCACCGATTATTTCGTCAGCGATCGCAAGATCGACATCGGCGCCTTCGACACCCCGACCTTCACCGGCGTGCCGGTGGGCGTGGTCGAGAAAGTCGGCAAGCGTGACCTGATCGTCAACACTTTCGAGCCACTGTCCAACGGCGATGGCCTCAACGTGATGGTCAAGCGTGAAGTGCTGGGTTTCCGCGCCAACATTGCCGAACCCAAAGGCGAGTTCGAAGAGGACGGGCAAAAGCGCTATCGCTACCGCGTCGAGCCCAACGAAATGCCCCAGGGCCTCAACCTCAAGCCCAACCATCCACTGAGCCGCAACCTGGACCATAACTGGCAGCATGCCTTGCTCAAGACCTCGGCCGAGCGCCGTATCGGTATCGCCTGGGCCGCGCGCTTGACCGAAGCCCGCCTGGAGCTCACCGCCACCAGCGAAGAAGGCGCCAGCGCCAGCGTTGCCCTTGAAGGCCCCTTCGGTCTGGCCAACAAGCCGGAACAGGCACTCGAGCAACTGCACGATCTGCTCGGCCAGCTGGGCACTACCCAGTATCACGCCACAGACATCAAGCTCGATGCACCGCAGGCGTATTTCATTCCGAATTCGCAGCTCAAGGCCTTGCGCCGTGAAGTTATCGAAGCCCTGACGGCTGCGCGCATCGCCATTCACCCACAAGGTGGGCGCAAGGCCGAGACCACACCGCCACCGGTGTATCCGGAATCGCACCTGTCGTTCCTGGCCAACGTCTACAACCAGAAGGCGCGGGATTTCTATCATCGCCATGGGGTCAAGCTGATCGACGCCGCCTACGAGGCGCATGAGGAGACCGGCGAGGTGCCGGTGATGATCACCAAGCACTGCCTGCGGTTCTCGTTCAACCTGTGCCCTAAACAGGCCAAGGGCGTGACTGGGGTGCGCACCAAGGTCGAGCCGATGCAGCTGATTCACGGCGACGAAGTGCTGACCTTGAAGTTCGATTGCAAGCCGTGCGAGATGCACGTGATCGGCAAGATGAAGGGCCACATCCTCGACCTGCCGCTGCCGGGCAGTGGTGGCGTCAAGCAGATCGTCGGGCACATCAGCCCTGAAGACCTGCTCAAGACCATTCCACGCGCCGCGCATTGACCGCCGACCGCACCCTCATGTGCCCTCGACGCTGGTTGATCCCAGTACGCCGGAGGCACTGCAGACTCAGCCGCTGTTGGGGTGAGTCGCCTTGAGGGCGTAATAGGTAACCTTGCCGCCTTCGCTGGCATAGCCGGTGTTGTCCAGGGTGTAGTTGCCTGCCTTGAAGTAGAACTGATACGGCTTCCAGTTGCCGTGCAGGTTGGTCTTCACACCCTGGCCATTGATCATCATGATCACCTCACCTTCATCGTTGATGCGCATCGAATAGTTGAAGGCCTGGCCCAACGGCATATTGCTGCGGGTGTAGACAATCGGGCTCTGGGCGTCACCGGGCTTGGTGCGATAGGTGATGTCGACATTGCCGCTGCCGTTTTCCCAACGGTACTGGATCTTGACCAGCGGGGACGGAGAGTTGATGGCGTGGATCTGCGCCACCACAACCTTGCCTTCGGACGGCACTTGGTTGACGGCCACCTTGCCTTTCAGCGTGTTGCTGCCACTGTTGTAACGCCAGCTCTTCGCGCTGCCGGCTTCGTCGGTTTCGCGCAATTCGCTGCGAGGGAAATGGCTGCTGCCAAAGTGCGCACCGGTCACCGGGGCCCAGAACACCAGGGTGCTACCGACACGCTTGAAGTACTTGTCGGTCCAGTTCTGCAGGCGGACGGTATCGACTGTCAGGGCGGGTGACCCCTGGGGGATGGTGAGATTCCAGGTAGATAGATCGATCATGGGGTGACTAGGCTCCGGCGGTTCACATTGACGTGAGGTAACCCGTCAAACGGGCAGAGGCCGGTCAGTATCGCGTTTGAAATGATGCACTTGGGCCACCATTGGGCAAAGTTCCGAAATTTTAGCCGGAAAATTGACGAACGGTTCCTCGCGTGAACGTAAAGTCACCCTTTATTGACGCAATTTCAGCCATTTCCCTGTGGCGACGTGGTTTGCTCGCGATACGGTGGATTATTGGCTCTGACACACCGTATATGGAGCAAGCCCCCGCCACGGAGGGGATCTATGGTTCAGCCCGTGGCAAGTGCCTGCTGCAGCGAGACTGCAACGGGGGTAGTCGGCCGGCCTAGCAACCCACTGAGCTGCTTCCCATCATCGAACAATGCACCCTTTGCAGCCGCTGAATCAGAATCGGCCAGCAGCTCGGCCACGGGCTCCGGGAGACCGATATCGAGCAATACTTTTCTGTACTCGGCCTCTGGCAGATTCTGATAAGCCACGTGGGTGCCCGACTGCCGGGTAATCAGCGCCGCCAGCTCACTCAGGCTGTAGCTGTCGTCTCCGGCCAGCTCGTAGACCTTGCCCGCTTGATCACTGCCGGTCAGTACCACAGCAGCGGCCTCGGCGTAGTCAGCGCGGCTCGCGGAGGAGATCCGCCCGTCCTCCGCGCTGCCCAGCAAGGCATGATGAGCCAGGGCAGAACCGACACCCGCCAGATAATTCTCGTGGTACCAGCCGTTACGCAGCAGCACGTAAGGCACACCGCTGTTCTGCAAGGCGTGCTCGGTCTGCCGGTGCTCTTCGGCCAGGCCCAAGGCTGAGGTATCGGCATGCAGCACGCTGGTATACGCCACCAACTTGACCCCGGCCGCCTTGGCCGCATCAATCACCGCCTGATGCTGCTCGACACGCTGGCCAAGCTCATTGGAAGAGATCAACAGCAGTTTTTCGACCCCGACCAGTGCCGTACCCAAAGTGCTCGGCTGGCTGTAATCGGCGTGACGGACGTCGACGCCCCGTTCGGCGATGTCTTCAGCCTTTAGCGGATCACGCACCAAGGCGACCACCTGGTCGGCCTGTACGTGTTCCAGCAGTGCGGTGATGACCAGGCGGCCGAGTTGGCCAGTGGCGCCAGTGATTGCAATCATGGGATAAACCTTGCGGGAATTGAGAAGAATCGTCACCCTACCCCTCTAGCTAACTTTTCGTAAGTACGTACAAAAAGGTAAGTGTCATGAGCATTTCCGAGTCATTCACCGTGCCCTTCTCAGTCGCCGCCCGGCGTGGCGAGTTGCTCAACGCGCAATGCCCATCCCGTGACGTGCTCAAGCACATGACCAGCCGCTGGGGCGTGTTGGTGCTGGTGATCCTGCTGGGTGGCATGCACCGTTTCAGCGACCTGCGCCGCAAGATCGGTGGCGTCAGCGAAAAAATGCTCGCCCAGACGTTGCAGGGCCTGGAGGCCGACGGATTGCTCGATCGCAAGTCCCTGCCGGTGGTGCCACCCCATGTCGAATACCGCCTTACGGCGTTGGGCATCGAAGCGGCGCAGCACCTGGAAGTGATGGTGGACTGGATCGAAGCCAGCATGCCGCGGATCATGGCGTATCGGGAGAGTCGTGAAGAAGGAAGCGCCGATTGATGCGCATCATCGAAAAAAGCGGCAGCCTGGTCCGCACCCTCACTCCTGCCGAGCAGCAACTGCTCCAAGGCTTCGTCACTGCCCGGCTTGAAGGTGTCGCCCAGTTGCAAGCCAATCAATGGCTGATGCGCATCCGCGCCGCCGGGCAGTGGCTGGCCTGTGATTGCCAGCCCAACGTGTTGCCCGTGATGAACGTCACCCTCAACAGCAACACCGGCACCTTGTTCCTCAAAAACAACCCCGGCACCGCCGAGCATGCCAGCGGCTGCCCGTTCACCAAGGATGAACGCGAGCCCGGCAGCACGGAGGTCGACGAGCCGATCACCCCGGCCGCCTGGCTGCCACCGGACACGGCGCTGAAACTGATCGGCGATTTTCGTGCCCCCGGCAGCGACGCTAACGGCCAGGCGACCAGCCCCAGCCCGCAGGCGCGCAAGGAACACCATCGCCTTTTGTCACTGGCCTTGACCCTGATCGAAGCCTCGGGCTTGAACGTCTACGCCAGCCATGCCAAACAGACGTTGACCGAACAGTTTGCCCAGTTACGCAGCGTGGCGGCGCGCTATCCATTGATCGAGCGGGTGCCGGCCAGCCACTATCTGGAAACCCGCATCGACATGAAGCACATGATGATGCTCAAGGCGCGCCTCAAGGATTCCACGGCGTTCGCCGGGCACCGGCGTTACGGCTTGTTGCTCGACTGTGTCGGCGAAGTGCGAGGGCGCAAGGTGTTCACCGAGCGCAGCCAGGACGGCTTCGATTTTCAAGGTCATCACCTGCTATGGGGCGGCGCCCGGACCAGCGGCCCCATGCTGGCGCTGGCGATTTACTCCACCGCCACATCAGGCAGCCAGTTCTACCAGATGATCAACGTCGCTACCGTGCCGGTGCTGTCCCGCGGCCAGCTGTTTCCAGTGTTCCGTGACGAAGAACGCGAGCCGCTCAAGGCGCTGGTCAAGTTGATCGACTGGATGGCCAGCAAAGGCGTGGCGGTGACCATGCGCCGACCGGTAATCGGCGCAGCGGTGATGGATGAACTGGTGCTGAGCGCCGAGGGTGATCGGGTGTTGTCGGTGTCGCTGGTCAAACAGCCATTGGGGCCGGAGCCGAGTTCGGACACCTTCAAGCGCTACGCCGATTTTAAGAGCCTGGAGACCTTCAGCAAGTACGTGGCGGGATTCTTTATGCGCGACCGCGCCTGAACGTCTGCCTGCTGCGAGGGCGTGCCCCCGATACTTCACGCCAACGGCATTCAAATAGCGCCCCCCCAGCCATCGGCGCCGGGCGCTCGACCCCTCGCTACCGGGTACTCATATCGTTTTCGAACCGACTGGGTAATAATCGCGGTTTTCCTGCCCAATGAAAGGCTTCCATGGCCCTGCCTCGCCTCGCCCATACCCATCCGCGCCTCATCGCTTGCCTGCTGCTCGGCCTCGCCGCAGGGGCGCTGATACCCGCCTCCTCGATCATCGCCAGGGCCCTCATCGGCTGGAACGTCGGAACCTGGAGCTACCTGGCGCTGATGCTGTGGCTGGCGGCACGCTCACCCTTTGCCCGGGTCAAGCAGATTGCCGAGGCCGAGGATGAAAACGCCGGGCTGGTGCTGTTCACCGTGTGTGTCGCGGCCATTGCCAGCCTGGTCGCCATCGGTTTCGAGTTGGCCGCCAGCCAAGGCCCGGCCAACAGCACCCACGCCTTGGACTATCTGTTCTCGGGCCTGACCATTGTCGGTTCCTGGTTGCTGATCGGGGTGATCTTCGCCCTCCACTATGCCCGGCTTTTCTACACCCATACCGGCAAGGAACCGACCCTGCGCTTTGCCGACGGTGAGACCAACCCGAACTACTGGGACTTTCTGTATTTTTCCTACACCCTTAGCGTGGCCGTGCAGACTTCCGATGTCGGCGTCGCATCGCGCGCGCTGCGCAAGACCGTACTGGCCCACTCACTGATCGGCTTTGTCTTCAACACCGTGATACTGGGGTTTTCCATCAACGTCGCCGCAGGCCTGATGCATTGACCGACCAACGGCCACTTGACGCGGCGGCCGAACGGGTGTTTCCTGAAACCGGTTTCAAATGCCTTTAGCCTGGCAATAACACCCATAAAGGAATCAGGCATGAGCAGTATTTCCATCGCCCAGCGTAATCGCGTGACCATGCTCGACGTGGCTGAGCGCGCCGGGGTCTCCAAAGCCAGCGTTTCGCGCTTTATCGGTGACGATCGCGCGCTGCTGTCCGAGCTCACCGCCGAACGCATCGAACGTGCCATTGCCGACCTCGGCTACCGCCCCAATCAAATGGCCCGCGGCCTCAAACGTGGCCGTACACGCCTGATCGGCATGCTCATCGCCGATGTTCGCAACCCCTATTCCATCGCCGTGATGCACGGTGTCGAAAGCGCCTGCCGCCGCCATGGCTACAGCCTGGTCATGTGCAATACCGACCGCGATCAGGTGCAGGAAGGCGAACAGCTGGCGGCAGTGCGCGCCTATAACGTCGAAGGCTTGATCGTTAATACCCTCGGCCATCAACTGGACGAACTGCGCGAGCTGCACCGCGAAATGCCCATGGTGCTGGTGGATCGCAAGGTTGATCAGCTCGACAGCGATCTGGTCGGGCTGGATAACCCGGCGGCCGTCGCCACGGCCATCAATCACCTGCATGCCCAAGGCTACCGCGACCTGATGCTGGTCAGCGAACCCCAGGACGGCACCAGTCCGCGGACCGAACGTGCAGCAGCGTTCAACAGGCAGGTCCAGGCCCATGCCGATCTGCAAGGCGCTGTGATCTATACTTCGAATGATCTCGACGCCCAATTGCACGCCTTCCTGCAGCGCCCAGGCCCTGGCCCCAAGGCTTTTTTCTGTGCCAACGGCGTGGCTACTTTGGCCACCACTCTTGCGCTGCATCGGCTGGGGCACAATTTGTTCGACGATTTCGGCCTGCTGGCCCTCGATGAACTCGATTGGTACCCCTTGGTAGGCGGTGGCATCACCGCGTTGGCGCAGCCGACCCACGAGATCGGCGTGCGTGCTTTCGAGTGCCTGCTGGAACGTCTGCAGGGTAGCCAGAGTCCCACGAGAACGGTCGACTTCGGCGTTCAGCTGATTGTTCGTGGTTCAACGCGTTCGCGCCTGTAGCGAGGGAAATTGCGCTCGCAAAAGGTCTTGGCGATACGTTTTCGGGCGCAATTTCCTTGCGCTTCACAGCAATCGCACAGCAATAAATGAAACCGGTTACAGAGGACAATAATAATGACTCTCCACCCCGTCTCCATCAGCTTGTCCAGCTACGGTGCCGACCTCGTGCACCAACGTGGCCAGGCCTGGTTCATCGACCTGCTTGCCGACGCTGGCGTCAGCACCATCGAGCTGCGCGAGGAGCTCGGCCTACCCGATGACAAAAACGCGTTGGCAGTAGCCATCAAGGCACGCGGGCTGAACTGCGTGTATTCATCACCGATGGAGCTGTGGGCCACCGACGGCACACTGCAAGCGTCTGCACTGGCCGCTGCCCAGGCCCATGCACATGCCTGTGGGGCGCGATACCTCAAGGTTTCCCTCGGCTTTTTCCCTGCCCATCAAGACCTGACCACCCTTCGCACGCTGCTGGGCGACCACCCGGTCCGCCTGTTGATCGAAAACGATCAGACCCCACAAGGCGGCCAGATCGAACGGCTGGTGCAGTTCTTCGACGCAGCCCGCGCTGCGGGTGTCGCCGTCGGCATGACCTTCGATATCGGCAATTGGCAGTGGCAAGCGCAATCGCTGTTCGACGCCCTCGAGCAGCTTGGCCAGTGCGTTGAATACGTGCACTGTAAAGGCGTGCAACTGAACGCTGCCGGCAAGCGGGTGGCTACTGCGCCGACCCTGCGTGATTTGCACCTGTGGGAACAAGTGCTGCAACGGGTTACCCCGGGGGTGCTGCGCGCTATCGAATTCCCATTGCAGGGTGACGATTTGAGCCACGTCACCCGCACCCAGGTCGCCGCCCTCGCCCGCCTCGGCCAACCCCATCAAAACCCGCTGCGCGAGGTGACCGCTGATGTCTGAATTCGACGTGTTGTGCTTCGGTGAAACCATGGCCATGTTCGTCGCCGAGCAGACCGGCGACCTGGCTGGCGTCGAGGTGTTCCGCAAGCGCATCGCCGGCGCTGACAACAATGTGGCGATCGGCCTGGCGCGCCTAGGGTTCGATGTCGCTTGGCTGAGCAGGGTCGGCGACGACGCGCTGGGGCGTTTCGTGGTCGCTACGCTTGAGCGCGAAGGTCTGGATTGCAGCCATGTGACGGTGGACCCTCGTTACCCCACAGGCATTCAGTTCAAGTCCCGGCAAGACGATGGGGCCGACCCCGCCGTGGAGTATTTCCGCAAGGGCTCCGCGGCCAGCCACTTGAGTATCGCCGACCTCAGTCAGCGCTTGCTGGCCGCCAGCCACGTGCACGCCACCGGGATTCCCCCGGCGCTGTCCGCCGATACCCACGAGCTGTCTCGTCACGTGATGCGCGAGATGCGCAGCCGCGGCCGCAGCGTCTCGTTCGATCCCAACCTGCGGCCGTCGCTGTGGCCGTCGCAGACGCAGATGATCACCAGCATCAACGCCTTGGCCGCCCAGGCGGACTGGGTATTGCCAGGCCTCGCCGAGGGGCAATTGTTGACCGGCTACCGAACGCCGGAAGACATCGCTGCTTTCTATCTCGATCAAGGCAGTGAACTGGTCGCGATCAAGCTGGGCCCGGAAGGCGCCTATTACCGTACGGCGCAGGAGCAAGGCTACGTTGCCGGATTCCCGGTGGCCAAGGTCGTCGACACCGTTGGCGCGGGTGACGGCTTTGCGGTCGGGGTGATCAGCGCCCTGCTTGAAGCCTTGGGCGTGGCAGATGCCGTCACCCGCGGCAACTGGATCGGAAGCCGCGCGGTGCAGACTCAGGGCGACATGGAAGGCCTGCCGTTGCGGGCCGAACTGGAAGCCGACAGGCACGCGCAACGAAGCGCCTGACCCCAGGCGTTGCAACACTTGATGGTCCATTGCAATTGCCGCAGAGCGCTCGCGACAACAACAAAAAGCTCAGGAGTCGAACCATGGAAAAGCTCAAACTGGCAAGCCGCCGCTGGTGGTACCTCATGCCAATCGTCTTCATCACCTATAGCCTGGCCTATCTGGACCGGGCTAACTATGGCTTTGCCGCCGCATCGGGCATGGCCCACGACCTGCAGATCACCCCAGGGTTGTCATCGATGCTGGGGGCGCTGTTCTTCCTTGGCTACTTCTTCTTCCAGGTACCGGGGGCCATTTATGCCGAAAAGCACAGCGTCAAGAAGCTGATTTTCTTCAGCCTGATCCTCTGGGGCGGCTTGGCTTCGCTGACCGGTGTGGTGGCCAGTGCCTATTGGCTGGTCGTCATCCGCTTTGCGCTGGGGGTGGTCGAGGCCGTGGTCATGCCGGCGATGCTGGTGTACCTGTGTCACTGGTTCACCCGTGCCGAGCGTTCGCGGGCCAACACCTTTCTGATCCTCGGCAACCCGGTGACCATGTTGTGGATGTCGGTGGTCTCGGGGTACCTGGTGCAGCATTTCAGCTGGCGCTGGATGTTTATCATCGAGGGCCTGCCGGCGGTGATCTGGGCATTTATCTGGTGGCGCCTGGCCGATGATCGTCCGCAACAGGCCAAGTGGCTGAGCGACGCCGACAAACAAGCGCTGCAAACAGCTTTGGAAGCCGAGCAAAAAGGCATCAAGCCAGTCAAGAATTACGCCGAGGCCTTCCGCTCACCCAAGGTCATACTGCTGTCGGTGCAGTACTTCTGCTGGAGCATCGGCGTCTATGGCTTTGTGCTGTGGTTGCCGTCGATTCTCAAGGCCGGCCAGGAAATGGACATGGTCGAGGCAGGCTGGCTGTCGGCGCTGCCCTATCTGGCGGCAGTGATCGGCATGGTTGTGGTGTCGTGGGGCTCCGACAAGCTGCAAAAGCGCAAGCGTTTCGTCTGGCCACCGCTGCTGCTCGCCGCAGTGGCGTTCTATGCCTCCTATGCGCTAGGCAGTCAGCACTTCTGGTGGTCCTATGGGTTGCTGGTGGTGGCTGCAGCGTGCATGTACGCGCCTTACGGGCCTTTCTTCGCAATCATTCCGGAGATCCTGCCGAGCAACGTGGCCGGTGGCGCCATGGCGCTGATCAACAGCATGGGCGCACTGGGTTCGTTTGGCGGTTCCTATCTGGTCGGCTATCTGAACGCGACCACCGGCAATCCTGGGGCGTCGTACCTGTTGATGAGCGGCGCGTTGTTGATTTCGGCGGTGCTGACGATGTCCCTGAAGACCCGCGAATCGCAGAAAGTCGCACCACCGGAGTCGCTGGTGGGGCATGCGCGCGCCGGGGGCCACTGATATTTGCCGCCGCCAGGAGGCCTGTCCTGCTGGCGCCGGTTACAGCTGCAACGCCCGTTGCAGCTTCAGTGCCAGTTCATCACCGCGGAAGGGTTTCTGGACGATGATGTGCTCCTGCGGATCAAGGCCGCCTGGTTCGGCAAACCCGGTGATGAATACGATCGGCATATCCGGCAGTCGTGAATGGACCTGCAACGCCAGCTCGGCACCGGTCATGCCGGGCATGGCGTAGTCAGTCAGCACCAGGTCTATTCCCTCTTCCAGCAAGCCCATGGCGGCGGCGCCGCTGTTGGCCTCGACCACTCGATAGCCCAGCCCCTCGATGATGGTGCAGGTGACATTGCGTACCGTGTCATCATCGTCGACCAGCAGGATGGTGCGCTGCGGTTGCTCGCTCGTTGCGGTAAACGATTCAGGCTCGGGCGCAGCATGCTGCGGCGCCGTCTCGCGAATCGCCGGGAGATACACGCGCACCGTGGTGCCTCGGCCAAGCTCGGTGTCGATACTCACCCCGCCACCCGACTGTTTGGCGAAGCCGAACACCTGGGCAAGCCCCAGGCCGGAGCCCTTACCCACTTCCTTGGTGGTGAAAAACGGCTCGAAGACCTTGGCCACCACCGCAGCGCTCATGCCGCTGCCAGAGTCGCCGATCGACAGCATCACATAACGGCCTGGCTCAGGTTCTTCGGGCCGTTGCGGCGCCACGCTGACGGTTTCGTTGCGCGTCTGCAGCTTCAATACACCGCCGCTGGGCATGGCATCCCGCGCGTTGATCGCCAGGTTGAGAATGATCATCTCGGTCTGGGTCGGGTCGACCATGGCGTTCCACAGATCAGGCGCGGTGTCCGTCTCGACCCAGATGCTGCCGCCCAGTGAGCGCTGCAGCAGTTCGAACATGCCCAGCAAAGTGTCGTTGAGGTTTACCGGCAAGGGCTCGAGGCGCTGGCGCCGGGAGAACGACAGCAATTGCCCGGTCAGCTTGGCGCCCCGCTCGCCGGCTTCCTGAATGTTCTGCAAGCGGCTGCGGAATTTGTCGAACTGGCCTTTCTCCAGGTCCCGGCTGAGGAAGCTAGAACTCGCGAGGATGATCGTCAGCAAGTTGTTGAAGTCATGAGCCACACCGGCGGTCAATTGGCCGACCGCCTCCAGCCGCTGCATCTGGTGCAGCGCTGCCTCGACACGCTCGCGCTGGCTGATCTGATCGCGCAGGCGCTGGTTGGTCGCCGCGAGCTCATCGACGATGGCGCGCTCGCCGGTGATGTCTCGCACCGCGGCATACATCAAGCCGTCGTCCGGCACCATGGTCCAGGACAGCCAGCGAAAATCCCCGGCCGCATGGCGCATGCGATTGACGAAGCGACTGGACACATTGCCCTTGGCGATGTTGTCGATTTCTTGCACGGTGGCGTTGATGTCGTCCGCATGAATAAGATCCAGCAGGCAGCCCTCCAGCAGTTGCTGGCGCGTCCATCCCAGCGTCACTTCCCAGGCCGGGTTGAGCGCGATGGGCTGCAAGCCGAAGGTCATCACCGCCAGCAGCTCGCGGGACAGCTCCCAGGTCCGATCGCGTTCGCGGGTTCGCTTTTGCACGCGATCGCCCAGCAGCTCGTTGAGTCGCTCCAACGCTTCGGTGCTTTGCTTGCGTTCGCTGATGTCCTGGATCACCCCGGTAAAGCGCACGCATTGTCCATCGACAAAGGTCGAGCGTCCGCTGGTGGACAGCCAGCGGTCACTGCCATCAGGCAGGACGATGCGGTACTCGACCTGGTAACCACGGTCTTCAGGGCCGGCCAGGGCTTCGTCGATTTTTTTCTGGAGGAGCTGCAAATCTTCGGGGTGGGCACGGCTCCGAAAGTAGCCGAACGTGACCTCGGCGTCAGCCTCAACGGCGTAAAGCGCTTTGCAACGGTCGTCCCAGATCAAGGTGGCGCTGCGCGGATCGTAATCCCAAGTGCCCATTTGCGCGGCATCGATGGCCAGCCGGGCACGCGCTTCGACGTCATGCAGGTTCTGCTCGGCCACCTGACGCTGCTGGCGCTCGTGGACCTCGGCCAAGGCGCGATTGACCGCCTTGGGTAGCAGTGCCAGATTTTGTTTGAGGACGTAATCGACGGCGCCCTGACGCATCATCGACACCGCGTGTTCTTCGCCAAAGATCCCCGAGAGAAATATGAAAGGTGTATCAGGCGCACAACGCCGCGCGCACTCCAGCACCTGGCCACCCGAGGAGCCTGGCAACATGTAGTCGCTGAGGATCATGTCGAAAGGTTGAGCCAGCAAAGCCTGTTCGGCGCCGATGTGGTTGTGGACCACCACCGTGTCGACTTCGAGCCCGCTGCGTTCAAGGGTCAGGAGCGTCAGCTCGGCATCACGGGGGCTGTCTTCGACGAACAGCAATTTCAGCGGCTTTGCGGGCATCATGGATCGTCTTTCAGGTCAGGGGCGATCGGCCTGAACGTGAGTGCAGGCTGTAATTGCAAGCGAGTGGATCAGGAATCCGAACGGCGAGTGAGACGCAGCGAGCCGGGGGGTGGCTCGTTGAGCACCGCCCAGAAAATACCGAGATCAGAAATGGCCGCCACAAATGCT
The DNA here is from genome assembly GCA_903970465.1 of Gammaproteobacteria bacterium. GTDB lineage: Bacteria > Pseudomonadota > Gammaproteobacteria > Pseudomonadales > Pseudomonadaceae > Aquipseudomonas. Next base: position 43,604 of record CAJCIO010000057.1, read on the forward strand.
TTGAATTCGACCGGTTTGACCACGTAAGCGTTCACTCCCAATTCGTAGGCGCGCTGCAAGTCCGGCTCTTCGCGTGAAGAGGTGAGCATCACCACCGGGATACTGCGCAAATCGGACGACTCGCGCACCGATTTCAGCACCTCCAGGCCGTCGACCTTGGGCAGTTTGAGGTCCAGCAGCATCACTGCCGGGTTGCCCTCCAGCCGATCACTGTGGTCGCCACGGCGCAGCAAATAGTCGAGCGCTTCGGCACCGTCGCGCAGGACGATGACTTCATTGGCCAACTGGCTGCGTTCTAGTGCTACCAGGGTCAGTTCCAGGTCATGGGGGTTGTCTTCGACCAGAACGATGGGTTTGAGCATAGGGGCCTCATTTGCTTCAACTTGCGGAGCGTCACAGGCGCCGAAAGCGATCAGTCATGTTTAGGGAGAGCGAAAAAGAATGTCGCGCCTTGGTCCAGAGCACTTTCGGCCCACACGCGGCCATCGTGGCGATCAATGATGCGTCGCACGCTGGCCAGTCCGATCCCGGTGCCTTCGAACTCTTCCATGCGATGCAGGCGCTGAAACACACCGAACAGCTTTCCGGCGTAGTCCATATCGAAGCCCACGCCGTTGTCGCGCACGAACACGACGATCTCGCGGTCTTCCTCGTAGGAGCCAACCTCGATCACCGCGTGCTCGCGCTTGCGACTGTATTTGATGGCGTTGGACAACAGGTTGCGCAGTGCCAGATGGATGAACGCTGCGTCGGCGAAGACGATCGGCAATGGCGCGATCTTCCAGGTGACGGCCCGGTGTTCATAGTCGGGGAGCATTTCGGTGCGGATAGACTCGACCAGCACGGCGAGGTTGACGTCGGAAAACCGCAGCGCCGCTCGGCCCATCTGCGAGAAACTCAGCAAATTGTCGACCAGAGTACCGGCGAAGCGCGCGGACTCGCCGATATGTTCAAGGAAGCGTACGCCGCGCTCGGACAGCTTCGGCCCCTCGAGGTCGCGAAGCAGTTCGGCGTACCCCGCGATATGCCGCAGAGGTGCACGCAAATCGTGGGAGACGCTATAAGAGAAGGCTTCCAGCTCCTTGTTGGATTTTTTCAGTTCGCCGGCCAGTTGCGCCATTTCTTCAGCCTTGCGCAATACGATGCCCAAAGTAGCAGTGCGCAGTTCGGCCACGCCTTCGATTTCCAATGGATGCCAACGGGTGGAATAACCGCCTACGCTTTCCTGCCACTGCTCGAAACTGTTCCGTGGGTTCAGAGCCCCACTCTCGCTCAAGCTCTTCTCGGGGCGGCCGGCCCATTGCACGGTGCGGGTCTGTTCAGGCTTGAACCAGATCAGGTAATGGGAGTGGATCTCCGAAATGGCTACCGCCAGAACGCCGCCGACATAGGCCGCCAGTTCAGGCAATTGCGGGATGTCACGGCTGACGTTGTCGCTTTGGAACACTTCAGCGCCCGGCTGGTAGTTGGCCAGCCAATCGATCAGAGCATCCACCTGGATTTGCGGAGGCGTGTCCCCCATCAGCTCGCAACGCGAATCGGAGATGATCGCCGCGCCACTGGCGCCCGTAAAGCCAATGAACACCTGCGGCACGCTCAGCAGCCCATCGCGCACACTGTCGCGATCAGCCATGGCCGAGAGCATTTGCACGATCTTGTGACGCAGGTTGAGCATGCGTTCGGCAGCGGCCTGGGCTTCGCGTGTCTCGATCTGCAGCGACAGCACGCTGCCGAGCAATTCGCAGGCGGTGCGGGTCTGGAAACCCACCGAGCGCGGGCTGTCGTGATGGCAGGAGATCAGCCCCCACAATTCGCCGCGCACGACGATGGAAATCGACATCGAGGCCAGTGTGCCCATATTGAGCATGTACTGCACGTGCACCGGCGAGACACTGCGCAGCGCCGCGAAGCCGAGGTCCAGCGGTTGTCCGGTGCGCGGGTTGTTGACGGGCAGCAGCGGCGATGGCTGGTAGTGGGCATCTTCGATCACACGGATGCGGTTGGCGCAATACAGTCGGCGCGCCTGCTGCGGAATATCGCCGGCCGGAAAACACAGACCCATGTAGCTCGGATAACCCTCGTCGGCGATTTCGGCATTCACCAGGCCATTGCCTTCGGCATCGAAACGATAGGACTTGACTCGGCCGAAGCCGGTCATGCGCTTGACTTCCTCTACGGAGCGATAGCACAGCTCGTCGATACCTTGGGCTTCCTGCAGTTGGCCGATAAAGGCTCGCACCAGCGGATAGATAGTGCCGTAGGCGCTCACTGCATCATTGGTGGGCTCGAACTCGGCGATCAGCACGCCGTCGTTGCGGTGCACCATCATCGCAATGGGCTTGTCAGCACGGCTGCCTTGATTGAAGCGCACGTCCCCTACATGGAACGGATGCTGCTCGTCCACTGGCAGGGCCTCCAGACGAGCGGCCAAGGCGGCGCCATCGGTCAGCAATTTGTGCAGACTGCTGCCAACCACACGATCAGGATCCAGGCCTAGCCATTTGGACACATTGGCGCTGGCCTGCAGGACGTCGAGACTGTGTGCGTCGAGCACCAGCAAGAAACCGTGGGGCTGGATGCTCCCAGGGATGTGAATAGGCTCTTTGGCGCAATTCTGCGCAGCAAGCGCGTAATTCGAGCCTGTAAAACTAGATGTCAAAGCTGATCTCCTGGTTGCCGCTAGCTCCTTATAGCAGGAGGGGCCGGGCATAGGAGACAAAGATATCGTAAAAACTGTACATAGGCTGCCCTTTTGCACAGGTTTCAGGCGCTTTGTTTGCTGTTTCCAAGCTTTTTTCTGCTGTCAGGGAACTGGCCTATGGCCACATGGTCATAACCCGCTCACAAGGGAGATGTGGCGCACATGAGCATCCAGAAGCATTACCTCATCAGCTATCGGTTCAAGGGCGAACCCAAGCAGTTCTCCCAGAAGGATTCACGCATGTCGGATGCTGATGCCTGGTATTACTCGGCCCTGCACAGTGGCGCCGGGCGAGTCTACGGTGTGACCATGACCAAGGGTTGCTCGCGCGAAGTGCAGTTGCACGCTCAGCAGTGTGGTGTGACTGGCGTGACCTGGCAACGGATGCCTGGATGATGGCAGATGCTACCCATCCGGGAACCTTAGGAGCAATTTGCTATCACAGGGTAACGCGCACAGGAACCGCCAACTCACTCACCCCCACGAGTAGTGCCCTTCACATGGACCTATCAATCGGAAACACGTACGGACAGTTGATGCGCAAACTACGAGCGCCGCCCACGATCGATCAGGACCTGCGTGCCGTTGCCAGCCACCTGGAAGGTTCGATCGATACCCTGCTGGCCATCTCCCTGCGCTTGGCCAGGGTCGATGATCAATCACAACGCATGGAGTTGGCGAAACTGATCCTGGCGTTCCAGGACGATGCCGACTTGCTCCATTCTCATGCCGACCGATTGCGCGAGCGCGGCATGGGCCGCGGGCGACGCTCTACCGATATCGCCTAGTCGCGTGCATCGGGCTGCGCGCCCCGCCGCCGCAATGGCCCCTCCGCAGGCCACCTTTCCTTATGGCGGGTGCTAATTGCTCATCGCCCGGCTACCCAGCACCCCGAACCGCGCATTTTCCATAACGCCGCCGTGACATCGCCCTCACCCTAGGCCTCGTCTTGCTCGGCACCTATGGGTGTAAAAAGGGCATCACCAGGTGTGGCAGATCACCACCGAGGTGGCCCTCTAAACAGCCTTAACAAATACAGGTAACTTCTTGTTTTTACTCAAATCTATTTGTATTTAATAACGGGAAGCCGCTTGTAGATCACACAGATGGGACAAAAAAATCACCCTAGAAATTACATTAGTTTAATTATATATGTTATTGATTATATTCGGTTTTATTTTGTAAAAGACGTTGAATGCGAAAGAATATCATGTGATGGCGACCAAACGACTGCGGGAGGTTTCGTCCGGGCTATACTCACTGTATCCAGCCAAGGAGCAGCCTATGCCAGACCCGCGCTATCTCACATGGAGTGACAAGTGGCTTATCACCCAC
>CAJCIO010000058.1 GCA_903970465.1 Gammaproteobacteria bacterium
CGGCGGTGCAGTTGCTCTATCGCTACCTCCAGGAGCGGTGCTCGGCGTTGTAAAAGCAAATTGAAAAATGAGAATCATTATCGACATAATTGGAAACATTTATGGGTGCGGCTGTCACACCCCGTTATAAGCTCCCTCCAGAGCCCTTTGCCTGCGTAGGTATCCGTGAAATATAAATTGCCTTCCCTCGCCACCGCCCCGTTCTGTCCTTCGGCCGCTACCGAAACGGTGGACGTGCCCGCCAATGCCTCATCGCTGCGCAAGATGCTGCTGTTTTTCGGCCCCGGGTTGATGGTGTCGGTCGGTTATATGGACCCTGGCAACTGGGCGACCGCCATTGAAGCGGGGTCGCGGTTTGGGTACGCCTTGTTGTTCGTCGTTGTCTTGGCGAGCCTGGCCGGGATGGCCCTGCAGAACCTCGCCTCGCGGTTGGGCATCGCTACCGGCCGTGACCTGGCGCAACTGACGCGCGAGCGTTATCGACCTGGCGTGGCCACGGGTCAATGGCTGTTGGCGGAGCTGTCCATTCTGGCCTGCGATCTTGCCGAAGTGCTGGGGGCAGCGCTGGCCTTTCATCTGTTGTTGGGGGTGCCAATGCTTGGCGGCGTGGTGCTGACCGCGTTCGACACGGTGCTGGTGCTGGCCTTGCAGGGCGCCAACTTCCGGCGGCTGGAGGCGATCATCCTCGGTTTGATCGGCACCATCGGCGTGTGCTTCTTCATCGAGTTGGTGCTGATCAAGCCCTACTGGCCCGATGTAGCGATGGGCCTGCGCCCTAGCTGGGATGTGCTCAGCCACCAGGAGCCTCTTTACCTGGCCATCGGCATCCTGGGTGCCACGGTGATGCCGCACAATCTGTATTTGCATTCGTCGGTCGTTCAGACGCGGGTACGTCACCATGAGCCTGGCGCGAAGGCCACTGCGATTCGCTATGCGCGGCTGGACACCTTCGTCTCGCTGCTGTTGGCGCTGCTGATCAACGCGGCGATCCTGATCCTCGCGGCCGCCGCCTTCCATGGCACCGGGCATACCGATGTGGTGGAGATTCAGGATGCCTATCACCTGCTTGATCCGCTGGTAGGGGGTACCTTGGCCAGCCTGTTGTTCGGCGTGGCGCTGTTGGCCTCGGGGCAAAGTTCGACGTTTACCGGCACCATCGCCGGCCAGGTGGTGCTCGAAGGCTTTCTGCAGCGCTCGATTCCGTGCTGGCAGCGGCGCTTGATCACCCGCGGCCTGGCCCTGGTACCGGCGGTGATCGGTGTGTGGTGGTTGGGGGACAGTGCGGTGGGCAAGATGCTGGTGTTGAGCCAGGTGGTCCTGAGCCTGCAATTGCCATTTGCCTTGTGGCCGTTGATCCGCTTTACCAGCGACCGCACGTTGATGGGCGAATTCGTCAACAGTACTTGGGTGCGCTGGCTTGCGTGGGGGCTGTTCGGACTGATTTCGATGGCGAACGTGATGCTGCTGGTGTTTACCTTCAGCGACTGAGCCAGTCGCTCTGGCTCAAAATGCAAAGGTCTGGCGTGACGGTGCCTGCTTGGGTAGCTGGACTTCGGCGTTGCGCAGCGCTTCATCGCGCTTTTTCTGCTCGGCCGCTGCTGTTGCAGCCGCCTTTGCCGCGGCCGCTTTGACGGTTTTCTGCGCGGCCTTGTTGGAGGCATTGGCTTCGGCGATGGCGCTGGTCTTGTCGGTGCCGGGCAAGGTCTGCCAGGCGGTGTTCAGCGAGCGGGCCTGGGCGATTGCCTGATTGAGCTCGTGCAGCGCTTGCGGCGCCTCGGCCGTGGGCGAGTGAATATCGACGCCACAGCCGGAATGACTGGTGATGCTGCTTTGCGGCGCTACCGCGATGGTCTGCACAAAATGCGGGTCAGCGACGGTAACGGTGAATTGCTGGCGGGTCAGGGGCGCCGTCAGGAAGGTCACGGTGGCGGTGCGGCAGGCTGAATAAAAGTACAGCCCGGACGCCTTGCCCAGGTCGAGTTGGCGGGTTTCGATCGCGTCCGTCGGCACGGCATCGAAGGCGATCTCGAAGGCAATCTTGCGATTGGAGTTTTCGGCGACGGCCCACATGGTGGTGGGGCCGCGAAACGCCTGGTCGAGCAAGTGGCCGGTGTCGATCGCCAGCGGCAGACTCAGCACGGCGCTGGGCGTTTTGCTGTCGGACAGGTCGACGCTCGCCGCGACGGCGGTAGGTACGCCCGAATGCGTTGCATCCTTGTACTGCGGAGCAGGCTGCAATTGCGCGCCACTGGTGAGTCGATGCACCAGGTTGGAATTGTCGAGTTTGGTCACGGTCAGCAGGTGATTGGCGTCCGCGCCATTGTCCTGCTGCACCCCGAAGTGGGTCAGGGGGCCGGACGCTTCGGCCGGCACCGAGGTCATGAGCGCAGGGCCGCCGGTTTCGGCGTGGCGCACCAGCAGGATGGACTTGGCCAGGCTGAATTTGGTCAGCCCGCTGTAGTCACCGCGACCATCGCTGCGCCCCTCTTCATATTGCACGTACTTGAGCTTTACCGGCGCAGCGCTGCACCCGACCAACAGGGGGCTGCCCAGCACAAAAGCCATCAGGGGCGAGATCCTCACGATATACACCTCAATCGCTAAGTAGCCTGCGCAGACGCCTCCATGGCGCCTCTACCGAAGCCGTAAAGCTAATCCTCGCGAATGACGTTGTCCAGTGCCGTATGGCCCCCTGTTTGCGGGTTCAAGGGGCCTGGATCAAAGGATGTGAACTATTACCGGAATCTGCCGGGAAGGGAGGGGGCTTGCCCGCGAAAATCCTTGATTCGCAAGGAGATACTGGCGTTGTGCCGCCTTTTCCCGGGGCGGGCTCCCTCGCTACATCGCAGGCGTTGGTAGTCGGACAACTGGCGATGGAGAAACGGCGTTTTCAGAGACCTATCAATGCCTATTTCGTCTAGCGATTGCTAGTAGTCAGGATTGGTTCTCATATGAACTGCGCCGTCACCTTGTCCGCAAAAAAAGAACAACTGGGGATGGATATTCCCATGCTTGTACGATAACTTGTCTCCCATCGCGGCAGTGATCGCGACCGTGTCCAATAAAAATAATCGTGGGAGTACCACTGCATGCAAGCGTCGAAAAACACGCATGTACGTTATCTGATCCTCTTTCTGTTGTTTGTGGTTACCACGATCAACTATGCCGACCGGGCAACCATCGCGATTGCCGGATCGAGTTTGCAGAAAGACCTTGGCATCGATGCCGTCACTCTGGGCTTTATCTTTTCCGCGTTTGGCTGGGCCTATGTGCTCGGGCAGATTCCCGGCGGCTGGCTGCTGGACCGCTTCGGTTCGAAGAAGGTCTATGCCATCAGCATCTTCACCTGGTCGGCGTTCACTTTGCTGCAGGGCTTTGTCGGCTACCTGCCAATGGCCAATGCGGTGCTGGCGCTGTTCCTGTTGCGCTTTCTGGTGGGCGCGGCCGAAGCGCCGTCGTTCCCCGGTAACGCGCGCATCGTCGCTGCCTGGTTTCCGGCAGCCGAACGCGGCACGGCGTCGGCAATCTTCAACTCGGCGCAGTACTTCGCCACAGTGCTGTTCGCGCCGCTGATGGGCTGGATCGTTCACGCCTTTGGCTGGGAACACGTATTTGTGGTGATGGGCGCCTTCGGTATCGCCTTTTCGCTGGCGTGGATCAAGTTCATCCACAACCCTAAAGAACACCCGATGATCAGCGCGCAAGAGTTGGATCACATCACTCAGGGTGGCGCTTTGGTTGATATGGACAGCGCGCAGAAGGGCAGCAGCGGGCCGAAGTGGGGCTACATCAAGCAGTTACTGTGCAACCGCATGATGGCCGGTATCTATCTGGGGCAGTTCTGCATCAACGGCATTACCTATTTCTTCCTGACGTGGTTCCCGGTGTATCTGGTACAGGAACGCGGCATGACCATCCTCAAAGCCGGCTTCATCGCCTCCCTGCCGGCCATCTGCGGCTTTATCGGCGGCGTGCTGGGCGGGGTTATCTCCGACTGGTTGCTGCGCCGCGGGCATTCGTTGACCCTGGCGCGCAAGTTGCCGATCATCGGCGGCTTGCTGCTGTCGACGACCATCGTGGCCTGCAACTATGTGCAGCTCGAATGGGTAGTGGTGGGCTTCATGGCCCTGGCGTTCTTCGGCAAAGGCGTGGGCGCGTTGGGTTGGGCGGTAATGTCCGACACCTCGCCCAAGCAGATCGCCGGTATCAGCGGTGGCCTGTTCAACATGTTCGGCAACCTGGCGTCGATCAGCACGCCGATTGTCATCGGCTACATCATTTCTACCACGGGCTCGTTCAAATGGGCCCTGGTGTATGTCGGCGCCAACGCGCTGGTAGCGATATTCGCCTACCTGGTGATCGTCGGCCCGATCAAGCGCGTCGAGCTGCGTGATCCGGATGGCAAGCTGCTGGTGGAATCGCCTTCGGGTGCTGCACCGGCTCACTGATATAACGCTTCGAGTCGGTCAGCCAATGGTTGACCGACGTTTTACCCGATTCAGCCTGTGCGTCGATAAAAAGGGCCAACCCATGCAACTCATCGAACATTCCGACTCCCCCCGCTATGTGCGTCTGCACGCAGACGACAACGTCGTGGTGGTGGTCAACGATCAAGGCGTCACTGAAGGCAGCCGTTTTCCCGACGGCCTGACCACTGTCGAAGGTGTCCCGCAAAGCCATAAAGTGGCGTTGGTGGACATTCCCGAGGGCGCCGCAGTGCGGCGTTACGGCCAGATCATCGGTTACGCTTTGAAAGACCTGCGCCAAGGCAGCTGGGTGCAGGAAACCCAGCTGGCAATGCCGTCTGCACCGCCGCTGGACAGCCTGCCGATGTCCGACGCTGTGCCCGCAGCGTTGGCCCCCCTTGAAGGCTTTACCTTCGAAGGCTTTCGCAACGCCGATGGCACCGTCGGTACCCGCAACATCCTCGGCATCACCACCACCGTGCAATGCGTGACCGGCGTACTCGATCATGCGGTCAAGCGTATCCGCGAAGAACTGCTGCCCAAGTATCCCCACGTCGACGATGTGGTGGCCCTGACCCACAGCTACGGCTGCGGTGTGGCGATCAACGCCCGGGATGCCTATATCCCTATCCGTACCGTGCGTAATCTGGCGCGCAACCCCAATCTGGGTGGCGAGGCGCTGGTGATCGGCCTGGGCTGCGAGAAGCTGCAGGCCGGTCAGGTGATGCACGAAAACGACAGTTCCGTGGACCTCAGCGATCCGTGGCTGTATCGCCTGCAGGATTCCAGTCACGGCTTTGTCGAGATGATCGAGCAGATCATGGAATTGGCTGAAACGCGCCTGAAAAAACTCGACCAGCGGCGCCGCGAAACGGTGCCGGCCAGCGAGTTGATCCTGGGGATGCAGTGCGGCGGCAGTGATGCGTTTTCCGGGATAACCGCCAACCCGGCCTTGGGATTCGCGTCGGATCTGCTGATTCGCGCGGGGGCCACGGTGATGTTCTCTGAAGTCACAGAGGTGCGCGACGCTATCTATATGCTCACCTCACGCGCCCAGGACATGGACGTGGCCCAGGCACTGGTGCGCGAGATGGACTGGTACGACCAATACCTGGAGCGCGGCGCCGCCGACCGCAGCGCCAATACCACGCCAGGCAACAAGAAGGGCGGGCTGTCGAACATCGTCGAGAAGTCCCTCGGCTCGATCGTCAAGTCCGGCAGCAGCGCGATCAATGCGGTGGTCGGCCCCGGCGAGCGGGTCGAGCGCAAGGGGTTGATCTTCTGCGCGACGCCGGCCAGTGATTTTGTCTGCGGTACCTTGCAACTGGCGGCCGGCATGAACCTGCACGTGTTCACCACCGGCCGTGGTACCCCGTATGGTCTGGCGATGGCTCCGGTGGTAAAGGTTTCGACCCGCACCGAGTTGGCCGAGCGCTGGCCCGATTTGATCGATGTGGATGCCGGCCGTATCGCCACCGGCCGGGCGACCATCGAGGAGCTGGGCTGGGAGTTGTTCCACTACTACCTGGACGTCGCCAGCGGCCGCAAGCAGACCTGGGCCGAGCAGCATCGTCTGCACAACGACATCGTGCTGTTCAACCCTGCACCGGTGACGTGATCGGGCGGGCAGGGCGGCG
>CAJCIO010000059.1 GCA_903970465.1 Gammaproteobacteria bacterium
AGAGGGGGGAGATTTTGCAGTTTTGCGCAAGCCAAGCAGACCCTTTCGCGGGCAAGCCTTGCTCCCACATGAGTACGACTCAGGTGTGGGACCCAGGCTTGCCCGCGAAGAGGCTATAAGTATCAGCAGGTCTTTTGCGGACAGTCCGCAGAGGCACGCCCCCGCAGACCTTTCGTTACTTGATTTCGACCGCCAGGCTTTCAGCGATCTTCTTCTGCCAGATCGCGGGACCGGTGATGTGCACTGATTCACCTTTGCTGTCCACGGCAACCGTGACCGGCATGTCCTTGACCTCGAACTCGTAAATGGCTTCCATCCCCAGTTCTTCGAAGGCCACCACGCGCGACTTCTTGATCGCCTGGGCGACCAGGTAGGCGGCACCACCGACAGCCATCAGGTACACGGCCTTGTGGTCCTTGATCGCTTCGATTGCAGTCGGGCCGCGTTCGGATTTGCCGATCATGCCCAGCAGACCGGTCTGATCGAGGATCTGGCGAGTGAACTTGTCCATCCGCGTGGCGGTAGTCGGGCCGGCTGGGCCGACGACTTCTTCGCGCACCGGATCGACCGGGCCAACGTAGTAGATGAAGCGGCCTTTGAGGTCCACTGGCAGCGTCTCGCCGCGGTTGAGCATCTCGACCATGCGCTTGTGCGCGGCATCGCGGCCGGTGAGCATCTTGCCGTTGAGCAGCACGGTCTCGCCTGGCTGCCAGCTCTGCACGTCTTCCGGGGTCAGGGTGTCGAGGTTGACGCGGCGTGCCGACGGGCCCGCTTCCCAGACGATTTCCGGATAGGCGTCCAGGTCCGGCGCTTCGAGCTCGGCCGGGCCGCTGCCATCGAGCACGAAGTGCGCGTGACGAGTGGCGGCGCAGTTGGGGATCATGCACACCGGCAAGGACGCGGCGTGGGTCGGGTAATCCATGATCTTGACGTCGAGCACGGTGGTCAGGCCCCCGAGGCCCTGAGCGCCGATCCCGAGTTGGTTGACCTTGTCGAACAGCTCCAGGCGGATCTCTTCGATACGATTGGAAGGGCCGCGGGCCTTGAGCTCGTGGATATCGATGGATTCCATCAACACTTCCTTGGCCATGACCGCAGCTTTTTCGGCGGTACCGCCGATGCCGATGCCGAGCATGCCCGGCGGGCACCAGCCAGCGCCCATGGTCGGGACGGTCTTGAGCACCCAGTCGACGATCGAGTCGGACGGGTTGAGCATGGCCATCTTCGACTTGTTCTCGGAGCCGCCGCCTTTGGCCGCCACGTCCACTTCCACGGTGTTACCGGGGACGATGGAGTAGTGGATGACCGCCGGGGTATTGTCCTTGGTGTTTTTGCGGGCACCGGCCGGGTCGGCCAGAATCGAGGCACGCAGAACGTTTTCCGGCAGGTTGTAAGCGCGACGCACGCCCTCGTTGATCATGTCATCGAGGCTCATGGTGGCACCGCCCCAGCTCACGCTCATGCCGACGCGCACAAACACGGTGACGATACCGGTGTCCTGGCAGATCGGCCGATGGCCGGTGGCGCACATGCGCGAGTTGATCAGAATCTGGGCAATGGAATCACGGGCCGCTGGCGACTCTTCGCGCAGGTAAGCCTCGTGCATGGCCTGGATGAAATCCACGGGATGATAGAAGGAAATGAACTGCAAGGCATCGGCGACGCTCTGTATCAGGTCGTCTTGTTTGATCACGGTCATGGCGCGCGCTCCTCTTTAAGGCGGGAACATTCATTAAGGTGGCTCGGCACAGGCCGACCCATCCTTCAAGGTGCGCCGACCCCTAGTGGTCAACGCAAAAAGGCGCGGCAGTATAGCGCGCATCCCTTCGCCGCACACGCGCCGAAGGTCTTGTTGCGGGTGTTTGGCGGCCCTGTCGTGAGGGTGTACGGCAGGTGGCAGGGAGCACAAGAGTTGTACAGAAGGTTAAAAATTGGATAGTTATTTTCGGGCCACGGCACTAAAGTGGCATCTGGCCATAAGCCCATCGGCTGCCAATCAGGGATGGAGTCCCTTAGCGTACGGTGAGTCAACGAGTGACCGAAAAAGCCACACAAACATTACTTCTGAAACGCTTTGCCCTTGCCGCAGGCACCTATTGCATGGTGCTGTTGCTGATGTGGGTAGCGATTCTAGGCAATTACTGCCATGCCTCTCTTTTCACTGCCGTTGTGGGCAGCGGCCTCGTGCTGCTCAGCCAATCGGTACTGCTGGTGCTGTTCCTGCGCGGTGATAACCAGCGTTTTACCGACCCTAGCCTGACCGAGATACAAGTGGTCATGGCGGTTTGCTGGCATACCTGGTTCCTGGCTCAGCTGGAGGTGGCACGGGGCTCGTTGCTGGTGTTCTACGTATTGATTCTGCTGTTCGGCCTGTTCCACCTCAAGCAACGGGTGTTCATGCGCTGCGCGATGCTGGTGTTCCTGGCGTTCTCCGGCCTCAACCTGTGGGAAGGCTACGTCGGAAACCTGGGCGATCCGGGGCTGGCCTCGTTGCAGGTCTGTGTGCTGTTCGTGGTGCTGGTGTGGTTGTGTCTGTATGCCAGCTATGTGCAGGCTTCGCGCCATCGCATGCGCCAGCGTCGCTTTGCCTTGCAGGCCCACCAGGACACCTTGCGCGGCATGATGCGCCAGCTCGAGGACCTGGTGGCCACCGACGAGTTGACCGGCCTGTTCAACCGGCGCCACTTTTTGCGCCTGGCCTCCCGTGAATTGATGCTGCTGAACAACGGCGCGCGCCACGGCATGGCGTTGATCGACCTCGACCACTTCAAGCGCATCAACGATATGCATGGCCATGCGGCGGGCGATCAGGTGCTGCAGGCCTTTGCCGAGGTCGCTGCGGGCTGCCTGCGCGAGGGCGACATCCTTGCCCGTTACGGTGGCGAGGAGTTCGTACTGTTGCTCCCCAACTGCGACAGCGCCCATCTGGTGGCCTGCTGCGAGCGTCTGCGCCTGGCCTTTGCCGGTTCTATGCCGCTGGGTGACAAGATCGATGGCTTGAGCCTGTCGGCGGGAATGACCCTGCTGGCCCCCGGTGACGATCTCGATGATGCCTTGCAACGGGCCGACCAGGCGCTTTACCGTGCCAAGCGAGGGGGGCGCAATCGGTGCGCCGCCGCTTGGGAAACAGCTGATGCCTGAATTGAGCGTGGGCCAGCAGCGTTGGCCGGTCGCGACCGGCAGCAACCTGCTCGATGCCCTTAACGATGCCGGCCTGAATGTCCCCTACAGCTGCCGCGCCGGCAGTTGCCACGCGTGCATGGTGCGCTGCGTGGGCGGCGAACCGCTGGACAGCAATCCTGGCGCACTTGCGCCAGCCCAGCGCGAGCAGGGCTGGCGCCTGGCCTGTCAGTGCCGGGTGGCAGACGACCTTGAAGTAGCGCTGTTCGACCCGCGCCGCGATGGCCTGGATGCCGAACTCATCGCCTGCGACTGGCTCAGCGCCGGCGTATTGCGCATCCGCGTGCGTGCCGAGCGGCCGCTGCGCTATCAGGCGGGCCAGCATCTGTTGCTGTACAGCGGCGTCATCGCGCGACCGTATTCGATCGCCAGCCTGCCGCAGCAGGATGATTTTCTCGAGTTTCATCTCGACTGCCGGCGGCCTGGAGCGTTCATCGATCGCGCGCGGCTGTTCCAGGTAGGCGATCACCTGCGCCTGGGCGAGTTGCGCGGCGGGGCGTTGCACTACGATCCCGACTGGCAGACTCGGCCGTTGTGGTTGTTGGCGGCGGGCACCGGGTTGGCGCCGTTGTGGGGGATATTGCGCGAGGCGCTGCGCCAGGAGCATCAGGGGTTGATTCGGCTGGTGCATGTGGTCCAGGAAGACGGCGAGCATTACCTGGCCGACTCACTGCGAGCGCTGGCGGCACAGTTCCCGCAATTGGAGGTGGAATTGCCCGCTGCGACCGACGTGCAATCGGCGCTGAGCCGGCTGCGCTTGCCGTCACGCCACACCCAGGCATTGGTCTGTGGCTCGCCCGCCAGCGTCGAAGCCTTTTCGCGAAGGCTATTCCTCGCAGGCCTGCCCCGTAATCAGTTGCTGGCAGATGTGTTCACCGGCCGCGCCTAGCCGTCGATTACATGCTTCGTTCAAAAGCTACCTAGCAGTTCTGCTAGTTATGGCCATCGAGATTAGTCGCTTGAATAGACAAGGCATTTGCCGACTCTCAATTCGAGGATTTTTGATGAGCACTCTTGATTCTTCCAACGACCTCTCTCAAAAGCGTGGCGTATTACCGATCAACGGCGATACCGCAGCCATCCTGCAACTGCCCGACTCGGACAAGAAAATCCTGGCTATCAATCTGGGCTCGCTCTACTGCGTAGCTCGGGTCAATGCCGAGTTGGAGCTGGATCTATCGTTCGGCCCCGATGGCAACGGGTATATCGAAGATAGTTTTGGTGATTTCGGGTTCCCGGCGGCCGCCACGGTATCGTTGCAAGGCGATAAATTGTTGATTGTGGGGGCCTATTTCGACTTCTTCACATCAATCGATCACTTGGCGCTGGCTCGCTATGACCTGCAAGGGAAGGTCGATACCGACTTTGGCGATAATGGCAAGGTGGTCGTCACGTTGCCTGAGGCCGGCCGTCGGCGCCTGCAGGGTCGGTTGCGGTCGGGTTCCAATTTACAGATCTGTCGCGACCCGATCGTCCAGGCCGACGGCAAGATTCTGTTTTTCCTTCTGGAGGTCAGCGACGCGGATCCTGCCGGTCGCGCATTTCTGATCCGCTTGACCGCCGATGGCGATCTGGACGACACCTTCAATGGTCGAGGCTTCCAGCACGTGACCTTCGGCGGATACGAAATCAATCCCAGTGGCGTGCAGCTTCAAGATGACCAGCGAATTCTGGTTTACGGGGGGATTCAGGCGGGCACGCAGGGTACCAGTACCCAGAACGCGGTCATCGCCCGATACGATGACCAAGGCGGTTTGGACACCACTTTCAACTCGACAGGCTTTGTGACGGAAGGTAGGGAGGGCCAGGTCTCCCGGTTTACGGCGCTTCTGATCGACGCGAACAAACGAATCGTGGCCACCGGCGATGATGGAAACGAGTTGTTGATGGTCCGGCGCCTGGAAAACGGCGGGATCGACCCTAGCTTCAACAAAGGGCTGCCCGCAGTGATCCAGCTGCCTGTCGCCGTGGAAATTCTGCCGACGTTGCAGGTACAGCGTGGTGCCTTGGTGCTGGCTGGGACTTGCTATCAGCGTGGTACCACTACTTTTCGCGGGTTGCTGTTGCGTTTGTTGCCGGAGGGCGAGCTGGACACTTCCTTCGCTGATGGCCAGGGCTTTCTCGTCGCCGAGCCGGCATCGCAATGGTTCGCCCTGGCCATCGAATCTGATGACCAGATTGTCACCGCTGGCTATGTCTATGATCAAAACTATCGCGCCTGGATTCAGCGGGTCGGCATAGAGGGTATGTGAATCACGGGCATGGCGAGCACTGCTCGGCAGAGTTGCGTGGGGTGGTTGGGATCGAAAGCAGAGCCGTAAGATTTTTATCGTCTGTTCAGCTTTTTAAAGCTGCGCGCCAAATCCCGGCGGGTCCTTTGCTGCGGGCCTGTGCGGCGCGCCCCTCCAGCAGGCCGCGTGGAGGCACCTGAAGAGAGGGAGATCCCGGCAGGATGCCGGGTCAGGCGCGTTAGGCCATGGATGGCCTATTGCGCCGTGCCCTCTCTTCAGGCGTGTGCGCGCGGGTACCCTGAGCCTAGGCGAAGGGCCAATGGGCAGGGCGAGCCGCACAGGCCCGGACCAAGCAGGGCCAGCACGCAAATCTCAAACCCACCGCCAACAATCTTTTGCCGTTGCCGTTGCCGTTGCCGTTGCCGTTGCCGCAGCCGCACAAATAAGCCCCCGATCCCCTCGCTGCGGATAGGGTACGCAGCGAGCGGATCGGGGGCCTGTTCCAGCCGTGACGCTTATTGAGCGATGGTTTTCACCGACACGCCGCGGTCGATCGGGGTCGACCGGCCGTAGATGTCTTCGAAACGCTCGATATCGTCTTCACCCAGGTAGCTGCCAGACTGAACCTCGATGATTTCCAGCGGGATCTTGCCCGGGTTGCGCAGGCGGTGCACCGACGCGATCGGGATATAGGTCGACTGGTTTTCGCACAGCAGGAACACGTTCTCGTCGCAGGTCACTTCTGCCGTGCCCGACACCACGATCCAGTGCTCGGCGCGGTGGTGGTGCATCTGCAGCGACAGGCAAGCGCCCGGCTTGACCGAAATATGCTTGACCTGGAAGCGGCCGCCCATGTCCACCGAATCGTACGAGCCCCATGGACGGTACACTTCGCAGTGGTTCTGAGTTTCGCTGCGGCCTTGCTCGTTGAGGGTCGCGACCATCTGCTTGACGCCCTGGACCTTGTCCTTGTGGGCAATCATCATCGCGTCCTTGGTTTCGACCACGACGATGTTGTCCAGACCGATCACCGACACCAGCTTGCCGTTGCCATGGATCATGCAATTGCGGCTGTCCTGGATGACCACGTCACCCTTGCTGACGTTGCCGTTGTCGTCCTTGGCGTTGACTTCCCACAGCGAAGCCCAGCAACCGACGTCGCTCCAGCCCGCCTGGAGCGGCACCACGCAGGCGCGCTGGGTTTTTTCCATCACCGAGTAGTCGATGGAGTTGTCCGGGCACAACGCGAACGTGGCATCGTCGATCTCGACGTTGTCGCCTTCATGCACGCTGCGCTCGAGGGTCAGCATGCAGTTGTCGTAGATGTCCGAATCGTGCTTTTTCAGCTCTTCGAGGAAGCGGCTGGCGCGGAACAGGAACATGCCGCTGTTCCAGAAGTAACCGCCAGCTTCTACGAACTCGGTAGCGCGTTTTTCGTCAGGTTTTTCGACGAAATGCGCGACGCGGCTGACGCCCTCAGGCAGCAGCGCATCGTTGGTCGACTTGATGTAGCCGTAGCCGGTTTCCGGACGCGTGGCCGGTACACCGAACAGCACCATTTCACCGCGCTCGGCGGCCACAGTGGCCAAGGCCAGGGCGCGCTGCAGGGCTTTCTGGTCTTCGATGACGTGGTCGGCTGGCAGCACCAGCATCAGGTCGTCGCGGCCTTCGTTGACCAGCTTCATGGCGGTCAGGGCGACGGCCGGCGCGGTGTTGCGGCCGAAGGGTTCCATCAGGATGCCCTGGGTCTCGAGCTTGAGCTTGGCCAACTGCTCGTTGACGATAAAGCGGTGGTCCTTGTTGCAGACCACGATTGGCTTGTCCATGCCGTCGAACACCAGGCGTTCCAGGGTTTGCTGGAACAGCGTGTGCTCGCCGGTCAGGGCCAGAAACTGTTTAGGGAATTGCTTGCGCGAAAGCGGCCAAAGACGTGAGCCGCTACCACCTGACAAGATCACCGGAATCATGTTGTTTCTCCTAGATATTCGTATGGGCTGACTGTTGTTGCCGTTTCTGTCTTGTTGTTGTTCCCGGTCGACCGGCCACCTGGCCAGTCGACGCAATGCTCATCACGCTAAAGGCTTACTTGCTCGCCACTGGCGGCTTGACCCACACCGGCGACAGGTTGCTGCCGGTGCCGGTGACGTACAGCACGGCCGCTTCACCGCGTTCCAGGGCAACCGGCTTGAGGTCCGAGACCTTCTTGTCGCCCTGATACAGCGCCAGGGTGACTTTCACCGGATTGATTTCACGATCGCCGTGGGCCTTGGGGGCCACGGAAGGGACCACGTCGGTTTTACCGTCGGCGGTTTTCAGGGTCAGGGGCGCGTCGGTGAGGTTCTGCACGCGCACCAGGGATTTCTGCTTGTTCTTGAACGGAGGCTCATCCACCAGCACAGGCTGGCCGCTGCCGTTATTGACGATGGTGTAGTACTGGTCCGAAGCCAGCTTCACCGGCAAGGTAGCGCTGCCGATCTTGGCGCTGTAGTCGCCTTGCGGCATGAAGCTGAAAGCGCTGCTGCCCTGCACGGGGATTTCATTGAGGCTGGTATTGCCGACGCTGGCAGCGACCGGTTGGTTGCCGGCGTTGTAGACCCGTACAAAAGTCGAGCCCTTGGGCGCGGTGGGGCCATACAGGGCCGAGTCACCGGCGGCGAAGGCCTGGACCGACAGCAGGCTCATGCCCGCGACCAGGGCGCAGGCCTTGGCGATACGTTTGACAGCCGGGGTACGGGTGGCGGCAGTAGCGTTAGTCATGCGTCATTCCTCTTGCAATAGATTCGAGTGTGGGCCGCTGTGCAGCTCAATTGGATTGGCCCACGGCCAGGTTCTGGTTGTTGGTGTCCGAGCTCTTCTTCAAGTCGGCGACCCACTTGGGATCGAACTCGCTCAGATCATTCTTCATCGGCAGATAACGTTCAGGGAATTCCCAGATCAGCACCTGTGGCGGGCTGTTCTTGAAAGCATCGGTTTGCAGATACTTGAGCATCGGCAGAATCGGCCCGTGGCCGTCTTCCGCGTAATTGACAACGTCACTTTTGAGCGACTGCTGCAACGCGCCCAGGAAGTTCCAATGCGGGTTGGCGCTGTAGCTGGTGCCTACCAGCGCCACCGGAATATCGTTGTTGGCGAACAGCGCGGCGTCACCGGCATCGCTGCTCGAATCAGCCGAACTATTGACCACAGTTGTTGCACGTTGTTGCAGATCATCAGGCTTCGGCAGCAAATTACTGAACAGCGGATCGAGCGGCAGGAAGGTCGTCAGATCGCCCTTGTAGGGCTCTGTTTTCACGGCTTCGGTCTTGTACTGCTGGGGCGTACCACTGAGCGGCATCTGCGCGGCGATAGTCTTGCTCAGGTTCTGCGCCACCACTTCGGCGCCCATGGGCGTCCAGTGGGTATCGGTGCGCAGGAATACCTGGCCCTGCTGCTTGGCCTGCTGCAACGGCGCCAGCAGATCAGGGGCCACGATGCCGGCCTGTTGCGCCTGGGCATGGAACTGCTGGTAGAGGTCTGCGTGCAGGCTGGTGGGCGTCTGCGCGCCGATGTGTTCGGGATACAGACGCGCCTTGGCCGGCACGATGGCCATCACCAATTGCACACCGTGCGCCTTGAGCTGGTCGCGCACGCCACGGATCAGGGCGAAGTTCTCGGCCTCGATCTGCTCGCTGTTGGCCACCGGATCGAACTCCTCATCGGTGTACAGCCATTGGTCCTTGCCGAGGATCACACCTGGGCGGCCTTCGTTGAACACCTTGAAGTCCAGCGCGGCCCAGATATTGGTGCCCAGACGCTTGATCGGGAACTCGTCGTCGTAGTGAGTCTCGACGGCCTTGGCCCACTTGCCGTTGAGCAAGGTCATTTGCTCGGTGCGGTTGAAGTTGCCGAACGCGGTCAGGGACCAGATCCCCAAGGCCAGCAACAGCCCCAGGAACAAGGCGATGTAGAGGATGCGTAATGAACGGGTCATGATTCGGCTCCCTCAGAACTGGAAGTAAAGGAACGGCGAAAAGCTCTGCGCCGAAAGTTTGAGGATCGAGGCTGCGAACATCAGCAGAATCAAGGTGCGCATCACATAGCGCGGCCAATCGGCGACCCAGGCCGAGGCCTGCACGTCGTGACCGTGGGCATAGGCGGCAACCTGTGCCGGCTGGTCGCCCGGGGTGGCGCGCAGCAGACCTGGCTGGGCAGTAGCGGGGCCGTTGGCCTCGTCACTGTCGGTAGCCTGAGCCTTGGGCGACTTGACCTGCAGCGGCTTGCGATACAGATCGCGCAGGCCGAAGAACGCCAGGGTGATATAGGCAACCACCAGCGTCGCGACCTGCAAACCGGTGAGGCTCGCCGCGTTCAGCTCGGACAGCTGCCAGTCGCCGAAGCTGAACATGGCGCCATACATGCGACCGGCCACGTGCAGGTTCTCGGAACGGAAAATCACCCAGCCCATGATCACCAGCAGAAAGGTGAAGGCCCAGCGGATCGGGTTCAGCGCGCGCGGGGTAGTGTTGATACCCAGCGCCCGCTCGATCGCCAGCCACACACCGTGCCAAGCGCCCCAGACGATGTAAGTGATGTTCGCGCCGTGCCACAGGCCGCCCAGCAGCATGGTCAGGATCAGGTTGCGGTAAGTGGCGAAGGTGCCGCCACGATTACCGCCCAGGGTGATGTACAAGTAGTCGCGCAGCCAGGTCGACAGGCTGATGTGCCAGCGCCGCCAGAACTCGGTGATCGACTGACTGATGTACGGCTGCTTGAAGTTCTCCATGAAGCGGAAGCCCATCATCAGGCCCAGGCCGATGGCCATGTCGCTGTAGCCGGAGAAGTCGAAGTACAGCTGCGCGGTATAGGCCAGCGCACCCAGCCAGGCATCGCCGGTGGTCGGGTGGGTGAGGGCGAAGGAGTGGTCGGCGATCACCGCAATGGTGTCGGCGATGAATACCTTCTTGATAAAGCCCTGCATGAACCGCGTCGCGCCCTCGGAGAATTTGTCCAGGGTGTGCGTGCGGTTGTTGAACTGATCGGCCAGGTCCTTGAAGCGCAGCACAGGGCCGGCGATCAAGTGCGGGAAGATCGCCACGAAAGCTGCGAAATCGATGAGGTTGCGCGTGGCCGGGGTGTCACCGCGGTACACGTCGATGATGTAGCTGATGGACTCGAAGATGTAGAACGAGATACCGATCGGCAACAGCACATGAGTCAGGATGAACGGCTCCAGGCCGAACGAATGCATGATCGCGTTGATGCTCTCGACGCCGAAGTTGGCGTACTTGAAATAACCGAGGATGCACAGGTCAACGGCCACGCCCATCAGCAAGTAGCGTTGGGCGGATTTGGTCCTTACACCGGCGGCGCCTACGCGCAAGCCGATCCAGTAGTTCCACAGCGTGACGCCGGCGAACAGGGCGAGGAAATCCACGCGCCACCAGGCGTAGAAGACGTAGCTGGCGACCAGCAGCAGCAGGTTTCGGTAGCGGTTGCCGCTCAAGTAGTACAGGCCCAGGAAGACCGGTAGAAACAGGAACAGGAACACGTTGGATGAGAACACCATCCCGATCTCTCCTTTGTTGCGACTTGCAGTCAGGGGCAGCAGTCACAGGCCGCGCCCCCCCCAAACCCCCCCGCAGAAGGGTCAATAAAAATCTCTGCCGCAGCGTGCTCACCTGTGGGAGCGAGTCTTGCTCGCGAAGTCGTGGGCAAAGCCCGCTCCCCCAGGGAATGCGTTTGCGGTATCAGGAGCCAGCGTCGCTCGATCCGCCGCTGTCTTCCGCACCACCTTTGCCGCCTTTGTCATCCGCCGGATCGAACACGCGAGTCAGATCGCCGCCCAGACGAAAGGTCTTGTAGGGCTGGCCGACATGACGACGTTGGAGGGTGTCCGGGGCGCAGGCATACAGCGAGCAGTAGGGTTCAAGCCATGCCCATTTGCTCTGCACCTTGACCTCGGTCATGTCCGGGCTCTCGCCGTTCCTTGACTGGAACTCGTTCGGGTCCTTGACGCCATTGAGGATCACGTTGCCCAGGCGCTGCAGGGCGCCGTTGTTTTCGGGGCGCAGATCCACGCCATTGGCCTGGGCGAAGACGGCGATCATGGTCAGGGGCGCGACCGCATAGGCGTGATACGCCAAGGCGCGTTGCTTGCGCTTCAACTCGTTAGGCAAGAAGCCCTGAGCGTCGACCTGACTGGCACCCTCTTTGAATTCCTTGACCGACCAGTCGAACAGATCGCGGCGGTTAAGCACGATCGAAGTCGACATCACCGACCAGGCGGCCCAATAGGTGTGGTTGTTGTTCTTGTCCAGCGGCAGGTTGTCCCAATCGCTGACCACTTGATCGGCCATGCGGCCAAACCAGGCTTCGATCGGTTTGGTCTGCGCCTCCTTGCCGGCCAGTGGGTGGGTGTCGGCGAACTTCAGTTGCAAGTAGGCCGAGGACATGCTGCCCAATGCCCATTTGCGCATCGACTTGCCGGTGTGGTTGAAGTCGGTGGACATCAACGCGTTGGCATTGGCCCAGGTGTCGAGCCAGCTAAGGGCGCAGTCCAGCTGCTCCGGACGGCCATCACGCATATAGGCCATGACCACCTTGCTGGTGCCACGCTCCATGGTGGTGATGTCCTTGGTCGCATCGCGAAATGCGGCGTCGGAATCGGCATTGAACGTCGAACGATCCTTGCCCGAACCTTCGTATTTGCTGCGGAACTGCAAGCTTTCGGTGTACGGCTTGGGCGGCGAATCGCAGCTGAAATTGCCAGGCTTGACCTTGGGTTTCTCGATGCCGCTGAGGTAGCCCTTGGGCGGTACCAGATCAGCGGCCTGCGCGGCCACTGCCGGGCCGAACAAGGCCAGGGTCAGCAGTGATGGCGCGAGCCATTGGCGTGTTGCTGTTTTCAAAGTTTGCATAGGAACCTCATAGCCCGGCCTGAGCCTGTTGCGTTTTCACGCCGGGGAACACGTTGCGTTTGCATACTTTCGCTTCCACCTTCTGGGGTGCGGCGCCGGCTTCTTCCGGTCCCTGGATTTCCAGGGCCAGCAGGTTCTGCTGTGGCCAGTCCTGGTCATCGCGCATCTCGAAGGCAAAACGCCCGTCGGTATCGGATGTTGTCGGTTTTTCGATCTTCAACTCCTCGTGGCGACCATTGAGGTACCAGAGGGTAGCTTTCAAGGTTTTCACCGAAGTGTCGGCAAACTTGATGTCGATCTGATGGGCACCGTTATGCACATCGATGATGCCGTTACGACCATTGACCAACAGCTCGTTCTTGCCGGGCTTGAGCGTGACACTCTCGCTCATCTGCGTCGGCTTGCCCTCACAACCGTTGTCCAGCAAGGCCATCATCTGGCGATAGATGGTTTCCTGATCCAGGCGATACAGCGGCGAGAATTCCCAGACCAGAATCTTCGGCGGCCGCTTCTGGAAATCTTCACTGCCCAGATACTGCAGCATCGAACCTTCCAGACCACCACCGGGGAAGGCCACGTTGAGCACATCGGCACCGGTGTCCTGCTCCAGGAAGCCCGCGAAGTTGTAGTTCTTGCCGCTGTGGCTGGTCCCTACCAGGGTGATCTCGGGGTTGCCGGAATCACCGAACAGATCACCATCGGCTGCAGCCCCTTTAGGCTCGGTGGAGAACTGGTCCATGTACTGGATCGCATAGCTGGTGCCGCACAATTGACCGGCCATGTTGTGCAATGTTCCGGTCTTGCCCATGCGGCCCGATATACGGGTCTCGAATTCCTTTTTGGGAATGGACGCGAAGGCCGGGATCTTCTTGATGCTCTCGGCGACGATCTTGGCGGTGCGTTGTGCGCCGTAGGGCGTCCAATGCTGGTCACCGCGGAAGTAGAAGTCGTGTGCCTGTTGCTCGTTGGTCAACGGCGACAGGTCCGGCACGGTGTAGCCCATGGAGGCGAAGCGACCAAGCATGCTCTTGTAGTTTTTCAGCGCCGTGTCGTAGTCGAACTTGTCGCGATCCGCCGGGAACATCTTGTTGCGATCCACCAGGCCGCGGGTCGGCTGATAGACGATTACCAGCTCTACGCCCTTGCTCTTGAAGGCGTCGTGCAGTTCTTTCAGGCGGCGATAGCCTTCCGGCGAGGTGTCGAACTCGGTGCGCAGGTCCTCGACGGTACGGAACAGCCAATCGCCCTCGCCTTGGAACAGGGTGGTGAAGTTGCGCTGATAGCGGGTCACGTACTTGGAGGCATCATGGGCCTCAGGGCAGACATTGCAGCACGGCTCGGCGGTGAATACCGGAGCCGGTGTTGCGGGCGCGGCCTGGGTCCCGCCGGTGGCGGCCATAAGGCCAGCGGTCAGGGCCGAAAGGCTGAGCAGCTTGAGCGATATGAAAGATGGCGTTCGCATTTGTTTTCCTCAGTCCTGCATTTCGGTCTGGCGTTCGACGGGGTCGATCAACACAGCTTTCTTCTGGCGTACCAGCATGTCGAGGATCTCGGCCTGCTTGTCACCCAGGATGCCGTTGAAGGTGATGCCGCTGGATTTGCTCGGCGCCAGCATCGACACGCGATACAGCTCCAGGCTCAAGGGCGAATCGATCGCCAGTGGGCCGGTGCCGTTGGCGGTCAGCTCGCCGCCGACGATGATCAACGAGACTTGCGCATCGAACGGGTCGAGGGCGATGTCGCGATCAGTGTCGCTGAGATCCTTGATGTGCCCATAGACGCCGGTCAGGCCGTTGGCCATGGAGACGTTTTCATAAATGCGGATATTGGTGCTGTTGCGCACGCGAATGCCGTGGCGCTGGTTGCGGATCACCTTGTTGCCCCAGATCAGGTTGTCACCGCTCTCATAGAGGGTGATGCCGTCGGAGTGGTTGTTGTAGACCTCGTTGTAGGCCACCAGATTGCCGACGCTGTTGCGGTCCAGGACGATGCCCGAGAGGTTGTTGTCACGGGTACGGTTATTGATGATGAAGCTGTCATCCACTTCCCGCGAAACGATGATGCCGTGCTTCTTGTGGGTGCCGTATACATCGTTGTCGGCAATGATCAGACCGTGCGAGCGGTCGTGGGGGTCAATGCCGTAGATGATGTTGTCTTTGTAGGTGTTGCTCTTGACCACGAAGTTCTGGGTTTCATAGCAGTAGAAGCCGTACCACATATCGCTGAACGTCGAGCCGATGATCCAGCCGGTCGGTTCGCTGCGACCCATCTGCGCCTTCATGTTGGGCGTGTACTGGGAAATACTGATGCCGTACGACTTGCTCTGGTTGTAGCCAAAGCTGGCTACCACGGTGTTGACCATGTAGGTCTCGGTGCCACCCCAGGACAACAGGAACGGGCGGAATTCCTTAGGCGCGCGGAAGGTCGCCGGGCCGTTGTCCTTCTCGCGCCAGCCAGTCAACTTGGTGTTGCTGGTAAACAGCTTGCCGTCGTTGATCATGAATGCGCCAGCTTCCTGGGAGAAACGCAGTTCCTGGGTCTGCTTGTCGATTTCCAGCGCAGCCTTGTTGCCGATGATGATAGGCAGCCGAGCGAGGTAGACGCCCGGCGAGGTTTCGCTGAAATATTGCTTGGGTACGGTCTTGGTCAGGTCCTTGAGGTTCAGATAGCCGCCCTCGACGAAGATGGCCTGAGGGATACCGTGCTGACGCGCGACCCACTCGGCCATCTTGTTGTTGCCGCCGATGAATTCCTTGAGCACCACTTCCTGCATCATGCGTCGGATGCTGACCTTGGCGTGGGGGCCTTTGCGCAGCGGCGCGACCTTGGCGTCGGCGGCCTCGGCGGTGTAGCCAGTCAGATCGGGCAGCTTGGGCGCGGCCATGTCCAGCGGCTCGGTGGGCGCCGAAGACACGGTGTAGGTCTTGGCCTGGTGCAGCTCCTTGACCACGCCGGGCTTGGCTGCTGCCTGTGCGCTGTCCGCCGGCTTGGCGCCAGGCTTGGTCACCGGCGCCGGGGTGTTGGCCAAGGCGATGCTGCTGGCCAGCAGCAAGGCGCCGGTCAGCAACGACTCGCGCCAAGGCAAACGGCTGCTGAGGCTTGAATGATTCATTGCATGCACTCCCTTCGCATTAGGCATCAGAAGCGCCAGATCACATCGACAATGGCGCGGTGCATGTAGTTGTCGACGCTGCTGCCGTAGGCGTCACCCGGCTTGAACACACCGGCACGCAAGCGGATCAGAGCAGACGGCTCGTCGATCGACTGGCTCAGTGCCGCGGGCAGCAGGCCTTGCTTGAAGTATTTGGTGACGACCAGGTCCATCTCTTGACCGAGGTCCTTGCTGCCGTTGTTGACCGTCGGCAGGGTAGAGAAAGAACCGTCGTTTTGTTCGTCCACGGCGTTGATGTTGCTGCCGGCAATCCCGGAGTTGCCGTCGACACGCCAGAACTTGTGGTAGATCAGCGAGGCGTCGTATTGATCCTCTTGCTGCCACGATGCAAACAGCGACGCGACGCGGGTATTGCCCATCTGCGCCTGGTAGGCCTCGCCGAAGCGGCTGATGCGCGAGCGCGTACCGGTCCAGTTCGAGCGGTTGCTCTGCAGGCCGTTCTGCTCGTAGTTCTTGCTTGCCTGAGAGTAGGCGCCGCCGACCTGCCACTGTGGGTCGAGGCGCAGGCGGATACCGAGGTCCGATCCCCAGCCACTCAGGTCGCGATTGGTTTTGGGCGAAGCGAGCGTGCGGCCTGAGGCTGAATCGGTTTGCGGGTTGTTCGCATCATAGGCGGCGCTGTTCAGATCCTGGCTGCCCTGCATGAACGTCATGCTGCCCCAGTAGTTGACTTGGTTCAGGTTGCGGTAGTTGTACGCATCACTGTTGGCGTCGAGACCGATCCAGGTCAACTTGCTGTTCTCGCGCTTGTCCAGGTCGTCGACGACTTCACCGGCACTGGCCAACTTGCCATCGTCTTTCACGTAGTGTGCGCGCACCCCGACCCATTGCCCGGGCATCCACTGGTAGTAGGCGTCGCCGAAGGCGTGCAGGCGATCCTTGTCGCGGGCCGAAAGCTGATCGTAATCGGTGCGGTAATCGCTGAACCGCTCGGCGACACCCAGGTGGGTTTTGAGCAGGGTGGTGTCGAGGTTCCAGGTCAGGGCTTCGATATTGTTGTCGGCCCACTGGCCGTCATCGTTGCGCAGGCGCTGGCGGCCGAATTTGGCGTTCTCGCCCGGGTAGGGGGTGAACAGGCCCTGATAGCTGACCCAGAACTCGCGCATGGCGAAGTAGGCGTCGTTGCCATCGCGGGCCGAGTTGTGGTTGATGCCGGAGGTGTCGACGCCTGCCGCCGTGGCATTCTGTTCATCCAGCGGGTCGGTCTGGATGGTATCGCTGGCGGCAACCGCCTGACCCATCGCGTAGAACGACCACTGGCCTCGTTCGAGGTAGGCCCAAGGGCGCAGGTCGATACCGATACCGTTGACGTCGCCGCCCGAGCGCGTACCCAGGTCGCGGTCGTCTTCGGATTGGCCGGTGGCTTTGACTTCAATGCCGAAATTCTGCGACGCAGTCAGCGCCGCGAGCGTAGGGCAAGACCACAGGGCGGCAAAGCCGAGGCCGATCCCGGCCTTCATCCATTTATTGAGTTTCATAGGGATTTGTCCTCACCGATGGGGTCTGCAGGCATTTCTTGTTGGGCCAGGGCGCTGTTGGCCTGGCTGATGCCACCGCGAGCCTTGAGTTCTTGCTGCATCAATTGTTGCGCCTGAGCCTTCTGGCCTGGCTGCAGTTCGGTTTCGATCAGGGTGTTGAGATCGGTCACCGGCTGTTGCACGTCGGGGCGCATTTTCGCCAGTTGCACGAACACGTAGGCGTTGACCAGGTTCGGCTTGGTACCGCGGCCGCCCGAGTAGAGCTGCGCGAGGGCGAAGTCGGCGCTGTTCTGGCCGCTGCGAGCGGCCTTGAGCAGTTCGTCCACGGCCTTTTGCGGCTCTGGCTTGCCGAGGTAGCCACGGCGGTAGATCTGGCCCATGTAATAGTGCGCACTGACCTGGGTGCCTGCGGCTTTTTGCAGATGATCAAGGGCTTTGCGGGCGTCGGGGATGACCACCTTGCCTTCGTAGTAGACCTTGCCCAGCAACAGCTCGGCGCGACCTGGATCGGCGCTGTGGCCTTTGTTGATGTAGTCCATCAACTTGTCGACGTCACCCAGCTCGGGGAACTGGTACAGCAGTTGCGCGAGGCTGATGTAGGCCGCCGGATAGGTATCGGTGACGCTTTCGAGCAGCGTTTGCGCGGTCTTCTCGTCGGTCTTGCCGAGGGTCGGATCGGACAGCACTCGGGCCACGCCGTCGATGCGTGCGGCCGAAGCGGTGCCGCCGCTGTAGGCAGACTGCAACTGCTTGACCAACTCGGCCTGGCGATCGGCCTGACCGCGTTTCTGATAGACGGTGGCCAGCTCGACGTAGCAGACGTCGTTGGCGCTGAGGGCGGCCTTGCAGATGCGCTCGATGTCGTCCAGGTGCTGATCGTAGGTGCCTTTGGCGCGGTAGAGCATGACCTGGGCCAGGGGCGCGTCCGGATAACCGGCGGCGAGCCATTGGTCGATCTGCTTCTGTGCGTCGATGTTCGGGAAACTTTGCGGGTATTGCAGGTAGAGCGTGGCGAGCGGCAGCAGGGTGCCGGCCTCGCCGTTTTGCGCGGCTTTCTTCAACCAGCTTTCGGCTTCGTGCTGCTCGGCGACGGTGCTGCCCGGCTTGGCGGCCAGCAGGCGCCCCAACCGTACCTGGGCACGGGGGGACGTCTGGGCAGCGGCGCGGTAGATCGCTTCAGCCTTGCGCATGGCTTCTGGGTCACCGGTGTTGACCTGGATATCCGCCAGGCCGATTTGTGCATCGGCGTAGCCCAGGTCGGCCAGTTGCTGGAAGTTCTGTTGCGCAAGTTCCGTGTCGCCGTTCTGCAGCGCCTGGTTGGCCAGGCGCTGGTCGGGAAGCCCGGCGCAACCGGCCAGGCTGATTGCAATGGCCAGGCCCAGTAGCGCGGGATGCGTCAGGGTTCTTCTCGTTGCCACAGGCATTCTCCTTCGCACGCTCAACTTAGAGGCCTTTGGCCGTGGCTTTGTCGATCAACCAGTTCATCGAGCCACGGTCGCTGTAGACCTCTACCGGACGACCGGCCAGCGCGCTGTTGATCGGCGCGTCGGGTTTGATCTGCACGCGCAGGTCGGAGGACAGGGCATCCGGCAGCAGGTTGGTGCTGGAGACGATCTGGCCTTGACGAGTGGCGTCTTCGCCAGCGATCTGGAAGCTCACGCGAGTGCCAGGGCGCACTTCGTTGATCTGGCGATAGGTGAAGCGCGCGTCGATGTTGGCCTGGGCGTCACGCGGCAGCATCTTGTAGATGATGTCGCCTTTGCTGGCGAATTGGCCGTCCGGAACAAGCTGCTCGGCGACGATGCAGTCGCACGGCGAGGTCAGGGTACCGGTCAGTTGCTTGCCGAACATTTCGGTGATCTTCGCCGGGGTCAGCTGGGCGTCGTCCAGGTGATCCTTGAGCACGTCGAGCATGCTGGTGCTGAACGTGGCCAGCGGTGCGCCCTTGGCGGCCTGGGAATTGACGGCAACCAGGCTGTTCACGGTGCCGTCGCGTGGCATGGTGATGTTGCTCGACGGAATGCTCACCACACCCGATACCGCGTGGCTGACGAAGTACAGACCGTACACCGATTTGGCCACGAAGCCGAAGGCGGCCAGACCGACCACGAAGATACCGAGGCTGAAGGTCACCGCACGCAGGCGGCCGAGGGCCGACATGCCGTGATTGGTGCCGCCACGCTTGCGCGCCTTGGTGAAGTTGTCGCGCTGCAGGGTCCCCAGCACGCCGCCCATGGTGACCAACTCGCCGCTCAGGTGCGAGGTGATCAGGTGGCGCAGGGTGGCGATGTCCTGTTGGTCGAGGTTCTGGAAAGCGCAGCCGGCACGGCCGTCGCTGTCGAGCGAGCGCACCTGAAACTCGATATCCATACCCAGGCCGAGGTTGTCGATGACGAACATCATCCGGCCTCGGTAAACCTCACCCTGGGTCAGGGATTTCTGGGTGACGATGCTGAAACCGCCAGCGGAGAGATCCTCGACCTTGGCTTCGAAGGTCTCGCGATTCGGGCCGATGTAGCGCAGCTTGGCCGGGATTTTTACCCGAGCGTGCTGGCGCTGAGCTTCGGATTCATGGACAACATTGACGTTCACGGCTGTATTCATGGCGATTATTCCTACTTAATCCATTGGGTTCCGGCTCAGACCATCACGAACAGCACAGCAACGAAGATGCTGGCGGCCGAGAAGGTCATGGTCCGGGAGGACCAGGTGTTGAACCATTGTTGAAAGCTGGCAAGATCACGCTTGAGCGAGGTGGGCTGACGCGTCCAGGATTGCTTGTCGAGGCGGAAGAAAACGTAGATTTTCATCATGGCCCCGACGATCTGGTTGTAATACAGAATCATTGGGTAAGCCGGCCCGACCTTGTGCCCGGAGCACAGCAGCATGACGGTCAGGATCAAACGGGTGATGCCGATCCACAACAGGTACACCAACAGGAAGTTGATGCCATACATGAGGCTGGCGATGATTGACGCCGTGAGCCCCAGCAAGCTGGTCCACATCGAAACACGCTGGTCGAACAAGACCACTGAGGTAAACAGTCCCAGGCGTCCTACGCCCAGGCCCAGCGCTCGGGAGTTCTGGCGCAGGTTGTTGCCGTACCAGCGGTACATCAACTTGCGACTGGCCTTCAGGAAGCTCTTTTCCGGCGGGTGCTCAACGGTATGAATGTTGGCGTCCGGTACGTAGAAGGTGTCGTAGCCCAGGCGCATCAGGCTGAACCAGCTGGACTTGTCGTCGCCGGTCAAGAACTTGAAGCGGCCCAGACGCCAATGGTCGATGGAGTCGCTTTCGACGTCGGCGATGAATTCAGGGTTGGTCACCACCGAGGCGCGGAACACCGACATCCGTCCGGTCATGGTCAGCACGCGCTTGGACAAGGCCATGGAGCACATGTTGATGTGGCGCTGGGCGAAACGCAGCTTGTGCCATTCGCTCATGATGTAGCCGCCGCGCACTTCGCAGAACTCGTTGGTGGTCAGGCCGCCGACGTTACCGTACAGGCGGAACCACGGTACGGTCTTGCGCACTACGCCATCGGCCAGCACGGTATCGCCGTCGATCACCGCAACCACTGCATCCTCGTCCGGCAGGTGGCGGGAGATGGCGCGGAAACCGTAGGCCAGGCCGTCGCGCTTGCCGGTACCGGCGATGCGCACGAAGTCCAGGGAGACGCGGTCAGGCGGGGCCATTTTCTGCCACAGACTCTTGACCAGCAGTTCGTCGGACATCTCCACCAGCGAGCAGACCACGGTGGTGGGATAGCCGCAGTTGATGGCCTCGCGAATCACCGAGCTGTACACCTGGGCGGTGGTCAGGGCGTCGATGCGAAAGCTGGTGACCATCAGGAACACGTGGGACGGGTCGGCGTCGTCACCGAGCTTGCGCACTTTGCGCCGCAGGTGCGGATAGACCACGTAGAGGAACAGCATGCCGCGCACGAAGTGCGTTGCACCCATCGAATAGCGCCAGATACCGATGGCGCCAATCAGGAAAATGAAGTCTTTCGACGCGGGGTCGAAAGTGGTGGCCGGCAGCATGAGCGCCAGGACCATCAGGAACACCAGGTAGAACATCCAACCGGAAGCCTGGAGTAGGCCGTGCTTGAGCCTTTGCATGATCTGCATCCATGTGGGAATCGGGCCAGTGATAACGGGTCATTGATTGGCCCGAATCGTTCAAGGCATGCGCAGGGCCCGAAGGCCCCGCGCAAGTCCAGCCGTTACCAGCAGATGCCTTCAGTACGGGCAGCAGCGTCGGTGGTTTTGGCCATGAAGCCGACCAGGTCGATGACCTGCTTGCCTTCCGGTACGTTGCTGGCCAGGGCACGGAAACGCTCGTCACGGTTGCCGAGGATGATCACGTCGGAATTGGCGATCACTGCGTCGAAGTCCGAGTTGAGCAGGGACGAGACGTGAGGGATCTTCGATTCGATGTAATCCTTGTTGGCGCCGTGGACGCGAGCGTATTCGACGTTAGCGTCGTAGATGCTCAGGTCGAAGCCTTTACCGATCAGCATCTCGGCCAGTTCCACCAGCGGGCTTTCACGCAGGTCGTCGGTGCCAGCCTTGAAGCTCAGGCCCAGCAGTGCGACTTTGCGCTTGTCCTTGGAATTGACCATGTCGAAGGCGTTCTGCACCTGAGACACGTTGCTGCGCATCAGCGAGTTGAGCAGTGGCGCTTCGACGTCCAGCGTGCTGGCACGGTAGGTGAGGGCACGCACGTCTTTCGGCAAGCACGAGCCACCGAAAGCAAAGCCTGGACGCATGTAGTACTGGGACAGGTTGAGCGACTTGTCCTGGCACACTACGTCCATCACTTCGCGACCATCCACACCCACTGCCTTGGCGATGTTGCCAATTTCGTTGGCGAAGGTGACCTTGGTGGCGTGCCACACGTTGCAGGTGTACTTGATCATCTCGGCGACTTCGATGTCCTTGCGGATGATCGGCGCGTCGAGCTCTTCGTACAGGGCCTGCAGGACATCGCCAGAGGCTTGGTCGAGTTGACCGATAACGGTCATCGGCGGCTTGTCGTAGTCCTTGATCGCCGTGCTTTCACGCAGGAACTCAGGGTTGACCGCGACGCCGAAGTCGACGCCGGCCTTCTTGCCCGAGCAATCTTCGAGAATCGGGATCACCACGTTCTTGACGGTGCCCGGCAGCACGGTGCTGCGGACCACGACGGTGTGACGGGTCGCTTTGTCGCGCAGTACCAGGCCGATTTCGCGGCAGACGGATTCGATGTAGTCGAGTTCCAGGTCGCCGTTCTTCTTGCTAGGGGTTCCCACGCAGATCATGGAAAGGTCAGTAGCGCGGATGGCTTCGGCGAAGTCAGTTGTACCGCGCAGGTTGCCCTTCTTGATCCCTTGCTCCAGAAGTTCTCCCAGACCCGGTTCAACAATTGGCGATTTTCCGTTATTGATCAGATCGATCTTGGCTTTGGAGACATCCACGCCAACAACGTCGTGACCACGTGCAGAAAGGCAACCGGCACAGACTGCACCGACATAACCCAGACCAAAGATGCTGATACGCATCGCATTCACCTCATTGTTTATCACGCCAGCTCTACTGACAGAGCCAGACTGGGGGTTTGATTAACCAGCAGTTTTCAGGCACTCGGAAGTGCAACAACTTAATGCTACAAATCACGGCGCAGGCATAATTAAGAACCCGGTGCCCAAGAAGGTGCACCTAAGTTGGGCGCTCAGGGCCCGTAGAACACGGGCTCGCCCTAGAATGTAGCCAGCCTTTATTACAATTGATCTCGTTGTTATTCTTGTACGTGTTTTCAGTCCGGTTTTACACCTTGTGAATCAAGCACTTGAGACGTCATGTTTGAGCTCTGTAGTGCAGCTCGGGCTTGGCCAGATGCTGAGGATAATTGGGTGCGTTCTCTCCTGAGAATAACCGTGCGATCCGTTTGGGATCGACTGAGTCAACTTCGGCCGGTGCGAGCACCGGTGCCCTGATGAAACGCTGTGTAAGTCATCTCTCACACGCTGCAAGAGAATCGTTACGGGTGGTATGAGCGACATATTCCCTATGAAGTTCCTGAAGGGGACGACCGCTGGTGAATTTTTTTTCATCGCGTGCATGAAAAGCAATAATGGCGTTGCGCCATCAATGTGCTGTTTGGGCCTTTAAAAATGGGCGGTTGGCGGGTCGCGATATTTTTGTGCCAGTACCTGAAAATAATTGCCGAAAAAGGTAAAAAAAAAGTGAACTGCAAGTGCTAATACAATTACCAAGCGTCCAAGTAATATTAACTTGGCGTCATGAAACTGTCAGATGAGGGGTATGCACGATGATTTTGCAGCATGCTGGCGGCGTGTCCGGGCGGCCACGCCGATGAGCGGTCATGGTTATTCGTCAGGATGGTCTCTGAGGAACACCAGATTGTCGGCAGTGGAGTCCTTGGCGTTGAAACGGTAGCCCTGGCTGTCGAATGCCTTGAGGTGTGCAGGATCATTTATGCGTTCGGTAATGACGAAGCGGCTCATCAAGCCCCGGGCTTTTTTCGCATAGAAACTGATGATCTTGTATTGGCCATTCTTGAGGTCGCGAAACTCGGTATTGATTACCCGTGCTTGCAGCGCCTTGGGTTTGACCGCACTGAAGTACTCGTTAGAGGCCAGGTTGAGCAATACATCGTCGCCTTGTGCGGCCAGGGCCTGGTTGAGCCACTCGGTGATGCGCTCGCCCCAGAAAGCATACAGGTCCTTGCCGCGGGCGTTGGCCAGCTTGGTGCCCATCTCCAGGCGATACGGCATCATCAGATCCAGCGGGCGCAGCAGCCCGTAGAGGCCGGAAAGCATGCGCAGGTGTTGCTGGGCGTAATCCAGTGCCTGCTCGTCGAGGCTGGCGGCATCCAGGCCGGTATAGACGTCGCCCTTGAAGGCCAGCAGCGCCTGTTTGGCATTGTCGAGAGTGAACACTGGATTCCAGCTGCCGAAACGCGCGGCATTGAGGCCGGCGAGCTTGTCGGAGAGGTGCATCAGCTCGCTGATCTGCGCCGGGCTGAAGTCGCGCAACTGGCCGATCAGCTCCTGGGAATGGTCCAGGTACTGCGGCTGGGTGAAGCGTTGGGTGGTGGGCGGGGTGTCGTAGTCGAGGGTCTTGGCGGGTGATATCACCATCAGCATGTCAGTGTCTCCTTCGGATCGTGAAGGGATTCTAGGGAGATAGACACGCAAACTCTAGCTATCGGTGGGATAGAAGCTTTAGCATCGGGCAATAATGTTGCGGTCAATGCACTAGCCTCTTCGCGAGCAAGCCTTGCTCCCACAATGGATTTTTTTGCACTGTGGGGGCAAGGCTTGCTCGCAAAGACGATATTTCAAGCGCCACTGAACCCGATCCTTATATACCCGGAGAACTGCTTTTGCGTTTCGCCTTGTCGTTGGCTTCTTTACTGATCTGCCTGTACGTCGCTGCCGCGGAACCGCCGGCCGCCGTGCTCGATCGGGCCAATTGGCCCGAGGCACTCACCACCCCGGTGTTGTTCGACGTCGCCTCGCGTGCCGAAGTGCTGGGCTTCGCCCGTGAACTGAGCGATACCGAACTGCTGAGCGAAGAGGCCTTGGCCCAGCGCCTGGACTTGCGGCAGATCAACATGGAGGCCATCAACGCCCTGCGCCAACGTCTGTGGGATCGGTTGTGGGACAACTACAACAATGCTCAGCAAAGCTGCGAGCAGGACGCCTCGTTCTGCTACCTCATCGAGGATGAG
Organism: Gammaproteobacteria bacterium; assembly: GCA_903970465.1. GTDB lineage: Bacteria > Pseudomonadota > Gammaproteobacteria > Pseudomonadales > Pseudomonadaceae > Aquipseudomonas. Next base: position 24,695 of record CAJCIO010000059.1, read on the forward strand.
ACCGCGTTGCGTCGCGAAGCGGCGACCTTCCAGGTCGCCAACGATTCCTTCTATGCGAAGTGGCTGATACCCGGCAAGCAGTTCAATATCGATTACATCGACGAACTGCTGCACATGGCGGCCCTGTTTCCGCAAATCAGCAGCGAGGTGGCGCGCTTCAACGATCTGGAGCGCAATGGTGACGATTTCAAGGATCGGGTGTTCCTGCTCACGTTCGACGGAGGCCCCAGTCTGGCCCCTGGCGGGACCGACTGGATGACCGATTACTTGCGCAAGCAGAAGATGTCGGCGACTTTCTTCGTGCTGGGCAACAGCGTCGAACTGCGCCGCGATCATCAGCCCGACGAGGATCTGCAGGCCATCTATGCCGATCAATGCGTCGGCGTGCAGGGCTGGCAGTATCGTTCGCACAGCCAGTGGAATGACTGGAAGGACTCGATCCAGCGCAGCGTCGCACTGGTGCGGGCGCAATTGCCCAACAGCTTCGTGCCGCTGTTCCGCCCACCGTATGGCCAGCGTCGAGCCGACAGCGGCGCTTTCTTTGCCGCGCAACAGTTGCAGGTGGCGTTGTGGAATATCGATTCGGAAGACGGCCAGTTGACCGCCGCGCAGTCAGCGGATCGAGTGATCACCTTGATGCTGTTGTGGCGCAAGGGGATCATTGCCTTTCACGATGTCCAGGATCGCGCCAAGGTGGCGGTGCCGTTGATTCTGAACCAGACGGTGGAAAGCGGGATTGCCTGGGAAGAGTGCCATCAGTTTGACTGAAAGCCCCGGTTTACAGGGCGCGCGCGGCTTTTCGCAGAAAAATATTCTGGCCTTGCAGGTGGGGTGGACTTCCGACTTTAACGGCGCTTCGGGCTGACGCCAAGCGCTATTCGTCTCGTCATCAAATAAACTTCAAAAAACTGTCAAAGTGCTTTTTATCGTCATGGGTTTTGCGGTATCAAGACGTCAGACCGCCGAACCCTGCAACACAGGTGGCGTCTTCAACCGGACCGTACCTGGTTAGTGGTGCCCTGCCTCAAGGGCACCGTTCGGCGGCTACTTCGCGGCGCAGCACCGTTCAGGTCCTGCGTTGACTGGCTCCCACTAAGGTGACCGAGTATGGATGATCAAGGACGCAGCACTTCCTCCACCCAGCCAATCCTTTATGTGCTCGATACCAACGTACTGATTCACGATCCAAACGCACTGCTCAACTTCGAAGAACACCACGTCGCCATCCCGATGACCGTTCTGGAGGAACTCGACAAGCTCAAAAGTGGCAAGCATTCCGTGGCTGCCGAGTGTCGCCAGGCCATTCGCCTGATCGACAAGACCCTCGGTGAAGCGTCCCCTGCGGACGTCGAAAAAGGCGTGCCGATCCAGCGCGGCAAGGGCGACCCCAAGGGCTTCCTGTCGATCCTCATGAACAAGCGTGCCGAACCGGACAGCTTGCTGCCCGAGCACCTCAACGACAACATCATCATCAACCAGTTGATCGACCTGCACGCCGCGCAGCCGCAGCTCAGCGTGATCCTGGTCACCAAAGACATCAACATGCGCCTCAAGGCCCGGGCGTGCGGGATCGAGGCCGAAGATTACAGTACCGACCAACTGGTCGACGACGTCTCCTTGCTGTCGCGCGGCTATCACACCCTCACCGGATCGTTCTGGGACCGCGTCGCCAAGGTCGACACCCGCCAGGACCACGGTCGTACCTGGCACCGCGTGCAGCTCACCGAAATGCTGCCATCGGTACACATGAACGAGTTCATCATCGACGAGCAGGGCTTCGTCGGTTGGGTCAAGGGCGTCAAGCCGGACGAACTGTTGATCCTCGACATGCACCAGGAACCCTTGCTGCATCAGGAAGCCTGGGGCCTCAAGCCTCGGGATATCTATCAGGGTCTGGCGCTGTTCGCCTTGCTTGATCCGGATATCCATCTGGTCAACCTGTCGGGCGCTGCGGGCTCGGGTAAGACCATTCTGGCGTTGGCGGCGGCCATCGAACAGACCATGGTCACCAAGCGCTATCGGCGCATCATCGCCACGCGCAGCGTGCAGGGCCTGGATCAGGAAATCGGCTTTCTGCCGGGCACCGAAGCGGAAAAAATGGAGCCTTGGCTGGGGGCCATCACGGACAACCTCGAAGCCTTGCACATGGATGACGAGAACACCCATGGCAGCGTCGATTACATCCTCAGCAAAGTGCCGTTGCAGTTCAAATCGCTCAACTACATCCGTGGCCGCAGCTTCCAGCAGAGCCTGATTCTGATCGATGAATGCCAGAACCTCACCCCGCACCAGATGAAAACCATCATCACCCGTGCCGGCAGCGGTTCCAAGGTGATCTGCCTGGGCAACCTGGCGCAGATCGACACGCCGTATCTGTCGGCCACCAGTTCTGGGCTTACCTACCTGACGGAGCGCTTCAAGGATTTCCCGCAAGGCGTACATATCACCCTGCAAGGGGTACCGCGTTCGATTCTGGCCGAATACGCCGAGTCGCATCTCTGATGAGAAAAGGCCCTCTGAACAGAGGGCCTTTTCAGTTTACAGTGTCAGCGCGTCAAGCCTTGTGTTGGACTCCGGGCTATAACCAATTGAACGGTAGTCCGCCGTGCTGCCCTCGGGGTCGAAGCACAACAATTGGCGAATGATCTGTTGTTCATCGCAAATTACTAGAATGTCGACGGGTCTGATCAGGTAGGCGTTGTCGCTGCCATGACCCATTGCTGCCCGCGTCCGGTTGCCGACGATATAGGAAAAGCTGCACTGGCTTGATTTCTGCCCCTCGGCCAACGCGCCTGTCACCTTTTCCAATGCGTCGGAGTCCAGAGATTGTCCGATCGCTTGATCGAGGGCGGTCTGTATCCGGTCGAAATCGCTTCTTTTCATGGGTGCACTTCCTTGGCTGGTTTTGTCGTTTGCCGGTCGATCCGGCGATCGGAATCATCCGCGTCTGCATGGGCGAAAGTCGGTAGATATGTATCGAGGCCGCGCGGTGATCCTGGCTTTGGCGTAAAATCGGCCGCCTGGAACCTGGAGTACTGTTCATGCTGACCCATCTCGACGCCCAAGGCCGTGCCAACATGGTCGATGTCACCGACAAGGCCGTGACCCATCGCGAGGCTGTCGCCCAAGCATTCATTCGCATGCTGCCGCAAACATTGCAGATGATCGTCGACGGCGATCACCCCAAAGGCGACGTCTTTGCGGTCGCGCGTATCGCCGGCATTCAGGCGGCGAAAAAAACTTCCGATCTGATCCCGTTGTGCCATCCGTTGATGCTGTCCAGCGTCAAGGTCGAGCTCAGTGCCGAGGGCAGCGATCGGGTGCGGGTGGTGGCGCGCTGCAAGTTGTCCGGGCAGACCGGCGTCGAGATGGAAGCCCTCACGGCCGCCAGTGTCGCCGCGCTGACCCTCTACGACATGTGCAAGGCGGTAGACCGCGCCATGGTGATCGAGAATGTCCAGCTGCTCGAGAAGGTCGGCGGCAAGAGCGGGCATTTCCAGGCGGATCCGGTATGAGCATCAAGGTGTTGTACTTCGCCCGTTATCGTGAGGCGCTGGGGCTGGGCGAGGAGGTGGTCGAGGGCGAGTTCGTCAACGTCGACGCGCTGCGCCTGCATCTGCTGGCCGGTGGCGCGCGTGCGGTGCTGGCCGAGCGCAACCTGATGTGCGCCCGCAACGAGGAACTGTGCACGCTGCACGAGCCGCTGACGGGCGGCGATGAAGTGGCGTTTTTCCCGACAGTCACAGGGGGCTGAGATGGCGATCAGGGTGCAGAGTGCCATGTTCGACCCGGGCGCCGAGCTCAACGCGTTGCACGCCGCCAACACCGGTGTAGGGGCCGTGGTGAGCTTCGTGGGCTATGTGCGTGATTTCAATGATGGGCTGGACGTGCGCGGGATGTACCTCGAGCACTATCCGGGGATGACCGAGAAGGCCCTCGCGGCGATCGTCGTCGAGGCACAGCAACGCTGGCCATTGCTCAAGGTCGAGGTGCTGCACCGGGTCGGGGCGCTGGAACCGGGTGAGCCTATCGTCTTCGTCGGAGTCGCCAGCGCACACCGGCAAGCGGCGTTCGAAGCGTGCGATTTCGTGATGGACTATCTCAAGACCCGCGCCGCATTCTGGAAGAAAGAACACACCGCCGACGGCCCGCGCTGGGTTGAAGGGCGGGAGAGTGACAAGGCGGCGGCCCGGCGCTGGGAGTAGCGAACGCAGAGCCAATGCGGCGAGGCAGCAAGCCCCCTCGCCACAGGGTTGGATCAGGCATCAGTAGTCGAAACTGGCGGACGCTTGCGCTCCACTGGCACGAGCAACTCGGCCGGTGGCGTTTCGCAGCTGATCTTGTGCCCCAGCAGCGCCTCGATGGACGGTAACTGGTAAGAGTCGTCTTCCCCGGCAAAGCTGATCGACACACCGCTGGCCCCGGCCCGACCAGTACGGCCGATACGGTGCACGTAGTCATCCGGAACTTCAGGCAGGGTGAAATTGATCACGTGGCTGATGCCGTCGATGTGAATCCCGCGGCCCGCCACGTCCGTGGCCACCAGCACGCTGATGCGGCCTTCGCGGAAGTTTTCCAGGGTCTTGATGCGTTTGTGTTGCGGCACATCCCCCGACAGTTGCGCAGCGTTGACGCCATCGCGCACCAGTTTTTCTTCGATACGGCGCACTTCGTCCTTGCGGTTGGCGAACACGATCACCCGTTCCCAGTTGTTCTGGGTCACCAGGTTGTAGAGCAGGCGATACTTGTCGGCTCCGGCCACAGCATAGACATGCTGCTCGACGGTGTCGCTGGCGACGTTCTCGGGTTCGATCTCGACGATCGCAGGGTCAGTGGTCCATTGCTTGGCGAGGTTCATCACGTCTTCGGTGAAGGTGGCCGAGAACAGCAAGGTCTGGCGTTCGGCCTTGGGCGGTGTCTGGCGGATGATCTGGCGTACTTGCGGAATGAAGCCCATGTCGAGCATGCGGTCGGCTTCGTCCAGTACCATGACTTCGACCATGTCCAGGTGCACTTCACCGCGCTGGTTGAAATCGAGCAGGCGGCCCGGGGTGGCCACGAGGATGTCGCAGTGGCGCGCTTCGAGCAGCTTGAGCTGCTTGTCGAACTCCATGCCGCCGACAAACGTCATGACGTTGAGGCCGGTGTACTTGGTCAGGTCGGCCGCGTCCTTGGCAATCTGTACCACCAGCTCGCGGGTGGGGGCGATGATCAGTGCCCGCGGCTCGCCCATGTAGCGTTCCTTGGGCGGTGGCGTCTGTTGCAATTGAGTGATGATCGAGATCAAAAAGGCGGCGGTCTTGCCGGTGCCGGTCTGGGCGCGGCCGATGGCGTCCTTGCCCTTGAGGGTAAAGCCCAGTACCTGCGCCTGGATCGGTGTGCAGTAAGGGAAACCGAGGTCATGGATGGCATGCATCAGGTCGGCTGACAGTGGGAAATCGTGAAAGCGGGTCTTGCCCTCTTGTGGCTCGACGGCGAAATCTTCCAGCTTCCAGGTGCTGGCTGCCGGTTTCGGCTGGCGTCGAGGGCGCTCCGCACGGCGCGGCGCGTGGTCTGCCGGCAATGGCTTGGCCTCCAATACGGTGCTGTCTGTCACCGTCGCGCTCGCGGCCTGGGGGCCGGGGGGCGGGGCAGCCTCCAGCATCGCGGCGGCATTCAGCTCGGCCGCGGCCTTGGGCACGTTGTCGGCGGGCTGATCAAACGCGGCGGTGGAGCGGGTGGAGGCAGTCGTTACGGGGGCGAGCGGCTCAGCCTCGCTTTTACCGAACATTTTCTTGAGTGCTTTGAGCACGGTCTTCTCATCGGTTGGTTAAGGAATGTACGCCGGGCAGTGTAATGCAAGAATCGGGCTCGGCGTAGTGGCTGGCGCGTTGCGCTACAGCCACCGAGGCCATTGCTGTCAAGCCGTATGGCGATTCAGCCCAGCCGCGCGGCCAACCAGGCAGCGATGTCCTTGATTTCTTTGGGTAACACTTCATGCCCCATTGGGTATTCGTGCCAGGTAACGGTGACGTTGTGGCCTTGCAGCCAGTCATGCGCCGTGCGGCCCATGGAATAGGGCACTACAGTGTCCTGTGTGCCGTGCAGGCAAAGTGCTGGAATCGCGCGTTGGCTGTCGGCCACGTTGCCGCCCGCGGCAAAGGTCGGCGCGTAGGTCGAAAGGGCGATGACGCCGCCGAGCGCCCGCTGTGCTTTCACATAGGCCGCGTGATAGACCACGGCGCCGCCCTGGGAAAAACCGGCAAGGAAAATCCGCTGCGGCTGGATGCCTGCGTGAATCTGATCTTCAATCAAGTCCAGGACGTGCTGCGCAGAGCCTTCGAGTTCGTCCTCGTCAATGTCACGGCTGCCTGTGCTCATGGCCTTGATGTCGTACCAGCTGGGCATCTCATAGCCGCCATTGACGGTTACTGGTCGCTTCGGCGCTTGGGGCAGGATGAAGCGAGTGGTGGTGAGGCTGACCATCAGCATCTGGGCTACTGGCTCGAAATCGAACCGATCAGCGCCCAGGCCATGCAGCCAGATGACACAGGCGTCGGCCTTGGCCGGGGACTTGGGTTGCAGGATAAGTGGCTCGGTCATGACTGCTCCTGGTTGGTGCGCGCGACATTTTTGAGTGCATTACAAAAGTGCGCGCGAAATTGATTTGAAATAATGAGGTGCCAATTTGAAAAGAGAATGTCGCAAGGCTACAAGTTTTGCGCTTGACGTGCACTTAAACGCTTCTGCTCGCAACTCTGGTATGCCCTTTGCTACACAACCCGTGAATGAAGGCGCGCTCCCCGTTGGTAACACCCGGCGGCAGAAGCCGCAGGGGGGCGCATAAACCCGTCATGCAGATGTTTTACCCTTGTCTGACGGACGGTTGCGAATGGCTGCTGACACAGAGTACCTGCGCTTCGGTCCGGCAAACGATAGGGAATAGTGAGTTTCAACCCGGCGTGTAGTTTACGCGTTTCGGATTTTAATCTTGCTGGTTGCGGCGCTCGACCCAAAAAAAAGCCAGCACTGGTCGAATTTGCCTCATAAAGGTGCGGCGCAACTCAAGCTCAGACACAACAAAGAGCACACTTGGAGGTTTTGAATGAAGATGTTGAAATCCACCCTGGCCGTACTGACCGCTGCAACCGCCCTCGGCGTTGCCAGCTTTGCTCAGGCAGGGACTACCCTTGATGCAATCCAGAAGAAAGGCTTCATCCAGTGCGGCGTCAGCGATGGCTTGCCTGGTTTCTCGGTAGCGGATTCGACCGGCAAGATCAACGGCATCGACGCCGACGTCTGCCGCGCTGTGGCCGCTGCTGTATTCGGCGACGCCACCAAGGTCAAGTTCAGCCAACTGAACGCCAAGGAGCGCTTCACCGCTCTGCAATCCGGCGAAATCGACGTGCTTTCGCGTAACACCACCTGGACCAGCTCCCGTGATGCGGGCATGGGTCTGGTATTCACCGGCGTGACTTACTACGACGGCGTTGGCTTCCTGGTGAACAACAAGCTGGGCGTCAAGAGTGCCAAAGAGCTGGACGGTGCGACCATCTGCATCCAGGCCGGTACTACCACCGAGCTGAACGTTGCCGACTATTTCCGTGGTAACAACCTCAAATACACCCCCATCACCTTCGACACCTCCGATGAAAGCGCCAAGTCGCTGGAAAGCGGCCGTTGCGACGTACTGACCTCCGACAAGTCGCAGCTCTACGCACAGCGCAGCAAGCTGGGCAACCCGAAAGACTACGTGGTCCTGCCAGAAACCATCTCCAAGGAGCCGCTGGGTCCAGTGGTACGCCGTGGCGACGAAGACTGGAGAGCCATCGTCGAGTGGACCCTGTTCGCTATGCTGAACGCTGAAGAAGCGGGCGTTACCTCGAAAAACGTCGAGGAACAGGCCAAGTCGACCAAGAACCCGGACGTCGGTCGTCTGCTGGGTGCTGACGGCGAATACGGCAAAGACTTGAAGCTGCGCAAGGATTGGGTCGTGCAGATCGTCAAGCAGGTCGGCAACTACGGTGAAGTGTTCGAGCGCAACCTCGGCAAGAACACCCCGCTGGCCATCGACCGCGGCCAGAATGCCTTGTGGAACAACGGCGGTATCCAGTACGCACCTCCAGTGCGCTGATCGGCTGAACGCCCGGTAGCCCTTCGGCTATCGGGCGTTGCTCGTTTCATTTCTCCTGGGGCATTCAATGCAAAATCAAATCGGCGCACCCAAAGGGTTTTCCCTGACCGATCCACGTGTGCGTGCGTGGCTTTTCCAGATCATCACGGTACTCGCGGTGATCTCGCTGGGCTGGTTTCTGTTCGACAACACACAAACCAACCTGCAGCACCGAGGCATCACCTCGGGCTTTGGCTTCCTGCAGAACAGTGCCGGTTTCGGCATTGCTCAACATCTTATCGACTACAAAGAATCGGACAGCTACGCGCGGGTCTTCCTGATCGGGCTGTTGAACACTTTGCTGGTCACCTTCATCGGCATCATCCTGGCGACCTTGCTGGGTTTTGTGCTCGGTGTGGCGCGGTTGTCCAAGAACTGGATGATCAACAAGCTGGCGACGGTCTACATTGAAATCTTCCGTAATATCCCGCCGCTGTTGCAGATCCTGTTCTGGTACTTCGCGGTCTTCCTGACCCTGCCGGGGCCGCGTGCAGCGCACAGCATCCTGGGCTACTTCTTTGTCAGCAGCCGCGGCCTGAACATGCCGGCGGCGATTCCTGCTGCCGGCGTATGGCCCTTCGTGATCGCCGTGATCATCGCCATCGTCGCGATCGTGGTGATGTCGAAATGGGCCACCAAGCGCTTCGAGGAAACCGGTGTGCCGTTTCACAAGTTCTGGGCCGGTCTGGCCTTGATCATCGTGATCCCGGCGCTGAGCACGCTGATCTTCGGTGTGCCGTTGCACTGGGAGCTCGCCCAGCTGCAAGGTTTCAACTTCGTGGGTGGCTGGGTGATGATCCCCGAGCTGCTGGCGTTGACGCTGGCGCTGACCGTGTACACCGCTGCCTTCATCGCCGAGATCGTGCGTTCGGGTATCAAGTCGGTCAGCCACGGTCAGACCGAAGCCGCGCACTCGCTGGGGCTGCGCAATGGTCCTACGCTGCGCAAGGTCATCATTCCGCAGGCACTGCGGGTGATCATCCCGCCGCTGACCAGCCAGTACCTCAACCTGGCGAAGAACTCCTCGCTGGCGGCCGGTATCGGTTATCCGGAAATGGTCTCGCTGTTCGCCGGTACCGTGCTCAACCAGACCGGTCAGGCGATCGAAGTGATTGCCATCACCATGAGCGTCTACCTGGCCATCAGTATCAGCATTTCCTTGCTGATGAACTGGTACAACAAGCGCATTGCGCTGATCGAACGGTGAGGATGCGCCCATGAGCACTCATAATTTCAAACCTGACATGCCGCCACCGGGCAAGGTCTTCGGGCCGATGGCCTGGATGCGCAACAACCTGTTCGACGGCTGGTTCAACACCCTCCTGACGCTCGTCGCGGTGTACCTGATCTACCTGGTCATCCCGCCGCTGCTCGAGTGGGCCATCTTCAAGGCAAGCTGGGTCGGCACTACCCAGGCCGATTGCAACAAGGAAGGCGCGTGCTGGGTGTTCATCATCCAGCGCTTCGGCCAGTTCATGTACGGCTACTACCCGGCGGAATTCCGCTGGCGCGTCGACCTGACCGTGTTGCTGGCAATCATCGGCGTGGCGCCGCTGTTCATCGCCAAGGTGCCGAAGAAGGGCTACTACGGGCTGGGCTTCATCATCCTGTACCCGATCATCGCTTACTTCCTGTTGCACGGCGGCGCGTTCGGCCTCGAAAACGTCGCGACCAGCCAATGGGGCGGCCTGATGCTGACCCTGGTGATCGCTGTGGTCGGTATTGCTGGCGCCTTGCCGCTGGGCATTCTGCTGGCGCTGGGCCGTCGTTCGAACATGCCGGCGGTGAAGGTGGTCTGCGTGACCTTCATCGAATTCTGGCGGGGCGTACCGCTGATCACCGTGCTGTTCATGTCTTCGGTGATGCTGCCGTTGTTCCTGCCTGAAGGCATGAACTTCGACAAACTGCTGCGGGCACTGATCGGTGTGATTCTGTTCCAGTCGGCCTACGTCGCCGAAGTGGTCCGTGGTGGCATGCAGGCCATTCCCAAGGGGCAGTACGAAGCTGCGGCCGCCATGGCACTGGGCTACTGGCGCACCATGGGCCTGGTGATCCTGCCGCAAGCCTTGAAAATGGTGATCCCAGGGCTGGTCAACACCCTGATCGCGCTGTTCAAGGATACGAGCCTGGTGATCATTATTGGCCTGTTCGATCTGCTCAACAGCGTCAAGCAAGCGTCCGCCGACCCTAAATGGTTGGGCATGGCGACCGAGGGCTATGTATTCGCCGCTCTGGTCTTCTGGATTTTCTGTTTCGGTATGTCCCGCTACTCCATGCACCTGGAGCGCAAGCTGGACACTGGCCACAAGCGTTAGGAGTTTTCCCATGAGCGAAGCGATCAAACAGCCAGCGGGCGCCCCGGGCATCATTCAGATGCAGGGCGTCAACAAGTGGTACGGCCAGTTCCACGTACTGAAAGACATCAACCTCAATGTGCAACAGGGTGAGCGGATCGTGTTGTGCGGGCCTTCGGGCTCAGGCAAGTCGACCACCATCCGCTGCCTGAATCGTCTGGAAGAACACCAGAAGGGCACTATCATCGTCGACGGCGTCGAACTGACCAACGATCTCAAGCAGATCGAGTCGGTGCGTCGTGAAGTCGGCATGGTGTTCCAGCACTTCAACCTGTTCCCGCACCTGACCATTCTGCAGAACTGCACGCTGGCGCCGATGTGGGTACGCAAGATGCCCAAGCGCCAGGCCGAAGAAATCGCCATGCACTACCTGCAGCGCGTACGGATTCCGGAACAGGCTCACAAGTTTCCGGGGCAACTGTCCGGCGGCCAGCAGCAGCGTGTGGCGATTGCCCGCGCACTGTGCATGAAGCCCAAGATCATGCTGTTCGATGAGCCGACCTCGGCACTCGATCCGGAGATGGTCAAAGAGGTGCTGGACACCATGATCGGCCTGGCCGAAGACGGCATGACCATGCTCTGTGTGACCCATGAAATGGGCTTCGCGCGCACCGTGGCCAACCGGGTGATCTTCATGGACAAGGGCGAAATCGTCGAACAGGCAGCGCCTAACGACTTCTTCGATAACCCTCAGAGTGATCGTACGCGGATGTTCCTCAGCCAGATCCTGCATTGATCGGTTGAATGGCGTTGCTGAAAAACCCGGGCTCAGGTCCGGGTTTTTTTTCGGCCCGGTAAAACAGCTCGGGTTGACCGGGCAGGGGTGCAACTGCCACAGTTGATTGCTAGCCATTCTTGCGAGCCCCCCATGTCGATTCAACCCCAGCAGGCCGCTTCGGTCCCCGAGCCTGTGTCGATAACGACCACTGACGGCGCTTTGCCTGCCACTGCATCTATTGCTTCTGAACCTGCCACGACTCCTGGGTCTGCTGCTGCTCCCGTGGGAGCGGGCTCTGCCGGCGAAGCCCTTTCTGCAAACCCGATAGTTCCCCGCCGCTGGCTGCTCTTGCTTGGCCTGGTGCTGGTCGCGCTCAACCTGCGTCCGGCGCTGTCGAGTATGGCGCCGTTGCTGGGCGAAGTGTCCGCTTCGCTAGGGCTCTCTGGCACTCAAGCCGGATTGTTGACCACCTTGCCAGTGTTCTGCCTGGGCCTGTTTGCGCCGTTGGCACCGTTGCTGGCCCGCCGCCTGGGCAGTGAGCGGGTGGTGCTGTTGATTCTGCTGGTGCTGGCGGCAGGCATCGGTTTGCGCAGCCACTTTGGCGTGGCCGGGCTGTTCGCCGGCAGCCTGGTGGCCGGGGCCAGTATCGGGATCATCGGCGTGTTGCTGCCTGGCATCGTCAAGCGCGACTTCGCCCGGCAGGCTGGGATGATGACTGGGGTCTACACGATGGCCCTGTGCCTGGGGGCGGCGTTGGCGGCAGGCAGCAGTGTGCCGATCAGCAAGGTGCTGGGCGGGCATTGGCAATCGGGGCTGGGTTTCTGGTTGTTGCCGGCATTGTTGGCGGCACTCGTCTGGTGGCCGCAGGCTCGCACGCTGCACGCGTCGCACAAGGTCGCCTACCGGGTGCGTGGGCTGTTGAAGGACCCGCTGGCGTGGCAGGTGACCTTGTTCATGGGCCTGCAATCCTCGCTGGCGTATATCGTCTTCGGCTGGCTGCCATCCATTCTGGTGGGCCGGGGCCTGTCGGCGGAGGACGCCGGGCTGGTGATGTCCGGGTCGATCATCGTGCAGTTGGTCAGTGCGCTGACAGCACCGTGGTTCGGCACCCGCGGTCGTGATCAACGGCTGGCGATCGCGGTGGTGATGGCGCTGTCCATGGCCGGCCTGTTCGGGTGTCTGTATGCGCCGCTGAGCGGTCTGTGGGGTTGGGCGGTGGTCCTGGGATTGGGCCAGGGCGGGGTGTTCGCGCTGGCGTTGACCTTGATCGTGCTGCGTTCCCGTGACGCCCATGTGGCAGCCAATCTGTCGAGCGTGGCCCAGGGCGTCGGCTACACCATCGCCTCGCTGGGGCCTTTCGCTGTGGGTCTGGTGCATGACATGACTGGCGGCTGGAGCGCGGTCGGCTGGGTGTTCGCGTTCATCGGTATTGCGGCGACGATCGCCGGGATGGGGGCAGGGCGGTCGTTGCAGGTGAATGTGAGCAGCGAACGGGTGTGATTCTACGGTTGATTTGGTGTTGAACTTGCTGGCCTCTTCGCGAGCAAGCTTTGCTCCTACAGGTGCAGGGCGCAGGATCTGCTTGCACTGTGCAAGCAAGGTTCGGCGGCGAAGAGACCGGTGAGATCAACGCGAATAGTATGGCAACCGCCTGTGGCTCCTGTTAAAACTGCCCGCACAATAACTGCTGGACGACCCCTGATGAGCGAAGCCCTGATCCGCGATTTCTACACGGCGTTCAGCCGCCTCGATGCCGAGGCCATGTGCGCCTGCTACACCGACGACGTGGTTTTCAGCGATCCGGCCTTCGGCACCTTGCGCGGCGATGATGCCCGGGACATGTGGCGCTTGCTCGCGTCCCGCGCCCAGCAGTTTTCCCTGACTTTCGATCAGATTCGCAGCGACGAGCGCGCCGGCGCCGCTCATTGGGTGGCGACCTACCTGTTCAGCCAGACCGGCCGCACGGTGGTCAACGATATCCAGGCGCGCTTCGTGTTCCGCGACGGCAAGATCTGCGAGCACCACGACCAGTTCGATTTCTGGCGTTGGTCGCGCCAGGCCCTGGGCACTCCGGGGCTCCTGCTGGGCTGGACGCCGATGCTGCGCAGCAAGGTCAATCAGCAGGCGCTCAAGGGCCTGCGCAGCTTCCAGGCCGGGCGCGCTGGCGCTGCGCTCTGATATCCTTCGCCGCATGACTGATCTGATCTGCGCGGCGCCGGCGGCGCCCTCTCCCAAACCCTGGGCCGTGTATCTGGTACGCGCGGCCAACGGTGCCCTGTACTGCGGCATCAGTGACGACCCGCAACGCCGCTTCGCCAAGCATCAAAGTGGCAAGGGCGCACGGTTCTTCGCCTCCAGCCCGGCGGTGGCGCTGGTGTACGTCGAGGTGTGGCCTGACAAGGGCGAGGCGCTGCGCCAGGAGCGGTTGATCAAGCGTTTGCGCAAAAGCGCCAAGGAGGCGCTGGTGGCTTCCTATACTGTTGATGCGGGTGGCCCCTTCGCGGGCAAGACTTGCCCCCACAATGCAAATCATCCCCATCCCAGCGTCGTACACCTGTGGGTGCAAGGCTTGCCCGCGAAGGCGTCCGAGCAGTTGGCCGAATAGTCAGGCACCAATGGGTAGGCCAATGCCCTGCACGCGGGTAAGCTGGGAGTACAACCTCCAACAGCGGACCGCTGCCCATGTCAGAGCTCATCCTCCACCATTACCCCGCTTCGCCTTTCGCTGAAAAGGCCCGCCTGATGCTTGGTTTCAAAGGCCTGTCCTGGCGGTCGGTGGTCATCCCGCCGATGCTGCCCAAGCCCGATCTCATGCCGTTGACCGGCGGCTATCGCAAAACGCCGGTGTTGCAGGTCGGCGCCGACATTTATTGCGACACCGCGCTCATCGCGCGTCGCCTGGAGCAGGAAAAGGCCCTGCCCGCGTTGTTTCCGGCCGGTCAGGAAATGATCACCGCCACCTTCTCGGCCTGGCTCGACTCGTTCGCATTCGCCAACTGCGTGGCTCTGATCTTTCAGCCGGAGTCTGCAGCGGTGCGATTTGCGCGTTTCTCGCCTGAAGCGCGGCAGGCCTTTATCGAGGACCGCATGAAGTTGTTTGCGGGTGGCACCGCCACGCGGGTCGCCGTGGAGCAGGCCAAGCAGCAGTGGCCGGTGATCATGGCGCGCCTCGAGCAACAATTGCAGCGCGAAGCCGGTGATTACCTGTTCTGCGAGCCGAGCATCGCCGACTTCTCCATGGCGCACCTGTGCTGGTTCCTCAAGGGCACCCCGATCACCGCGCCGCTGGTCGATGCCTATCCGGCGGTGAGCGCCTGGTTCGCGCGGGTGCAGGGCTTCGGTCATGGCGCCTCCAGTGAGCTGAGCGCCGAGCAGGCCCTGGATATTGCGCGGGACGCAACGCCAGCGCCATTGCCTGCCGAGCCGTTCGATGATCCCAACGGCTTCAAGGCCGGCGATCAGGTGACGATCGCGGCTGTTGATTACGGTGTCGATGGGGTGGAAGGGGAACTGGTGTATGCGGGCGGTGAGGAGTTTATCCTCAAGCGCCAGGATGAACGCGTCGGCACGGTGCATGTGCACTTTCCGCGGCTGGGGTTTCGCGTCGAAAAACGCTGAAATGTGCGTCGCTTGAAACGGCCTCTTCGCGGGCAAGCCTTGCTCCCACGGGTGTAGGGCTCAGGAGCGCTGTGGGAGCAAAGCTTGCTCGCGAAGACGGCAGTCAGGCCGCCGCTTATGTCAGTCCTTGCGACGCTTGAGCTGATCGGTCAGCTGAGTCGGCAGGCCTTTGATGATCAAGGTGCCGGCTTCTTCGTCATATTCGATCTTGGAGCCCAGCAAGTGCGCTTCGAAACTGATCGACAGCCCCTCTGCGCGGCCGGTGAAGCGGCGAAACTGATTGAGCGTGCGTTTGTCCGCCGGGATCTCCGGTGACAGCCCGTAGTCCTTGTTGCGGATGTGATCGTAGAAAGCCCGCGGGCGCTCCTCGTCGATCAGCCCGGAGAGCTCCTCCAGGGCCATCGGCTCGCCCATTTTCGACTGGCTGCTGGCGTAATCCACCAGGGCCTGGGTTTTCTCCCGGGCATCTTCCTCGGGCAGGTCCTCACTCTCGACGAAATCGCTGAAGGCCTTGAGCAGGGTGCGGGTTTCGCCCGGCCCGTCGACGCCTTCCTGGCAGCCGATGAAGTCGCGGAAGTATTCCGAGACCTTCTTGCCGTTCTTGCCCTTGATGAACGAGATGTACTGCTTGGACTGCTTGTTGTTCTGCCATTCGGACAAGTTGACCCGTGCCGCCAGGTGCAACTGGCCCAGATCCAGATGCCGTGACGGGGTGACGTCGAGCGCGTCGTTCACGGCCACGCCTTCGCTGTGGTGCAGCAGGGCAATCGCGAGGTAGTCGGTCATGCCTTGCTGGTAATGGGCAAAGACCACGTGGCCGCCGGTGGAGAGGTTGGACTCCTCCATCAGTTTTTGCAGGTGCTCGACGGCGGTGCGGGTGAACCCGGTGAAGTCCTTGTCGCTGTCGAGGTATTCCTTGAGCCAGCCGCTGAACGGGTGCGCGCCGGACTCGGCGTGGAAGAATCCCCAGGCCTTGCCCTGTTTGGCGTTATAGCTCTCGTTGAGATCGGCGAGCATGTGCTCGATGGCTTGCGAGGCCTGCAATTCGGTGTCGCGGGCATGGAGCACAGCGGGGCTGCCGTCGGGTTTCTTGTCGATCAGGTGGACGATGCAATGACGGATCGGCATAGGCTTCTCGGCTGATGAAAAGGGTGCCAGCGTAGCGGGGCGGGCGCTCGCTGCAAAGTCGCCAAGTGTAGCGCAATGGGGGGCGGGACGGTCCATGACAGCCCGGAATAGGGCTCGGTGCGACACTTTTGGATGTTTTTTGGCCAAATGATCAATAAACCTGACTATTTGCGCCATCAGTGGCGGATATTTATCCGTTGCTGTGCTAGTTTTGCCCGGTCTTGCGCCCTGTTCGGTATCGAACATCGACTGAGCGGCGCGCATCACTCGCAGCTAACTGCTGTCAGGTCG
This sequence comes from Gammaproteobacteria bacterium, assembly GCA_903970465.1. Classification (GTDB taxonomy): domain Bacteria; phylum Pseudomonadota; class Gammaproteobacteria; order Pseudomonadales; family Pseudomonadaceae; genus Aquipseudomonas. The sequence goes on from CAJCIO010000059.1 coordinate 40,956, forward strand.
AACCAAACGCCGATTTGCGTATCTACAGTTGCGATTGGCGTGGCATCAACACCCTTGCCAGGCCCCTGCCGGGTCTGGTCCGACGACCGACATTGCACACTGCAATCCAAATGAATTTGATAGGGAAGGAACACCACCATGGCATTAACCAAAGACCAACTGATCGCCGACATTGCTGAAGCCATCGACGCGCCTAAAACCACCGCGCGCAATGCTCTCGAGCAACTGGGCCAGATCGTTGCTGATCAGTTGGAAAATGGCAGCGAGATCACTCTGCCTGGTATCGGCAAGCTGAAAATCACCGAGCGTCCAGCTCGCACTGGTCGCAACCCTTCGACTGGCGCTGCCATCGAAATCGCTGCCAAGAAAGTCGTCAAGTTCGTACCAGCCAAAGTGCTGACCGACTCTGTTAACAAGTAATTGTAAACAGGCTTTCAGAGACCGCGCCGTGGGGTGAACCCAGGCGCGGTTTTTTATTGTCTGGTGAAAAGATCAAAAGCTTCGCGGGCAAGCCTTGCTCCCACAGTGTTAGCCAATCCAGAGTCGTACACCAGTGGGAGCAAGGCTTGACCGCGAAGAGGCCGGCCCAGTCAACGCCAATCTATGGCTGAAACGTCCAGGCGATAAACCGGCTCTGCTTCTGTCCCTGACCCATCTCGACGACTTTGCTGTTCACCGCCCCGGCTTTTTTCAACGCCGCCTGAATCCCCGGCAGGTTGGTGGCCTTCGACACCAGCGTGCTGAACCAGCGCACCTGTTGCCCGAACGCTGCGCTCTCGGCCACCAGCTGGCTGGTAAAACGGATTTCGCCGCCCTCGCACCACAGTTCGTTGTTCTGCCCGCCAAAATTGAGCACCGGCAGCTTGCGCTTCGGGTCGGCCTTGCCCAGCGCCCGCCATTTGCGTTCGCTACCCTTTGTAGCCTCGGCCAGGGACGCGTGGAAGGGTGGATTGCACATTGTCAGGTCAAAGCGCTCGTCGGGCTGGATCAGGCCTTTGAGGATGTACCTGGGATCGGCCTGGCGCAGGCTGATGGCTTTCTCCAGGCTGTTGGCCTTGACGATCGCCCTGGCCGATGCCAGCGCCACAGCGTCGATATCCGAGCCCACGAACTGCCAGCGGTAATCGCTGTAGCCCAGCAGCGGGTAGATGACGTTGGCACCCACGCCGATATCCAGCACTCGCACGGCGTTGCCGCGTGGGATCTCGCCGCCCTGTTCAGCGGCCAGCAGATCGGCCAGACAATGCAGGTAGTCCGCACGGCCGGGGATCGGCGGGCACAAGTAGCCTGCAGGAATGTCCCAGTGCTGGATGCCATACAGCGCTCGTAACAGGGCGCGGTTGAACACCTTGACCGCCGCCGGATTGGCGAAGTCGATGCTTTCCTTGCCATAGGGGTTGATGATCATGAACTGCGCCAGCTCGGGGCTGCTTTTGATCAGTTTGGGGAAGTCGTACCGGCCCTGATGGCGGTTGCGCGGGTGCAGGGTGGGTTTGGCGGGAGGGGCAGTCATGGAGAGGTCCGGTGTCTGGGTGGGCCTCTTCGCGGGCAAGCCTTGCTCCTACAGTCGTATACCTGTGGGAGCAAGGCTCTGCCCGCGAAAGGGCCCTCCAGATTTGATTACAAGCTACTGATCCGCGCGTGCTGCTCGGCCAGTTTGCCCAGCGCCTGCTCGGCTTCGGCCAGCTTGGCGCGTTCTTTGTCGATGACCGCAGGCGGTGCCTTGTCGACGAAGGCCGCGTTCGCCAGCTTGCCGCCGACACGCTGTACTTCACCTTGCAGACGCTGGATTTCCTTGTCCAGGCGCGCCAGTTCGGCGTCCTTGTCGATCAGCCCGGCCATCGGCACCAGCACTTCCATCTCGCCCACCAGCGCGGTGGCGCTCAACGGTGCTTCAGCGCCCGCATCCAGCACGGTGATCGACTCGAGCTTGGCCAGCTTCTTCAGCAAGGCTTCGTTTTCGACCAGGCGGCGCTGGTCTTCGCTGCTGGCGTTCTTGACGAAAATCTGCAGCGGTTTGCCTGGGCCGATGTTCATTTCGCCACGGATGTTGCGAGTGCCCAGCATCAGGCCCTTGAGCCATTCGATGTCGTCTTCGGCGGCCACATCGATGCGCGACTCGTTGGCCACTGGCCACGGCTGAAGCATGATGGTCTTGCCTTCGGCACCTACCAACGGCGCCAGGCGCTGCCAGATTTCTTCGGTGATGAACGGCATGAATGGATGCGCCAGGCGCAGCGCCACTTCGAGCACGCGCACCAGGGTGCGACGGGTACCGCGCTGGCGTTCGACCGGCGCGTTCTCGTCCCACAGCACCGGCTTGCACAGCTCCAGGTACCAGTCGCAGTATTGGTTCCAGATGAACTCGTACAGCGCCTGGGAGGCCAGGTCGAAGCGGAATTGATCCAGTTGGCGGGTCACTTCGGCTTCGGTGCGCTGCAACTGCGAGATGATCCAGCGATCCGCCAGGGACAGCTCGTAGGCTTCGCCGTTCTGGCCGCAGTCGTCGCCTTTGTCGAGCACGTAGCGGGCGGCGTTCCAGATCTTGTTGCAGAAGTTGCGGTAGCCTTCGACGCGGCCCATGTCGAACTTGATGTCGCGGCCGGTGGACGCCAGCGAGCAGAACGTGAAGCGCAGGGCGTCGGTGCCGTAACTGGCGATGCCATCGGCGAACTCGTCGCGGGTCTGCTTCTCGATCTTCTTCGCCAGCTTGGGCTGCATCATCCCCGAGGTGCGTTTTTCCACCAGGGCTTCGAGTTCGATGCCGTCGATGATGTCCAGTGGGTCAAGCACGTTGCCCTTGGACTTGGACATCTTCTGGCCTTGGCCATCGCGCACCAGGCCGTGCACATACACAGTCTTGAAGGGTACCTGCGGGGTGCCGTCTTCGTCCTTGATCAGGTGCATGGTCAGCATGATCATCCGGGCGACCCAGAAGAAAATGATGTCGAAACCCGTCACCAGCACGTCGGTGGAGTGGTACTTTTTCAGGAATTCAGTCTGCTCCGGCCAGCCAAGGGTGGAGAATGTCCACAGCCCCGAGCTGAACCAGGTGTCGAGCACGTCGTTGTCCTGGTTGAGCACAACGTCGTCGCCCAGCGCGTTTTTAGCGCGGACTTCGGCTTCGCTGCGGCCGACGTAGACCTTGCCCGATTCGTCGTACCAGGCGGGAATCCGGTGGCCCCACCAGAGCTGCCGGCTGATGCACCAGTCCTGGATGTCGCGCATCCAGGAGAAGTACATGTTTTCGTACTGCTTGGGCACGAATTCGATGCGGCCATCTTCCACGGCGGCGATAGCAGGCTCGGCCAGCGGCTTGGTGGACACGTACCACTGGTCGGTCAGCCATGGCTCGATGATGGTGCCGGAGCGGTCGCCCTTGGGCACCTTGAGGCCGTGGTCGTCGACGCTGACCAGCAGGCCAAGTTCGTCGAAAGCGGTGACGATCTGCTTGCGCGCATCGAAGCGATCGAGGCCCGCGTATAGTGCTGGCAGGGTGCCGTCGACGCCGTCGTTGAGGCTGCCATCGAGATTGAACACCTGGGCGGCGGGCAGCACGTGGGCGTTCTTGTCGAAGATATTGAGGAGCGGCAGGTTGTGGCGCTTGCCGACTTCGTAGTCGTTGAAGTCGTGGGCCGGGGTGATCTTCACGCAGCCGGTACCGAACGCAGGATCGCAGTAATCATCGGCGATGATCGGGATGCGACGGCCCACCAAGGGCAGCTCGATGAACTTGCCGATCAGCGCCTGATAGCGCTCGTCGTTCGGGTTCACGGCAACCGCGGCGTCGCCGAGCATGGTTTCCGGACGGGTGGTGGCGACGATCAGGTAATCGTTGCCCTCGGCGGTTTTAGCGCCGTCAGCCAGCGGGTACTTGAGGTTCCACAAGAAGCCTTTTTCGTCGTGGTTTTCCACTTCGAGATCGGAGATCGCGGTGTGCAGCTTGGTGTCCCAGTTGACCAGGCGCTTGCCACGGTAGATCAAGCCGTCTTCGTGCAGGCGCACGAAGGCTTCCTTGACCGCTTCGGACAGGCCGTCATCCATGGTGAAGCGCTCGCGGCTCCAGTCCACGGACGAACCCAGGCGGCGGATCTGGCGGCTGATGTTGCCGCCGGACTGATCCTTCCACTCCCAGATCTTGTCGAGGAATTTTTCCCGACCCAGGTCATGGCGATTCAGGCCTTGAGCTTCGAGCTGGCGTTCAACCAGCATCTGGGTGGCGATACCGGCGTGGTCGGTGCCCGGCTGCCAAAGGGTGTCGCGCCCCTGCATGCGGCGAAAACGGATCAGGGCGTCCATGATCGCGTTGTTGAAGCCGTGGCCCATGTGCAGGCTGCCGGTGACGTTCGGCGGCGGGATCATGATGGTGTAGGACTCGCCCGCGCCTTGCGGGGCAAAGTAGTTCTCGGACTCCCAGGTCTGGTACCAGGAAGTTTCGATGGCGTGCGGCTGGTAGGTCTTATCCATGCGCGGCGGGACCCTATAGGCATTAATTCAGGAAAGCCGACAAGTATAACGCCAATGGGCTGCAGGTGGGAGCGTGGCTTTATGGGGAGGGTGGGCTTGCGGACGCCTTCGCGGGCAAGCCTTGCTCCCACAGATGCACGACTCAAGATCGACACGGTGGGAGCGAAGCTTGCGGACGCCTTCGCGGGCAAGCCTTGCTCCCACAGATGCACGATTCAAGATCGACACGGTGGGAGCGGACTCTGCCTGCGAAGAGGCCCCTGAGGTCGCCGGTAGGGCTCAGTTACCCAGCAAGCGCTCCAGACGCGCTTCGAGGCGGCGTTTGACCTCGGCTTCGATGTGTGGGGCGAAATCGTCGATCACGTCCTGCATGATCAATTGCGCGGCGGCGCGCAGTTCGGCGTCCAGATGCAGCAGGGTGTCCTGGCGGTTGCGCTCGTGCTGCGCGTTGTCGGACACCGGCGCAGCGGCTGGCGGTGCAACGGGCGCGGGGATGGCTTGGGCGGCGCCAGGGCGCTCGTCAGCCAGCTCGAACAGCAGCGGAATCTGTTCGTCGTCAGTGACCGTTTCAGTCAGCAGCGGCGGTTGCAGGTTGTCATCGCCGAGCAGTTGGCGGATCGACTCGAGGTCGTCCAGCAGGTGCGCGGATTGTGGCAAGTTGTATGGTTTGTCCATCGTCGGCTCAAAGTCGCGTCAAGCGGTGATCTTGCAAAGGATAGCCCTTCTCCCGGTAGAAACGGAAACTCTCCCGGGCAGCCTGGCGAATCGCTGGGTCTTCGACCACGATCTCGGCCACGCGGGCAAAGCGCGCGAAGTCGGTCGGTATGCTCAGGCCAAGGTTGACCAGCAGGTCGCTGTGCTCGCCGCTCTGGTCGTCCAGACCCAGAGCGATCGGGGCGTCGTCGGCTTCCTCGATCAGGCTGTGGGGCACGAAGCTCTCGCCCTTGAAGCTCCAGAGGCGCGCATCCAGCGCTTCACGTTGTTCGTTGTCGGCGCACTGCAGATAGACCCGGTGGCCAAGGCGCCAGGCTTTTTCCGTGAGTTTGCAGGCGAAATCCAGGCGTGCGTCAGGGGAGGGGCTGGGGAGGATGTAGAAATCGATTTTGGTCATGGGCTGAAACTCGGTATTGCTGGAACCATTATGGCAAGGAGGCTTGCTTCCGATAGGCCTTCACTGATCCACAGCGACGTGTCAGCTACGGCCTCTCGGGATCAAGCCCCCTCACCACAGTGGGATGCGTGTCAGTCAGTGATGGCTGCGCGATCCAGCAGGTACTGCGTCAGCAACGGCACCGGACGTCCGGTGGCGCCTTTGTCCTTGCCGCTGACCCAGGCTGTGCCAGCGATGTCCATGTGTGCCCAGTTGTATTCTTTGGCGAAGCGCGACAGGAAGCAGCCTGCAGTGATGGTGCCGCCTTTCGGACCGCCGATGTTGGCAATGTCGGCGAACGGGCTGTCCAGTTGCTCCTGGTATTCGTCGAACAGCGGCAGTTGCCAGGCGCGGTCGTCGGCGGCCTTGCCGGCGGTCAGCAATTGGCCGACCAGTTCGTCGTTGTTGCCCATCAGGCCCGAGGTGTGGCCGCCTAGGGCGACGACGCAGGCGCCGGTCAGGGTGGCGACGTCGATCACCGCCTGGGGCTTGAAGCGCTCGGCATAGGTGAGGGTATCGCACAGCACCAGGCGGCCTTCGGCGTCGGTGTTGAGGATTTCGACGGTCTGGCCGCTCATGGTCTCGACGATGTCGCCAGGGCGGGTGGCGCCGCCGCTGGGCATGTTCTCCGCGCAGGCCATCAGGCACACCAGGTTGATTGGCAGGTTCAGTTCGAGCACGGCGCGCAGGGTGCCGAACACGCTGGCGGCGCCGCACATGTCGTATTTCATTTCATCCATGCCGGCAGCGGGCTTGATGCTGATGCCGCCGGTGTCGAAGGTGATGCCCTTGCCGACGAGCACGAACGGCTTGTCGGACTTTGCCCCGCCCTGGTAGCTGAGCTCGATCAGGCGCGGTGGCTGGTCGCTGCCCTGGGCCACGGCCAGGAAGGCGCCCATGCCCAATTCCTTGAGTTTTTTCTCGTCGTGGATAACCACCTTGAGGTTCTTGTGCGACTTGCTCAGGCTCTTCGCGGCGTCGGCCAGGAAGCTCGGGTGGCACAGGTTGGGCGGCAGATTGCCCAGGTCCTTGGTGAAGCTCATGCCGGTGGCGATGGCCTTGGCGTGAGTGACGGCGCGTTCGACTTCAGCCAGGCTGGCCTTGGTAGTCAGCAAGGTGATTTTTTTCAGGGCGCGGGGTTCGGCCTTCTGGCTTTTGAAGCGATCAAACACGTATTCGCCGTCCAGCAGGGTTTCGCTCAGCAAGCGCGCCTTGCCGTAGGCGTCGCGGCCTTTGACGATCAGTTCGTCGAGGGCCAGGACGGCGTCGCCGCCACCCAGGCCCTTGAGCACGCCGAGGACGCTGCTGGCGATCTTGCGAAACGGGCGGTCGCCCAGCTCTTCCTTGCCCACGCCGACCAGGAGGATGCGCTCGGCCTTCACACCATTGGGAGCATGCAGCACCAGCGTCTGACCGGGCTTGCCAGCCAGGTCGCCACGCTTGAGCACTGCGCTCAGCGCGCCGTTGGTCAGGGTGTCGATTTTTTGCGCGACGGTGCCCAGGGCGCCGCCTTCGCTGACCGGCACGACCAGGGTGGCGGTCTTGAGGGTGTCGGCGTTGACGCTTTTTACAACCAGTTCCATATTTCGAATCCCTAATTGGTCTGTCGAGTGTGGCGCCGGGTCTGGGCCCTGCGGCGGCCGTGGGTGCGCTGCGCATGCGCATGTCGCGGCAAAGCATGCAGTTTGACCCTAGGCGACGGATGCTGACAACCCTCTATATAGGGTGCGAAGCCAGCTGCTTCAAGTGCCGGCCGTGTCGGTAGCGTGGATGTGCCGGCCATGAAATTTGGTCGGGAGCGAGCACGCCAAGTGACACGGAAGGTCAATCACAGGATAATGCGCCGACTTTTTCGTTGGCGTGCCCCGGCATGCCGGCCAACGCTGTCTTGACTGCTGCGTTCAATTGTTCGGCTGCCTGAGCCTGACAACCCTGGAGTGTCTGGTTTGATCGTCTTCCGTTATCTATCCCGCGAGGTCATGTTGACCATGAGCGCCGTCAGTGCGGTGCTGCTGGTCATCATCATGAGCGGTCGCTTCATCAAGTACCTGGCTCAAGCGGCGCAGGGCATCATCGACCCGGGCGTGCTGTTCCTGATCATGGGCTACCGGTTGCCCGGCTTCCTGCAGTTGATCCTGCCACTGGGTTTGTTCCTGGGCATCCTGCTGGCCTACGGCCGCCTGTACCTCGAAAGCGAAATGACCGTGCTGGCCGCTACCGGCATGAGCCAGCAACGTCTGTTGGCCATGACCATGGGTCCGGCCACCGTGTTGTTCGTCATCGTCGCCTGGTTGAGCCTCAGTCTGGCGCCGCAGGGCGTGGCGCAGTGGATGAAGGTGGTGGACCAGCAGGACTCCATGACCGAGTTCGACACCTTGGTGCCTGGCCGTTTCCAGATGCTGCGCGACGGCTCTCGGGTGACCTATACCGAGCAGATGTCTGACGATCGTGTGGATCTGAGCGGCGTGTTCATTTCCGAGCGCCATGACGTGCAACCCGGCAAGAAAGACCCTGGCATCGCCGTGCTGGTCGCCGAGAAGGGCCGCCAGGAAGTGCGTCCCGACGGCAGCCGCTACCTGATCCTGCAAAACGGCTATCGCTATGACGGCAAGCCGGGCCAGCCCGACTACCGCGCGGTGAAGTACGACACTTATGGCGTATTGCTGCCTAAGCCGGACATCGCAGCAGACCTGTCCGAGCGCGAATCGATTCCGACCTCGCAACTGTTGGCCACTACCGCTGACCCACGTTCGAGCGCCGAGCTGCAATGGCGCCTGTCGCTGCCGTTGCTGGTATTCATCGTGACTCTGATGGCGGTGCCGCTGTCGCGGGTCAACCCTCGTCAGGGCCGCTTCCTCAAACTGCTGCCGGCGATTCTTTTGTATATGGCTTACCTGACCATCCTGATCGCCGCACGTGGCGCCCTTGAAAAAGGCCATCTGCCGGCCGCGCTGGGGCTTTGGTGGGTGCACGCGATCTTCCTCGCCATCGGTGCCGGGCTGATGCTCTGGGAACCCATGAAATTGCGCCGTGCCAGCCAGAAAGCTGTACGGGGTGTAGCACGATGAAATTACTCGACCGCTACATCGGCAAGAGTGTTCTGTTCGCCATCCTGGCCGTACTGGGCATCATTCTCGGCCTGGCCTCGTTGTTTTCGTTGATCGATGAAATCAAGGACGTCGACGAAACCTACACGTTGCTCAACGCCCTCAGCTTCGTGGCGCTGACCGCGCCGCGGCGTCTTTACGACATGCTGCCGATGGCCGCGCTGATCGGCTGCCTGATCGGTTTGGGCAGCCTGGCCAGCAGCAGTGAGTTGACCATCATGCGTGCGGCCGGGGTATCCATTGGCCGTATCGTCTGGGCGGTGATGAAACCCATGCTGCTGCTGATGGTGATGGGCGTGCTGATCGGTGAGTATGTGGCACCGGTCACCGAGAGCCAGGCTCAGGCCAATCGCGCGCTGGAGCAAGGTGGTGACCAGGCGCAGACCGGCAAGTACGGCCTGTGGCATCGCGAGGGAGAGGACTACATCCACATCAACGCCGTGCAACCCAATGGCCTGTTGTACGGTGTGACCCGTTATCACATCGATCCCGAGCGCCACATGCAGACGGCCAGCTTTGCGCGCAAGGCTCAGTACGCTAACGATCACTGGATGTTGACCGACGTCACCACCACTCACTTCATGGGTGATCACACCGAGATCAAGACCGCGCCTGAAGAGCGTTGGGACGTCTCGTTGACGCCGCAGTTGCTGGCAACGGTCATCCTCACGCCTGACTCGCTGTCGATTACGGGTATGTGGCGCTATATCCACTACCTCGCCGATCAGGGCTTGAACAACGGTCAGTATTGGTTGGCGTTCTGGACCAAGGTCACCCAGCCCCTGGTGACGGCGGCACTGGTGTTGATGGCGATTTCCTTTATCTTCGGGCCGCTGCGTTCGGTGACGCTCGGCCAGCGGGTGTTTACCGGTGTGCTGGTGGGCTTCACCTTCCGTATCGTGCAGGACCTGCTCGGGCCTTCGAGCCTGGTGTTCGGCTTCCCACCGTTGTTGGCAGTGCTGGCGCCGGCCACCGTGTGTGCGCTGGCCGGACTGTGGTTGATGCGCAGGGCTGGTTGATTCCATCGGCTGCGGGCGCGGCCGATAAAGTTTTCGCGAGCAAGCTTTGCTCCCACAGTGCAAGACATTCCTTAGGCGGGTGCTTGTGGGCGCAAGACTCACCCGCGAAGCGGCCCTTGCGTTTAACCTCTGCGCGGCAACCGCACGATCTGCGATGCCGAGTAGATGTCATGCCAGCTGCGCTTTTGTCGGTCGATCAGCACCCAGATAACGCCCAGCCCCAGGCATAGCCACGACGCTACCGCGACCAGGAAGCGCAACAGCGCTTGCCACAGGCTGATGGCGCTGCCGTCGGCATTCTGCACCCTGATGCCCCATACCTGCATGCCCAGCGTCTGCCCCGCGCGGGTCCAGAACGTGGCAAAAAAACCGAACAGCACGAACACCAGCAGCGTCGACAGCAGCGGATCGCCATCGAGCGCGCCGGCGTCCGATAATTGCCGCAGGCGCGCCTCGCCGAAGATGGCCATGGCCGCCAGTTTGTACAGCAGGGTGGTGACCATCAGCAGTGCGATGCACAGCAACAGGTCGTAGGCTGTTGCGGCCAAGCGACGGCAGAATCCGGCGGCGGGGAATGGGCCTTCGGGGGATAGTCGTTGAGTCAAGCGGGATGCCTGGGCAGTAGCAATGTGGGACGGCTACTTTAGCTCAAAAGCTTCGCCGCCGAACGCTCACCCTTGCCTCCACAGGCGTACAACTCAGGCTGTGGGAGCAAGGTTTGCCCGCGAAAGGGCCTGTTGCCCTGACGCAAAACTCACAGGCATAAAAAACCCCCGCCGTGACCGGCGAGGGCTTTTTGTCACGCGCTAATCAGGCTTCGGCTTGAACTTCGTCAGCCTGCATGCCTTTTTGGCCTTGCACCGCAACGAAGGTCACTTTCTGGCCTTCTTTCAGGCTCTTGAAGCCGTTACCCTGGATCGCGCGGAAGTGGACGAACAGATCCGGACCGCTCTCTGGAGTGATAAAACCAAAACCCTTTTCGTCGTTGAACCACTTGACGGTACCGCTCTGACGAGTCGACATAGCTTATTTCCCTTGAAACAGAATGTGTGACAGCTTCTTCCAAATGAAAGAGTACTGGGCTGGTTGCAGGAAAGTTTAGCGCCGTCGAACGGGGGTTGTAGCAATACTCAGAGCTACTGCCCAGGCCACGTACTATAGCGACCCATGCAAACACAGTCGCTAGACTCTACGACAACTCTCGTGACAAAAACAAGCCTGCCAGGCGGTGCTTTTAGCGCTTTTGAGCACCTTTTTGTTCGAGGTCAATTACATCCCGCCATTACCCGCTGTTCGGTCATTTTCGATTCCGTACAGTGACTTTCGATATTGAATCGAGACAGTTCTTCTAAGCCCTTGTTAGTGCGAATAAAAGTTTTTGAGGCGAAGGTGGCCTGGTCCGCAAACAGCGTGCACGACCGGCAAGATCGCGCACCTGCTAAGTGCCTAGCCGCGGTAATAACGCTGAACCACGAAGGGCATCTTGCTGACCTTGACCGCTACACGCTTGCCGCGCACCACGGCCCACAAGTCGCTGTCCAGCGCAGTGTGAGCCGTATCGACATAGGCCATGGCCACCGGCGCGCCCAAGGTCGGACCGAAGCCACCGCTGCACACACTGCCCACTACCTTGCCCTCGGCATCCACCACCTCGGCACCTTCACGTACCGGGGTACGCTCTTGTGGCAGCAGGCCGACGCGCTTGCGGGCGATGCCATCACGCTGCTGGGCGAAGATCACCTCGGCACCCGGGAAACCGCCCGCCCGCGGACCGTCGCTACGACGGGCCTTGGAGATGGTCCACAGCAGGCTGGCTTCGATGGGAGTGGTTTCGCTATTCATGTCATGGCCATACAGGCACAGCCCGGCTTCCAGGCGCAGCGAGTCGCGGGCGCCGAGGCCGATCGCGGCGACTTCCGGCTCGGCCAGCAGACGGCGTGCCAAGGCTTCGGCGTGTTCGGCGGGCACGGATATTTCGAAGCCATCTTCACCGGTGTAGCCGGAGCGGCTGACGTAGCAGTCGATGCCATCGATGCTGACGGCGGCGAACTGCATGAAGGTCATGGTTGCGACGCTGGGCGCCAGGCGCGCCAGCACGGTAACGGCAGCGGGGCCTTGCAGCGCCAGCAGCGCGCGCTGTTCGAACAATGGCTCGACGGTGCACTGGTCGCCCAGGTGGGCGCGCAGATGGGCCAGGTCTTGCTCTTTGCAGGCGGCATTGACCACCAGAAACAGCTGGTCGTCGCCCAGGTTGGCGACCATCAGGTCATCGAGGATGCCACCCTGAGGATTGGTGAACATTGCATAGCGCTGCATGCCCACGGGCAGGTCGATGATATCTACGGGTACCAGCGCCTCGAGGGCCTTGGCGGCGTCGACGCCGGTGAGGCGAATCTGGCCCATGTGCGAGACGTCGAACAGGCCGGCCTGTTCGCGACTGTGCAGGTGTTCCTTCATGACGCCCAGCGGGTATTGCACAGGCATGTCATAGCCGGCGAACGGCACCATGCGCGCGCCCAATTCGAGGTGCAAGGCGTGCAGGGGAGTGTGTTGCAGGGATTCGGTGGACATGGAGAGGGTTCCTTGAAAATTGGGCAGGCCCGCGCTCGGTGAGAATTCTATGGTTTTGCGCCAGCGGTCCCGGCCTCTTCGCGGGCAAGCCTTGCTCCTACAGCGCGAGTCGTACACCTGTAGGAGCGGCTTACCCAAAACCAGAGAATCTCCCACAAGGGAGTGTGCGTGAAGTTATGCCTCTTGATACGCCTCGATCGAAGGGCAGGCGCAGACCAGATTGCGGTCGCCGAAGACGTTGTCGACACGGCCCACTGGTGGCCAGTACTTGCTCTGCACCAGCGAGCGCAACGGATACACGGCCTGCTCGCGGGTGTAGGGGTGGGTCCACTCGCCGACGATTTCCTGGGCGGTGTGCGGCGCGTTCTTCAACGGGTTGTCTTCGCTGTCGAGGCTGCCGTTTTCCACCGCGCGGATCTCTCCACGGATGCAGATCATGGCGTCGCAGAAGCGATCCAGCTCGGCGCGGGATTCGCTTTCGGTCGGCTCGATCATCAAGGTGCCAGCCACCGGGAACGACATGGTCGGCGCGTGGAAGCCGAAATCGATGAGGCGCTTGGCGACGTCATCGACACTGATGCCGCTGCTGTCTTTCAACGGTCGCAGATCAAGGATGCATTCGTGGGCCACCAGGCCGTTGCTGCCGCTGTACAGCACTGGGTAGTGGGTCTCCAGGCGACGGGCGATGTAGTTGGCGTTGAGGATCGCCAGTTGCGAAGCGCGCTTGAGGCCTGCGCCGCCCATCATGCGGATGTACATCCAGGTGATCGGCAGGATGCTGGCGCTGCCGAACGGCGCCGCGCACACCGCACCTTCCTTGCGAGTCATGGCCGCGTGCCCCGGCAGGAATGGCGCCAGGTGCGATTTAACGCCGATCGGGCCGACGCCCGGGCCGCCGCCGCCGTGGGGGATGCAGAAAGTCTTGTGCAAGTTGAGGTGCGACACGTCCCCGCCGAACTTGCCGGGTGCGCACAGGCCGACCATGGCGTTCATGTTGGCGCCGTCGATGTACACCTGACCGCCGTTGTCATGCACGATGGCGCAGATCTCGCGAATGCCTTCTTCAAACACGCCGTGGGTCGACGGGTAGGTGATCATCAGCGCGGCGAGCTGGTCGCGGTGCTGCACGGCCTTGGCGCGCAGGTCTTCGATATCGACGTTGCCACGGGCGTCGCAGGCGGTGACCACCACGCGCATGCCGGCCATATTGGCGGTAGCAGGGTTGGTGCCGTGGGCCGAAGAGGGGATCAGGCACACGTCACGGCGCTCGTCGCCGCGGCTCAGGTGGTAGGCCCGAATGGCCAGCAGGCCCGCGTACTCGCCTTGCGAGCCGGCGTTGGGCTGCAGCGACACGGCGTCATAGCCGGTGGCCGCGCAGAGCATGGCCTCGAGTTCGTCGGTGAGCATCTGGTAACCCTGGCTCTGCTCGGCCGGTGCGAACGGGTGCAGGCTGCCGAATTCCGGCCAGGTGATCGGGATCATCTCGCTGGCGGCGTTGAGCTTCATGGTGCACGAGCCCAGCGGGATCATGGTGCGGTCCAGCGCCAGGTCCTTGTCGGCCAGGCGGCGCAGGTAGCGCATCAGCTCGGTTTCGGAGTGGTAGCGGTTGAACACTTCATGGCTGAGGATGGCCGACTGGCGCAGCAGCGCGGCAGGCAGGCGATCACTGTAGCTCTGTGCCAGCGCGTCGAAGTCAGGCAGCGCCTGGCCGTCGGCGAACACTTGCCACAGTGCCTGAACGTCTGCCTGGGTGGTGGTTTCGTCCAGCGACAGGCCCAGGCGGGCAGCGTCGATGATCCGCAGATTTATCCCGGCGGCGGTGGCCTTGGCGTGCAACGCGGCGGTGGCGTCGCCAGTCGTGAAGGTCAGGGTATCGAAAAAGTATTCCTGCTCGGCGTGCACGCCCAGCGCGCTCAGACCCTGAGCCAGTACAGCGGTCAAGCCGTGAATGCGGCGGGCGATCTGCTGCAGGCCGGCCGGACCGTGGTAAACGGCGTAGGTGCTGGCGATGTTGGCCAGCAACACCTGGGCAGTGCAGATGTTGCTGGTGGCCTTCTCGCGGCGGATGTGCTGCTCTCGGGTCTGCATGGCCAGGCGCAGGGCGGTCTTGCCGTGGCGGTCGATGGACACACCTACCAGGCGCCCGGGCATGTCACGCTTGAAGGCGTCGCGGGTGGCGAAATAGGCGGCGTGCGGGCCACCGAAGCCCAGCGGCACGCCGAAACGCTGCGCGCTGCCCAGCGCCACGTCGGCACCGAACTCGCCGGGTGGAGTCAGCAAGGTCAGGGCCAGCAGGTCGGCCGCCACAGCGACCAGCGCGTTGGCGTCGTGGAAGCGCTGGATCAGAGCCGCGTAGTCGTATACGTCGCCATCGGTGGCGGGGTATTGCAGCAGAGCGCCGAAGTAGTCGCTCAAATCATCCAGTTGCTGTTCGTCGGCCACCACCACTTCGATACCCAGGGGTTCGGCGCGGGTGCGCAGCACGTCCAAGGTTTGCGGGTGGCAATGCTGCGAGGCGAAGAACGCGCGGCCTTGCTTGTTTTTGCTCAGGCGCTTGCAGAAGGTCATCGCTTCAGCGGCGGCAGTGGCTTCGTCGAGCAGGGAGGCGTTGGAAATTGGCAGACCGCTGAGGTCGCTGATCAGGGTCTGGAAGTTCAGCAGCGCTTCGAGACGGCCTTGGGAAATCTCCGGCTGATAAGGTGTATAGGCGGTGTACCACGCCGGATTTTCCAGCAGGTTGCGCAAGATCGGTGCTGGCGTGTGGCAGTTGTAGTAGCCCTGGCCGATGTAGGTCTTGAACAGCTGGTTATGGCCGGCGATGGCCTTGATCGCGGCGAGGGCTTCGGCCTCGCTCTGGCCTTCGGACAGTTCCAGCACGCTGGTGCCCTTGATCGATTCCGGGATCACGCTGGCGCTCAGGGCCTGCAGCGAATCGAAGCCGAGGGTGGCGAGCATGGCCTGTTCGTCCTCGGCGCGCGGGCCGATGTGACGGGCGATGAATTCGTTGGCGGTGTTCAGGGGCGTGCGCAGGGTCATGACGGATTCCTTAGCCTTGGGCGCTGATCAAGTTGTCATAGGCTAGCTGATCGAGCAGCGTATCGAGTTGACCGGCGTCGGCTGGCACGAAACGAAAGAACCAGCCGTCGCCCAGCGGGGCGTCGTTGACCAGCTCCGGGGTGGCGTCCAGCGCGCTGTTGACTTCGACCACCTCGCCGTCCAAGGGCATGTTGATGCTGCTGGCGGCCTTGACCGATTCCACCACCGAGACTTCGGCATGCTGGCTGTAGCGGGCCAGGTCCGGCAACTGCACGAAGACCACATCGCCCAAGGCGTTCTGGGCGAAGGCGGTGATGCCGACGGTGACGCTGCCATCGGCTTCCAGACGCAGCCATTCGTGCTCCACGGTAAAACGCAACTCGCTCATTGAAACTCCTCAGGGACAGCGCTATGGGCTGGCCGATGCAAAGGTGGCCCGCGCAGGCTTGGGCTGATCTGGCAGCATGGTTTGCAAGTTTGTTGCCAAGTTGGGGTGGGTGTCGGAAACAGCGGGGTTGGGGGCGTTTTTGCGCTTTTCAGCGTGGGGGCGGCTGGAACGAAATCGATACGGCTGGTGGGGGTTTATAAAGTGGCGTCTATTCAGCGCCTTACCGGCGGGCCTTGGAGGCTATTGGAACGATTTCGATACGATGTAACGGTTTCGTTCCGGGTTGGGCGGTGATTTCAATGGCCGCTTCGCGAGCAGGCTTTGCTCTCTGAACTGCCCGCGAAGATGCCGGATGCCGCGCTAGAGATCCCTGGGAATACCGTACTTGCGCAACCGATGGGCAATCGCTGTATGAGAGGTCTGCAACCGCGCCGCCAACTGCCGAGTGGAGGGGTAGTTGACGTAGAGCTTCTCCAACAGCGCTTTCTCGAAGCCTTCCACGGCCTGTTCCAGGCTATCGATCTCGATATCGCTCTGGCGCGCGACCGAGGTGCCGGCGATGTCCAGGTCGCCGATATCCACCAAGGTGCTCTCGCAGATGGCCGCCGCGCGGAAGATCACGTTTTGCAACTGACGGACATTGCCCGGCCAGCGGTTGCCCAGCAGCGCCGGATAGGTGCCGGGCGCCAGCCGGCACAGCGGGCGCTGAATCTGGGTGCAGGCCTGCTGCATGAAATAGCGCGCCAGCATCAGGATGTCCTGGCCACGTTCGCGCAGCGGCGGCACCTCCAGCGACAGCACGTTGAGACGGTAGTAGAGGTCTTCGCGGAAGGTGCCTTCGGCGACCATCTTTTGCAGGTTGCGATGGGTGGCGCTGAGGATGCGCACATCGACCTTGACCTCCCGGTCGCCGCCTACTCGCCGGAAGCTGCCGTCATTGAGAAAGCGCAGGAGCTTGGCTTGCAGATAGGGAGACATTTCGCCGATCTCGTCGAGAAACACCGTGCCTTGGTTGGCCAGCTCCATCAGGCCTGGTTTACCGCCGCGTTGAGCACCGGTGAACGCGCCGGGGGCATAACCGAACAGCTCGCTTTCAGCCAGATTCTCGGGCAATGCCGCGCAGTTGAGCGCCAAAAACGGCGAGCTGTGGCGTGCGCTGATGGCATGGCAGCCGCGGGCGACCAGTTCCTTGCCGGTCCCGGTTTCACCCTGGATCAGCAGGGGGGCATCGAGCGCCGCCACTCGCAGCGCGCGGGTCTTGAGGGTGCGGATGGGCGGTGAATCGCCCAGCAGCGAGTCGAAGCCCTCGGCGTGATCATGGTGCAGTGCGGCCAAGCGTTCGCCCATGCGATTGGGCGGGTAGAGGGTCACCAAGGCGCCGGCGTCGGTGATGGGCGTGGCGTCGAGCAGCAGGGTCTGGCCATTGAGCAGCACCTCGCGCAGCGGTAGCCGAAAGCCTTGCTCGATCAGGGTGGCCAGCAGTTCATCGTCGCCCAGCAGCTGGCCGAGGAATTCGTCACGCGGATCGCGGCCATAGAGGGCGATCAACGCCGGATTGGCCAGCAACACTCGGCCGACGCTGTCCAGCGCCAATACCGGGTCGGCCATGGCCGCCAGCAGTGCTTCGAGCTGCAGGTGCCGACGCTGCCCTGGCAGGATGTCGACCACGGTGACTGCCTGCACGCCGCGCACGCTGAGCAGCGCGTGATGAAGCTCCTCGAGGACCTGAGTGCTCAGTGTCGGCGCGTCGATATAGACATTCGGCGGGACCATCTCCACGGCATCCAGATTGAGGTTGCGAGCCCCCAGTATCGCCAGTACTTCCTGGGTGATGCCGACTCGGTCGATGAAACTGACGTGGATGCGCATGGGCGAGCAGAGGTTCTGGACAGCAGGGACGCGCAGTATGCCTTGGCGGGGCGGGGATTGGAAAATCGCTGGGCTTCAGAAGGGCATTACACAAGCCGCACTGGCCTCTTCGCGGGCAGAGCCCATTCCCGCATCAGAGTGGGGCGGGCTCTGTCCGCGAAGGGGCCAGTGGCACCTGTGGAACGCTCAGACGCGCTCGGTATTCACCGGGTCGCCCGAATGTCGGCCGAGCTTGTTGCGCACGTCTTCGAACATCGCGTCGTATTGCTTGTGCACCGCTATCGGCAGCACCTTGGCCTTGGGCAGACCGTGCTTGTGGGCGATGCGTTCGGCGTTGCTGGCGAAATTGCAGGCCATGTCCTGAGGGAGGTCGAATTGGTCTTCGAATGCCTTGCCGTCGATCTGGCCGCTGATGTCGAAGTGCATCAGTGCGCCGCGCTCAGCGTCGGTGCGCACTTCGTACTTGAGGTGGATGTCATAGCCGACTTCGTCAGGAAGCAGCTTGGCGTGCTGGAGGTGCAGATGACCGGGTTCGAACATGGGAAGGGTTCTCCTGGGCTGATGCGTGCAGGATAGACCCTTGCCGGGACCTGTGGTTCAGCGTGGCGATCAGCTGCGGCGTTCTTCGGGCCGCGACCAGATCCACAGATTGACCAGCACCATGCCGCCAATGGCCGCATAGAGGAACCACAGGTGCTTGAGGGTCAGCCACATCACCACGCTGCAGATCAGCATGCTCACAGTGGCGCTGACCTTGGCCTTGCGCTTGATGATCTTGCCATCGCGCCAGTTGGTGATGATCGGACCGAACAGCCGATGGTTCTCCAGCCACGCGCTCAGCGCTGGCGAGCTGCGGGTCGCGGCCCAGGCGGCCAGCAGGACGAACTCGGTCGTCGGCAAGCCGGGGATGACGATGGCGATCAGGCCGATGGCCAGGCTCGTGTAGGCCAGTACGCCATACAGCACACGAGCGATCTTGGAGCGGGGCGGCCTAGGGTTGTCCATGGAGTCCAGGTTGATCACGCCGAGTCGTTGCATTCGGCGGTGTAGGTGTATTGCAGCAGTACGTGCAGACGGGAAAAGGCGTCGAGTGCGGCTTGGTCGGCTTCGGCTTCGGCGGCCTCGCTGAATACCAGCGCGTCGAATACCGCATTGAACGCTTTCCAGCCCTTGGCACGGCCGCCTTCGGGTTCGGCCAGGTGACGGGCACCGAACGCTTCGGTGAAGCCGAGGGCATTGGCACGCTTGATCAGGATGGCGGCGCCGAGTTTAGACCCTTCGGAGACACGAATCCAGGTCAGTGCGGTGGCCTGACTGGGGTTGTTCAGGGCGCTCGGCAGTGGCGCCGGCACCGGCAGACCGATATCGGCGAGGTCCGCCTTGGCGGCATCGGCGCGGCAGCGCTCGGGCAGGTCGGGGAACAGCGCGACCAGCGCCGGATCGTTGTACAGGTGCTGCAGCTCGGCCTGGAACAGGTACTGCATCTGCACGAAATGGCCGTAACTTTCGACGCTGTCAAAAGGGGCATAGCCGGCGACGACCTGCTCGAGCTCGTCATGCAGGCTGTGACTCAGGGCACGCAGGCGCGCAGAGCGCAGAGGGGTGGCGTTTGGAACCTGTTCGATGACAGTCATGGTCGAATCCTTGAAAAAGTGCAGTGCTGTATTAACCAGACGAATCAGGCGCGGTCGTCAGTAAAAAAAGCGCTAAACAAGAGTAATAAACAAACGCTGAAAACGGCTGAAGGGTTATCCCGATACTGCGTTTCAGGTTCGTGAGTCATACCGCCAGCAACCGTGCTGGCGGTACAGTGCCACGATCAGAGATCCCAGACCAGATTGATCGCGAAGTTGCGGCCGGGTTGGGTCAGGCGGTCGAGGTTGGCGGGTTGGGTCGCCGATGCCTCGCCGACGCTGTCGTAGCCGCGAACGTCGTCCCATAGCCAGTACTTCTTGTCCGTCACGTTGTACAGGCCCGCGTTCAGCGTCAGGTCTTTGGAGATCTTGTAGTAGCCGGTGAGGTCGAGGATGCCGAAGCCGGGTGTCTTGAACTGGCTGCTGGTGCCGTCCGGTACGTGGAATTCTTCGCTGTCGACCCGGTTCTTGCGTTTCACTAGTGTCCAGTTCAGCAAGGCGCCATATTGCTCGCCATCGTAACCGAGGCCGAACACGCCCTTGAGCGGGTTGACGGCATTGAGTGGCTGCCCGGTGTCCTGGTTCTCGCCGCGGGCATAGGCAATCGACCCTTGCGTGTAGAGGCCCTGTGAGGCACCAAGGTACTCCAGATTCAAGCGTCCCTTGGCTTCCAGGCCCTGGATCCTGGCGCGTGAAATGTTCGCAGCCTGGTACGTAGCCTCGTTGGCGCCAGTCGTCACCGAGTTCTCGTCGATGAAGTCGCGATAGGTGTTGTAGAAGGCTGTCAGGTCGAAGTTGCCAGCCTCGAACTGGCCACGCAGGCCGGTCTCGTAGCTTTTGCTGGTTTCTGGCTGCAGATCCGAATTGGGCTCCACAACGTAGCCGACGGTCGGGTTTTCATAGCGCCCGTAGAGCATTTTTGCGGTGGGTGTGCGGAAACCTTCGGCGTATTGGCCGTACCAGGTGTAGTTGTCGTTGAAGTCGTAGGTCACGCCCAGTTTGGGTGAAACCTTATGCCAGTGTTTGGTCTTGGTGTTGACGGTGTCGGTGGCAGTGGCTCCGGCACCTGCGAGGAAGGCGGCGGAGATGTGCGGCTTGATTTCGGTGTAGTCGTAACGTGCCCCTGGCAGGAAGGTCCAGTTGTTCCAACTGATCTGATCCTGGGCGAACAGGCTGTAGGTGTTGATTGTCGGGTCCGGGAAATCGCTGGAGGGTGTCAGATTGTCCCCGGCGGCTGCCAGGCTCGGCTGCCCGGCCACCGGACAGTTAGGCAGGACGACTGTCTGACAGATGCCGCTGCCCGTGCGCAGGTCGCTGACTTTGTCGTTCTTGATGGTGGTGCCGTAGGTCAACCGATGTTCGGTGCTGGCAATGGCGAAGTTTTTTTCGAGCTGGGTATCGAATATCCATTGCTTGTCTTCGTAGTGGGTCTCGCGGGTGCGCAGGACCACGCGGGACGGGGCGTAGAGCTCGGTGGTCCTTTCGTCGGTCTTGGCCACTTGATAGTTCAGGCTCCACTTCACGTGATCAGCGAACAGGCTGTCGACGCCGACGCTGTGCTCTATGCCGAAACGCTCGCGGGTGATGGTGTCATCGGTATTGCGCGATCGGTAGAAGCCGAAGGCACGGCCGCCGCCGAATGGGCCGCCGACTGCGCTTTTTTGATCGGTCTCTCGCTCGCCTTTGTAGTGCTCGTAAGTCAGAGCGATGCGGGCGTCGTCTGCGTAGTTCCAGCCCAGTTTGGCCAACACGTTGGTGGTTCGGGTTTCTTCGGGGTTGGCGGCAGTGCGGTTCAAGCCGGTACCACCGGTCTCGCCGTAGGATTCGGTCTCGTGCCCGTTACGTTGGCTCACGTGCAGCAAGCTGTCGAAATCACCGAGGCGCCCGGCCAGCGTGCCGGAAGTCAACCAACTGCGGTCTGCGGAGCTATAACCGGTTTTCACGCGGGCGCCGTAATCCTGACCGGGCTTGATGATGTCGTCCGGGTTCAGGGTGTAGTAGCTGACGGCGCCGCCGATGGCGTTGCTGCCGTAGAGGACCGACGCCGGGCCACGGAGAATTTCCACGCGCTTGATGATTTCAGGGTCTACGTAGTTGCGTTGTGTCTGGGCGTAGGGGCCGTAGAAAAAATTATCGGGGACTTCAACGCCGTCGATCTGGGTCAGCACGCGGTTACCGTCAATGCCGCGAATGTTATAGCTGGTGGTGCCAGATCGTTGACCCGCGCCACCTACCGAAACGCCTGGCTCCTCGCGGACGATATCGCGTATCGAGTTCACGTTTTGCCGATCAAGCGTCTGGCGGGTTTGTACCGTCACGATACCCGGTACTCGCGCGATGTCCTCAGCCTGACGCGTCGCACTCACCGTAATCTCCTGCAACGCCACCACCGCGGTGCTGCTGCGCTCCAGCACAATGCTGTTGTTACCCAGCTTGCGATAGTTGAGCCCTGTGCCCAGCAGCAGGCGTTCGAGCGCTTTGTCGGGCGTCAAGGCGCCCTTCACGCCGGGAGAGGAGACACCTTGTGCCAGTTCCGCTGGCAAGCCCACCTGCCAGCCGGTGACCTGGCTGAAATTGTTCAGCGCGGCCACCAGCGGTTGCTGGGTGATGGCAAAGGTGTAGGCGCCGCCCTGCTGGCGCGTGGAGGGCACGCTATCGGCGGCGATGACGGGCAGCGTGACACCGGCGCAGATGAGGGCGACGGCGAGGACTGACAGAGCATGAACGGGATGGTAGGAACCTGATGGCATGACAAGCGTTCTCTGGCACGGGTAATAGTGAATGATTCGAATGGGAATCAATTGCATCGACTATGACGAGACGTGCCAGGGAAATGATTGCGTAAAAATAATTGGCGGGGCTTGGGCTATGTGGGGGGGTGATGGCCTCTTTGCGGGCAGGCGCAGAATAGAGTCAGTTGAGAATCACCAGCCCCGGATACTCCTGCAGGTGGGCCGAGGTCACATGGGCCAACGAGCGCAGCACGTCCTGCGGTTGATCCAGGCGGTAGTTGCCGGTGATCTTCATGGCATCCAATTGGGCATTGCGGCTGACGATCCAGCCCGGGTAGTAGCGGCGCAACTCGGCCAGCACCTCGCCCAGCGGGCGGTCTTCGAACACCAGGCGACCTTGCACCCAGGCCAGGTCTACCGCCGGGTCCATGCGCTCGCGTCGGGCGAAGCCATGGGGGCCGATGCGGATGCTGTCACCGGCGCTCAGGCGCAGGCTTTGGGCGTCGTTGGCTTGCAGATCGACATTACCGCGCTGCACCTTGACCTGGGCCTCACCGTCCACGTAGCTCACCGCGAACGCCGTGTCGTGCACGCTGGCAAGCACCGGGCCGGCCTGCACTTCCAGCGGTAATGCCGGGTTGCCATTGACCTCGAAGAACGCCTCGCCTTGTAAAAGCCGGGTGCGGTGATGGTCGATATCGAAAGTCGAGGCGATGGCCGAGTGGGTGTTGAGCAGCACCTTGGAGCCGTCCTGCAACTCGATCCGCTGCCGCTCGCCGACCTGGGTCAGATGATCGGCTTGCAGGCGCATCGGCAGGTTGCTGAAGCTCAACAGGCCGAGCACCAGCACTGCTGCGGTCGCCAAGGGTTTCCAATAAGCCGCCAGACGCCGAGGCGGGCGTGCGCTGCGCCGCGCCTGTAATATCTCCGCCGCCTGACGGACTGATGGCCCCTGCCATAATGCTGCAGCCTTCGCGAACGCCGCGGCATGCTCTGGCGCCGCCACCAGCCACGCGTCAAAGGCTACGCAATCTTCAGCGCTGGGGCTTTCGAGGCGGATCAGCCAGTCCAGCGCCTGATCGACGGCCGGATCCAGCTCGCCACTGGACGTTTCGGTGGCTGCTCCAGGTGCGGACAGGGTGTCAGGCTCAATCAAGACGTTTCCTCGGCAGCGACTGCCAGATCAGGTTCATGGCGCTTCCATGCGCTCGGCGATACCCATGCAGATGGCCATGATCAATTTGAGTTCCTTCTGCACTGTGCTGGCAGACACCTGAAGCGTTTCGGCGATTTCGACATGGCTGGCACCCTGCAGGCGGCTAAGGATGAAAATCTGCTGCTGGCGTTCGCTCAGCTTCGACAGGCTGCTGCTCAGGCGCTGCAACAATTGCTCGGCATGGGCGACATCTTCAGCGCAACTGCCGGGCGCTGCAACATTGTGTAGCACATCCGTAGACACATCATCCAGCAGAGTACGCTCCCGCAGCCGCCGTGCACGCAGGTGATCGAGGGCCAGATTGCGTGCCGTCTGGAATACGAACGGCTCAAGGTGGGTGATGGGGCGCTCTTTCAGCGCGCGCGTGACTCGCAGGTAGGTTTCCTGGAGCAGATCTTCGGCGGTGCTGGGGTTATCGACCATGCGCTGCAAGGTGCGCAGCAGCACCAGGCGCTGGGCGATGAACACCGAATTGAAGTGGGACTGGCTCACGGGGATACCGGACGACGAGATAGCGGATGATAATGCTTATCATCCGCTATTGTCGTCAAGTGTTGCCAGGGCCTTTATCCAAGGAAATACCCCGGGAAAGGGTTACTCCGCGTTGCAGAGTGCCAGGCAGTTGTCGAGCATGCGATTGGAGAAACCCCATTCGTTGTCATACCAGGCCATGACTTTGACCAGTTTGCCATTGGTCTTGGTGTGGTTGGCGTCGAAGATCGAGGACAGCGGGTTGTGATTGAAGTCGGTGGAGACCAGCGGCAGGGTGTTGTAGCCAAGGATCCTGGACTGTTCGCTGGCTTGCTTGAGCAGCGCGTTGATGTCTTCGCTGCTGGCCTGCTTGCTGACATTGAGCGTCAGGTCCACCAGCGACACATTGATCACCGGCACCCGCACAGACATGCCCGTCAGCTTGCCCGCCAGTTCCGGCAGCACCAGACCGACGGCCTCGGCGGCACCGGTCTTGCTTGGGATCATCGACTGGGTGGCCGAGCGGGCGCGGTAAGGGTCGGTGTGGTAAACGTCGATCAGGTTCTGGTCGTTGGTGTACGCGTGGATGGTGGTCATCAGGCCTTGCTCGATGCCCAGTTCGCGGTGCAGCACCTGCGCGACCGGGGCCAGGCAGTTGGTGGTGCACGAGGCGTTGGAGATGATCTGGTGCGACTGGCGCAGCACGTCATGGTTGACGCCATACACCACGGTGGCATCGGCGCCCTTGGCCGGTGCAGAGATGATCACTTTGCGGGCGCCGGCGGTCAGATGCGCGGCGGCCTGGTCGCGGTCGGTGAAGAAACCGGTGCATTCGAACACCACGTCGATCTGCTGGGCCTTCCACGGCAGCTCGGCGGGGTTGCGAATGGCGCTGACCGTAATACGGTCACCATTGACTGTCAGGCTTTCTTCATCATGCTCTACCGTGGCATCGAACGTGCCGTGAACGGTGTCGTACTTGAGCAGATGAGCGTTGATCTTGCTGTCGCCCAGGTCGTTGATGGCGACGACTTGCAGGTGTTGGCGATAGTCTTGGGTATACAGTGCACGGAGGACGTTACGACCGATGCGTCCAAAACCGTTGATTGCGATGCGAATAGTCATGGGGTACCTACTGTCAGACAGATTGTAAGGTGATCGGGCCACGAGCGCACGGACACTGAATCTGGTTTTGTTGTTGGAATTACAAGATTATTCGCATAGAAATAGAAAACAAGCCTTTTTAATGGCAATATTTTGTTCTATCTACAACGAGTGACCGGTACGGCACCTTTTTTGGATCCCTTTCGAGCCTAGACGTTGTATTGGCCCGACGAGTGAAACTTGTGAGATTGCCGCAGAGGTCGCCCCAAAAGCCTGGAGTTTTCCCATGCATCCCCGCGTTCTCGAGGTCACCGAACGGCTGGTCAATCGCAGCCGTGCCACACGCGATCGTTACTTGCAGATGATCCGTGAGGCAGCCACAGACGGTCCGCAGCGTGGCAAGCTGCAATGCGCCAACTTTGCTCACGGAGTGGCCGGTTGCGGTCCCGAGGACAAGCACAGCCTGCGCATGATGAACGCCGCCAACATCGCCATCGTGTCGTCATACAACGACATGCTCTCCGCTCACCAGCCCTACGAAACCTACCCGGCGCAGATCAAGCAGGCGCTGCGCGAGATCGGCTCGGTCGGGCAGTTCGCTGGCGGCGTGCCGGCCATGTGCGATGGCGTGACCCAAGGCGAGGCGGGGATGGAACTGAGCCTGGCCAGTCGCGAAACCATCGCGCTGTCCACCGCCGTAGCGCTGTCCCACAACATGTTCGACGGCGCACTGCTGCTGGGCATCTGTGACAAGATCGTGCCGGGATTGATGATGGGCGCGCTGCGCTTTGGCCATCTGCCCACCGTGTTCGTCCCGGGCGGGCCGATGCCCTCGGGTATTTCCAACAAGGAAAAGGCCGACGTGCGCCAGCGCTACGCCGAAGGCAAGGCCAGCCGCGAAGAGCTGCTCGAATCGGAGATGAAGTCTTACCACAGCCCTGGTACCTGCACCTTCTACGGCACCGCCAACACCAACCAGTTGTTGATGGAAGTGCTGGGCCTGCATTTGCCGGGCGCGTCGTTCGTCAACCCCAACACGCCTTTGCGCGACGCCCTGACCCATGAGGCGGCGCATCAAGTCACGCGTCTGACCAAGGCCAGCGGCAACTTCATGCCATTGGGCGAGATCGTCGACGAAAAATCCCTGGTCAACTCCATTGTCGCCCTGCACGCCACTGGCGGTTCGACCAACCACACGTTGCACATGCCGGCTATCGCCATGGCGGCGGGTATCCAGCTGACCTGGCAGGACATGGCTGATCTGTCCGAGGTGGTGCCGACCCTGTCCCACGTATATCCAAACGGCAAGGCCGACATCAACCACTTCCAGGCCGCTGGTGGCATGGCGTTTCTGATTCGCGAGCTGCTCGAAGCCGGGCTGCTGCATGAAGACGTCAACACCGTCGCCGGTCGTGGCTTGAGCCGCTACACCCAGGAGCCGTTCCTCGTCGAAGGCAAGCTGGAATGGCGCGACGGCCCGATCGAAAGCCTCGACGAAACCATCCTACGCCCTGTGGCCAACCCCTTCTCGGCCGAAGGTGGCCTGCGGGTGATGGAGGGCAATCTTGGCCGTGGGGTGATGAAAGTCTCCGCGGTGGCGGTCGCCAATCAGGTCGTCGAAGCACCGTGCCGGGTGTTCCAGGACCAGCAGGAGCTGGCCGACGCGTTCAAGGCCGGCGAGCTGGAAAAGGATTTCGTCGCGGTGATGCGCTTCCAGGGGCCGCGCTCCAACGGCATGCCTGAGCTGCACAAGATGACGCCTTTCCTCGGCGTGCTGCAGGATCGCGGCTTCAAAGTGGCCTTGGTGACGGACGGGCGGATGTCCGGCGCATCGGGCAAGATTCCTGCCGCTATCCACGTCAGCCCCGAAGCTGCCAGCGGCGGACCATTGGCGTTGGTCGAAGACGGCGATATCATTCGCGTCGATGGCGTCGCCGGTACCTTGCAGGTGCTGGTCGACGCCCAGACGCTGGCCGCGCGCACCCCGGCAGTCGGCACCCTGGCCAATGGCGTGGGCTGCGGACGTGAACTGTTTGGCTTTATGCGCCAAGCGTTCAGCTCGGCAGAACAAGGTGCCTGTGCCTTTACTTCGAGTTTGGAATCGCTGCAATGAAACTGGCGCTGGTAGGTGATATCGGTGGTACCAACGCGCGTTTCGCGTTGTGGGAAGAACAACAATTACATTCGGTTCGGGTCTTCCCGACCGCCGATTACACCAGCCCTGAGCACGCCATTGGCGTGTATCTGCAGGACCTCGGTCTGAACAAGGGCGATATCGGCGCGGTCTGCCTGGCGGTGGCCGGGCCGGTCAGCGGCGACGAATTCCGTTTCACCAACAGCCACTGGCGCATCAGCCGCAAGGCGTTTTGCGCCACGTTGCAGGTCGAGCACCTGTCGCTGATCAACGACTTCACCGCCATGGCGCTGGGCATGACGCGGCTCAAGCCCGATGAATACCAGACCGTCTGCCAAGGCGATCCGGACCCCTTGCGCCCGGCCGTGGTCATCGGCCCTGGCACCGGGCTGGGCGTGGGCACCCTGATGAATCTTGGCGAGCACTGGCTGGCGTTGCCGGGCGAGGGCGGGCATGTCGATCTGCCGGTGGGCAATGCGCGCGAGGCGCAACTGCGCGCGCACATCGAAGCCGATATCGGCCATGTCAGTGCCGAAACCATCCTCAGCGGTGGCGGCCTGCTGCGCTTGTACCAGGCGATCTGCGCCGTCGATGGCCATACCCCGACGCACCAATCCCCGGCTGAAGTCAGCGAAGGCGCCTTGGCGGGGGAAGCCGTGGCGCTGGCCACCGTCGAGCAGTTCTGTCGCTTCCTCGGCCGCGTGGCGGGCAACAACGTCCTGACCGTTGGCGGTCGTGGTGGTGTGTACATCGTCGGTGGCGTGATCCCGCGTTTCCTCAAGCTGTTCCTGACCAGTGGCTTTGCCGAAAGCTTCGCCGACAAGGGTTGCATGAGCCATTACTTCGAGGGGATACCGGTGTGGGTGGTGACTGCCGAGTTCTCGGGCTTGCTGGGCGCCGGTGTGGCCTTGCAACAAACCCTGGCTTGAGCGTCTAATCAGCACCAGAAAGCCGGGCGCTTCGACCCGGCGGAAAACAATAAGCGAATCACAAGGACGGTCATGTGAGCACTGCCGGCAAATCGATCCTGCTGGTCGATGACGACCAGGAAATCCGCGAACTGCTGCAGGTCTACCTCAGTCGCGCCGGCTTTGCCGTGCGCACGACGGCCGATGGTCGAAGCTTTCGCGAAGCACTCAATGCTGCCGACCCCACTGATCTGGTGATCCTCGACGTCATGCTGCCCGACGAAGACGGCTTCAGTCTGTGTCGCTGGACGCGGTCCCATCCGCGCCATGGCCAGGTGCCGATCATCATGCTCACCGCCAGCTCCGACGAGGCCGATCGGGTCATCGGCCTGGAGCTGGGCGCCGATGACTACCTGGGCAAACCCTTCAGCCCCCGAGAACTGCAAGCGCGCATCAAGGCGTTGCTGCGCCGCTGCTCGTTCAGTCAGTCGTCCAATGCCAGCAGCGATGTACTGGCGTTCGACGACTGGCGCCTGGACATGGTCAGCCATCGGCTGTTTCACGTCGACGGCGAAGAGGTAGTGTTGTCGGGTGCCGATTTCGCCTTGCTCAAGCTGTTTCTCGATCATCCGCAACAGATCCTCGATCGCGACACCATCGGCAACGCCACCCGCGGCCGCGAACCCATGCCCCTGGATCGCATCGTCGACATGGCGGTCAGTCGCCTGCGCCAACGTCTGCGCGATATCGACAAGCCACCCCGGCTGATCCGCACCGTGCGCGGCAGCGGCTATCAATTGGCGGCCAGCGTTGCGCCTGCCTAAGCTGCGTCTATCCAAACTGCGGCTGCCACGCTCGTTGCTTGGGCGCATGTTGCTGTTGACTCTGCTGGCGGTGCTGCTGGCCCAGGCGTTGTCGAGTGTGATCTGGGTGGCGCAACTGCGTGCCACCCAGCTTGAAGGCCTGATCACCAGTGCCCGCAGCCTTGCCCACTCGATGGTCGCCAGTGTCAGTTACATCCGCTCGCTGCCGGTGGCCTACCGGCCGATGGTCCTCGAGCAACTGCGCAGCATGGGCGGCACGCGCTTCGTGGTGACTCTCAATGACAAGCCGCTCGACATGACCGTATTGCCGCGCACGCCGCGCAAGGATGCGGTGATTGACAGCGTCGGCGAAGTCCTGCGCGTCAACCTCGGCGACCAGGTGGATGTCTCGGTGCAGTTCGTGGCCCCCGACGATCTGCGCATCTTCAACAGTGGCCTCAAGCTTGAAGAGCTGCCGCGTTCCTGGGCCCATTACGCCCTGACCCTGGAGCCGGTCAATCCGCCGATCCTGGTCACCCAGATCGAACTGGGGGAGGGCGAGTGGCTGTACATCGCCTCCTTGCTGCCCGAGCCCTACACCAGCCTTGAGGAACAAGGGCTGCCGGCGCAGCAGGTGGCTTTTATCGTCATGACCAGCGCCTTCCTGCTGTTGTTCATCGGCCTGCTGGTGCACTGGCAAAGTCGCCCGCTCAAGCGCCTGGCCCGGGCGGCCCGGGAGCTGTCGCTGGGTGCCGAGGTGGAGGGCCTGGCGGTCGATGGGCCGGTCACCGAGGGCGGCGGCAGCGAGGTGGTCGAAGTGGCCCGGGCCTTCAACGCCATGCGCGACCGCATCAGCCGTTATCTCACCGAGCGCAGTCAACTGTTCAGCGCCATCTCCCACGATTTGCGTACACCCATCACTCGCTTGCGCCTGCGGGTCGAGTTGCTCGAAGACGCGGATCTCGAGGCGCGCTTCAGTCGTGATCTCGACGAGTTGGAGTTGTTGGTCAAGGGCGCTTTGCAATGCGTGAAGGACACCGATATCCACGAAAATATCGAGCCGGTGGACCTCAATCATGTGCTCGATTGCCTGGTCGAACCGTTCCTGTCGCCCTTGGGCAACGGCACCGTGACCCTCGATGGCCGGGCGCGCAGGCCGTATTCAGGCAAGCCGCTGGCGCTCAAACGCTGCATCGGCAATCTGATCGATAACGCCAGGAAGTACGGCAAGCGCGCCCATGTGCGCATCGAGGACGGGGGCAAGATATTCACCCTGCACGTCGACGACGAAGGGCCTGGCGTGCCGGAGCAGCGACTGGAACAGGTGTTCGAGCCGCACTTTCGTCTGGCCGGCGGTCAGCAGGGCTACGGCCTGGGGCTTGGCATCGCGCGCAATATCGCCCACAGCCATGGCGGTGAAGTGACGCTGCAGAACCTGCGTGAAGGTGGGTTGCGCGTCACTTTGGTGTTACCAAGGGGGTGATGTGCGATCGGTGACGGCCTCTTCGCGGGCAAGCCTTGCTCCCACAGATCCAGCGTCCTGCACCTTTTGGAAGCAAGGCTCGCCCGCGATGGGGCCGGCAGCCTCAACACAAATGTCACAACATGGTGACATTCCCGCAGCGATTCGTTACGTGCGTTTTGCCGAATCCTGTTTAGACTCCTCGCAGCGCAAGCACAGACTTGCCCCGGTATAACAACAAGAAAGGTAATCAAATGAATGCGATTTCTCGCCTCGCTACTGTCGTTTCCCTGGCTTCCTTGTTCCCGCTCAGCGCCCTCGCTGCCGATTCCAAAGGCACTGTAGAGGTCGTTCACTGGTGGACGTCCGGTGGCGAAAAGGCAGCGGTCGATGTCCTTAAAGCCCAAGTCGAAAAAGACGGCTTCACCTGGAAGGACGGCGCCGTCGCAGGCGGTGGCGGTGCGACTGCCATGACCGTACTGAAGAGCCGCGCCGTTGCCGGCAACCCGCCGGGTGCCGCGCAGATCAAGGGCCCGGATATTCAGGAGTGGGCCAGCACTGGCTTGCTCGACACCGACGCGTTGAAGGAGGTCGCCAAGGAGGAGAAGTGGGACAGCCTGCTGTCGAAGAAAGTCTCCGACACTGTCAAGTACGAAGGCAACTACGTGGCCGTGCCGGTGAACATCCACCGCGTCAACTGGCTGTGGATCAACCCTGAGGTGTTCAAGAAGGCCGGGATCGCCAAGGCGCCGACCACCCTCGAAGAATTCTATGCCGCCGGCGACAAGCTCAAGGCGGCAGGCTTCATCGCCCTGGCGCATGGCGGCCAGCCATGGCAGGACAGCAC
>CAJCIO010000060.1 GCA_903970465.1 Gammaproteobacteria bacterium
CCTTTACCCTCTTTCAGACCGCCTTCCCAAATTGCCGATGCTGTCTTTTTCATGGAAACCTCCGTAAGGATCGCACTCGAAAATAAGTACCGTTACCCCTATTCAGAGGTGACGCCCGTCAGCAAGTTCAGATCGATTGCACACTGGGTATTGAATTAGGTGGATATGCCCATATCATGAACCTACGCCAGTGACGCGATGATCACACGGTCGTGTGCTCGGCAACAGTCGAGGTGCACGGACCCCGCAGAGGATGTTCAAGCCCCATGAAACGACTCGCCGATATCAAGATCTCCACCCTCGACCTGGTGCCTGTGCGCGCTGACAAAGGCGCGGCGCAATCGCTGCGCAACTCCCTTGACTTGGCTCAGCACGTCGAGCGCTTCGGCTACAACCGCTTCTGGGTGGCCGAGCATCACAACATGGACGGCATCGCCAGCTCGGCCACCTCGGTGCTGCTGGGGTATCTGGCCGGCGGTACTTCGACCATCCGCGTTGGCAGTGGCGGGGTGATGCTGCCCAACCACGCGCCGCTGGTGATCGCCGAGCAGTTCGGCACGCTCGAAAGCCTGTACCCGGGCCGTATAGACCTGGGCCTGGGCCGTGCGCCGGGTTCGGACCAGATGACCGCTCGCGCCCTGCGGCGTGAGCGTTCCGGCAGCGCCGACGACTTTCCTGATGACGTCGCCGAACTGATCGAATACCTGGGCCCGCGCTTCCCTGAACAGAAGGTCATCGCCGTACCGGGCAGCGACACCAATGTACCTGTCTGGCTGCTGGGTTCGAGCCTGTTCAGCGCCCAATTGGCCGGCATGCGCGGTTTGCCCTACGCCTTTGCCTCGCACTTCGCACCGCGCTACATGCACGAGGCCGTCCGCGTGTACCGCAACCACTTCCAGCCCTCTGCCGTGCTTGACGAGCCCTACGTGATGCTTGGGGTGCCGCTGGCGGTGGCCGAGACGGACGAACGCGCGGAATACCTGGCGACTTCCATGTACCGGCGCATCCTCAACCTCATGCGCGGCAAGAGCCTCATGCAACAGCCGCCGGTGGAATCGATGGAAGGCCTGTGGTTGCCCCACGAGCGCGAGGCGGTAGGGGACTTTCTCGGCCTGGCGATGATCGGCAGCGCCGCCAAGGTTCGCGCCAAGCTGGAGGTATTGGTCGAGCAGACTCAGGCAGACGAGTTGATCTTCACCTGCGACCTGTACGAACACGCCGACCGGATTCGCTCGTTCGAGTTGCTGGCCCAGGCGGTCAGGGGCTGAACCACAGACAGCAAAAAGCCGGCATTCAAGCCGGCTTTCTTTTGCATCTTTGCCATCAGCCTTTTTTGTACACGATCTCTTTGCTGCCCGCCTCGCAAGTCCCGACCACTTTGGCATCAGCCCCGGCGCCCTTGGCGACTACGTCAAGCGAGTAGCCCGACGTGCCCTTGGCCTTGATCTTGGCGTCGATCTCGCCTTTGAGGTCGTCACACGACTTGCCTGCCGCAAATGCGCCACTGGCAATACTCAACAAACTTACCGCCAACAGAAACTTCTTCATCGGTCACATTCCCTGGTCGGATCAAACAATAAAATGGGCGCTTTCCGAATTTGGTCAGCGCCCGCTACTTGTAGCCGAATAAGCCCCGCTCAGCCAGTCCGAAAAATCGGGGGCTGATGTAGGGTGTTTCCGATCAGCTCTGCTCGATGCGGAAGCCGACCTTCAACGTCACCTGAAAGTGCGCCACTCGACCGGCTTCAATGTGGCCGCGGGTCTCGGTGACTTCGAACCACTCCAGATGTTTCAGGCTCTTGCTGGCCTCGGCCAAGGCGTTGTTGATCGCATCTTCGATGCTGGTCGGCGAGGAGCCGACGAGTTCGATCTTCTTGTACGTGTGATGGTCGCTCATGGTGGTTCTCCCTAGTGGTCGGATTTCAGCGTGACAGCGCTGTGGTCTTGTACATCTGTGGGGAAATCCAGCGGAAAAGTTCACCCGCACTGCACTTTCTGCACAACGCGCAGTCCCAAACTTACACCGCAACTCATCCCCCAGGAGAAGTCACCATGGCCAATACTTCGTTACGCAAAGCCTCGCTGCAGAGCATGGAAGCCGAAATCGAAAGCCTGCTCAAGTCACTGGAGAGCCTGAAAGAGGACGCGTCCGGAGAGTCGTTGAAAACCCTCAAGGCACTCAAAGCCAACGCCGAGAACGCCCTCAAGCACTCACGTCATCTGCTCAGCGATGTTTATGAAGAAGTGAAAGTCAAAACCCGCGAGACCAGCGTTGCTACCCGCGATTACGCCCAAGAACACCCTTGGACCACCGCTGGCGTGGCCGTCGGTGCGCTCGGCTTGTTGGCCGCGTACCTGATCACCAAGCGCGACTGATTTGAACGCCCGCTGTTCCGAGTGGGACCGGGCTGTGGCTGGGAAGGGGTCCTTGGCAACGATGCAAGGCTGCAATTGTTTCGCTGATCAGCCAAGCCCCTCCTCAGCCAAGCCCCTGCGCTAGCAGAGCTCGCTCCTACAGGATCAGCACTCGGGTTGGCGCCGCAACTCGGCCTTGAGCCACTGCGCCAACTGCTGCGCGCGCCCATCGGCGGCGCGCCGCGGCACCCAAAGCGCCAGGCGCGCCGGGGTTTCAGTGAATCCCCAAGGCGCCGCCAGGCGACCGGCGTTCAAGTCGTCCGCCACCAATGGCTCGGGCGCAATCGCGATGCCCAGTCCGGCAACCGCCGCCTCCAGCAAATAATACAAATGCTCGAACGCCTGCCCGTAACGCAGGGCCTCGACAGCGATGCCGTTCTGCTGCGCCCAACTGGGCCAAGCCTGCAACCGCGAGGTGGTCTGCAGCAGGATCTCGTGCTGCAACGCCGTGGCCGGTGCCTGGCGAAGCCGCTCGAAGCCTGCAAAGCGCGGGCTGACCACCGGGCCGATTCGCTCGCTGGCCAACTCGAAGATCTGCATATCGGCCGGCCAGGGCGGCTCGGCGAACACCAGCAGGGCGTCAAGCCCAGGGCGGCGCGGATCCAGATCACCTTCGCCCGCAGACAGATGCAGGCGCAGATCCGGCAAATCCGCATTCAAGCGCCCCAACCGCGGAATGAACCAGCGCGCCAGCAAGCTGCCGGAACAACCCAGCACGAACGGCGCGTCAGCATTACCTTGGCTGATTTCGCCGCACACGCCGCGCAGACGCTCGAACGCATCGCTGCTGGCGTCACGCAACCGGATACCGGCATCTGTGAGTTTAACGCCACGTCCGTCCTTGCTGAACAAGGCCACGCCCAGGTGCTCTTCGAGCACCTTGATCTGCCGGCTGATGGCCCCATGGGTCACGTGCAGTTGCTCGCCTGCCAGGCTGACGCTGTTCAACCGGGCGGCGGCTTCAAAGGCCCGCAGGGCATTGAGGGGGGGAAGGTCGCGGCTCATGATTACGTGTGAGATTTCCTGACATGTTGCGGCAATCTTATCGGTTTTCAACTGCCCACGGGAGAACTAAAGTAGGTCCATCGACATTCCTGTCCAACGCCTTTCGTTCACTGGAGCGTTCCATGACTCAGACTACTTTGCGCAGCGGCCCCGACGCCAACGGCCTGTTCGGCGCATTCGGCGGCCGCTACGTTGCCGAAACCCTGATGCCGCTGGTGCTGGACCTGGCCCGCGAGTACGAAGCGGCCAAGGCCGATCCTGAATTCCTCGAGCAGCTGGCGTATTTCCAGCGCGACTATATCGGCCGCCCGAACCCACTGTACTTCGCCGAACGCCTGACCGAGCACCTGGGCGGCGCAAAAATCTTCTTCAAGCGTGAAGAGCTCAACCACACCGGCGCCCACAAGATAAACAATTGCATCGGCCAAGTGCTGCTGGCCAAGCGCATGGGCAAAAAACGCCTGATCGCCGAAACCGGCGCCGGCATGCACGGCGTGGCCACCGCCACCGTCGCAGCGCGTTTCGGCCTGCCTTGCGTGATCTACATGGGCGCTACCGACATCGAGCGCCAACAGGCCAACGTGTTCCGCATGAAGCTGCTGGGCGCCGAGATTGTCCCGGTCACCTCCGGCACCGGCACCCTCAAGGACGCCATGAACGATGCCCTGCGTGATTGGGTCACCAACGTCGAGGACACCTTCTACCTGATCGGCACCGTCGCCGGCCCGCATCCTTACCCGGCCATGGTCCGCGACTTCCAGTCGATCATCGGCAAGGAAACCAAAGAGCAGATGATCGAGAAGGAAGGCCGTCTGCCCGACAGCCTGGTTGCCTGCGTGGGCGGTGGCTCGAACGCCATGGGCCTGTTCCACCCGTTCCTGGATGACACCCGCGTCGAAATCATCGGCGTCGAAGCGGCCGGCCACGGTGTCGAGTCCGGCAAACACGCCGCCAGCCTGAACGGCGGCGTACCGGGTGTATTGCACGGCAACCGCACTTACCTGCTGCAGGACGGGGACGGCCAGATCACCGACGCTCATTCGATCTCCGCCGGCCTCGACTATCCCGGTATCGGTCCCGAGCACGCCTGGTTGCACGAGATCAAACGCGTCAACTACACCAGCATCACCGACGACGAAGCCCTCGCAGCGTTCCATGCCTGCTGCCGCCTGGAAGGCATCATCCCGGCGC
This sequence comes from Gammaproteobacteria bacterium, assembly GCA_903970465.1. Lineage (GTDB taxonomy): Bacteria > Pseudomonadota > Gammaproteobacteria > Pseudomonadales > Pseudomonadaceae > Aquipseudomonas. The sequence goes on from CAJCIO010000060.1 coordinate 4,612, forward strand.
TGGAAACCGCTCACGCCTTGGCCGAAGTGATCAAGCGTGCGCCCACGTTGCCCAAGGATCACCTGATGGTGGTGTGCCTGTCGGGCCGCGGCGACAAGGATATGCAGACCGTCATGAATCACATGGGCGCTACCCAGGAGAAATTGGTATGAGCCGTCTCGAACAACGCTTCGCCGACCTCAAGGCCGAAGGCCGTGCCGCTCTGGTGACCTTCGTGACTGCCGGCGACCCTGGCTACGATGCTTCGTTGGCAATCCTCAAGGGCCTGCCGGCCGCTGGCGCCGACGTTATCGAACTGGGCATGCCGTTCACCGATCCGATGGCCGACGGGATCGCCATTCAGTTGGCCACCCTGCGCGCCCTGGAAGCCGGTCAGACCCTGGCGAAAACCTTGAAGATGGTCCGCGAATTCCGCGTCGACGACAGCACCACGCCCATCGTGCTGATGGGGTACTACAACCCGATCCACCGCTTCGGCGTCGAAGCTTTCGTTGCGGACGCCAAGGACGCTGGCGTCGATGGCCTCATCATCGTCGACCTGCCACCCGAGCACGATGCCGAGCTGGCCACCCCGGCCCAGGCCTCAGGTATCGACTTCATCCGTCTGACCACGCCGACCACCGATGACGCGCGTCTGCCGACTGTGCTCGAACGCAGCTCGGGCTTCGTCTACTACGTCTCCGTAGCGGGCGTGACCGGCGCCGGCTCCGCCACCAGCGATCAGGTCAGCAGCGCCATCGAGCGCCTGCGCCGCCATACCGACCTGCCGATCAGCGTCGGCTTCGGCATCCGCACCCCCGACCAGGCCGCCGCCATCGCGCGTCTGGCGGATGGTGTGGTGGTCGGCTCGGCCTTTGTCGACAAGGTCGCTAAAGCGACCAGCGCCGGGCAAGCGGTCGACGATGTGCTGACACTGTGCAAGGCCCTCGCCGACGGCGTGCGTAACGCCCGCGTCAACCAAGCGTAAAGTTCCTGATACAAAGGAATTAGCCCCTGTTTTCAGGGACTAACTCTGCAAGAACAAAGGGAGGTCGCTTTGCGCGGCCTCCCTTTTTTGCTGTTAGTGCCTGAGGATACATAGTGATGAAATTGCCAAAACCGCTGATCGCTGCCATGGGTATCGTGCTGGTCGGAGTGACCCCGCTGTTGCAAGCGGCTCCAGGGCCGGATGATCGTGGCCAAGGGGGCGGTGAGCAACATCAGCAGGGGCCACAAGGTCAGCAGCAACAGCAGAACCACGGCCAGCAGGGTGGCGGCAACGACGCCGGTCATGGCAAACAGCAAAGCAACCGCGGCCCCTCGGGCAATCAAGGCGGCGGCCGGCCACCGCAGGACTTCGGCCCGGTGCGCCAGACCATATCGCAAAACCGTGGGAGCTTCGGCCGCGGCAACCCGCTGCCACCGAACATCCACTTAGAGCGCGGCCGTCCATTGCCACGCGGTTACGGCCGTCCGCTGGACGCCGGTGCACTGCGCCACCTGCCGCACTACGATGGCTACCAATGGCGCCGAGTGGGCAGCGATGTAGTACTGGTCGCGATCGGGACTGGGTTGGTGTATGAGATTCTGGATAATGTGCTGAACTGATTCCAGATCCCTTGTAGCGAGGGGGCTGCGCGTCCGGCGCCCAAAGAGATATCAGCCTGCGACGACGCGGCTGACGCGGGATGTTTGGCAGGCAGCCCACTCGCTACAGGTGGGCTCGTCATACCCCCTCCAGCATCCCTTCGGCGCGCAACAACTCGATGATGGCGTGCTCCTCGACGGCATACACGCCACGAGCCGCTCGCCAGACCAGCTTTTTCTCCTGCAGTGCCAGCAGCGCTTGCTGCACACCCGGAACATCCGCCTTGATCGCACTTTCCGGCATTCCTGCCAAGCGTTGTGCCTGACAGTAACGTTGCATCGTCGCGGCCTCGAACGGCGCGTAGGGAACTATAGAGCGATTATAGACAACTATAGAGCCGCGGCTTTCGCTACCCGAAGAGACTCAAATCCAACGGCCGCACGGCCCCCATCCAGATCGCATGCCGGGCGTGATCCGCCAGCGCATCGCCTGTTTCCGGGTGCATGAACACCACCAGTCCGTCACGATTCAACGCCAACCACCCCAGCACCGCACCGATTTCTTCGACCGGCACGGTCAACTGACAGCTCCAGTCCGGGTGCGGCCCCACCGGGCGCTCGTGCACCCGCCCCATCTTCACCCCGAACATCCGCACGGCCTCTTCGCATAGCGCACGAGCCTGAGGCAGGGTAGTGGCGTCATAGTAAACGTGGGCGTGATAGGAATGGATGGGGGACACGGGCCGGACCTCGGTGAACAGGCGATACGCACAAGGTTATCGGATTTGGCGGAGGTGGGCATTGCCTCAGGAATCAATCCGCAACCACTGCCCACCCGCCTGCTCCTCGCGCAACCACTCCACGAACCGGTCGATCATCTCGCCCCGGCGTTTGCGTTGCGGCAACACCACGTAATAGCCCATGGGCGAGCGGGCAGTCTCTTCGACCGGGCGGCACAGCAGGCCTTGCTCCAGCAGGGCATCGACCAGGTGCCTCCAGCCGATGGCCACGCCCTGGCCCGCGATGGCCGCCTGGATCAGCAGGGTGTAGTTGTCGAAACGCAGCTGACCCGGGGCAGGCGCGCCGGGAATATGCAAAGCGCGAAACAGAGCGGTCCAGTCAAACCAGTGATGGCTGCTCTCGCCACGTAGATGAAGCAGGGGCAAGTCAGCCAATGCTGTGACGGGCAAGGGAGTAGAGCGACCCTCCAGCAGTTTGGGGCTGCACACCGGAAACACTTCTTCGCCGAACAACCAGTGGCTCTCTCCCTGATTGAAGCGGCCGTCGCCGAACAGGACGGCCACGTCGATGTCACTGCGCAGCATCGAATAACTGCGTTCGCTGGTCACCAGGCTGACGTCGACCTGTGGATAGAGTTGGTGGAAGCGGTGCAGACGGGGCATCAACCAGTAGGCGGCGAAGGCGAAATCTGTCGAGACCTGTAACACTTCATGCTGCGATTGTGCGGTGATGCGGTGTAAACAGGCATCTATATTCAGCAATCCAAGCTGTACGTGCTCGAACAGCAGTGCCCCGGCGTCGGTCAGCTCGATGCCGCGGTACACCCGATCAAACAGGCGCGTGGCCAACTGTTCTTCCAGGCGCTTGATCTGCTGGCTCACCGCCGGTTGGGTGGTGCCCAACTCCTGCGCCGCCGCCGTGAAGCTGCGGTGCCGCGCCGCCGACTCGAAGGCGCGGAGCAAATCCAGCGACAGGCTGCCAAGGCTTTCAAACATAAGCTGTGCTTATCCTAGTCATTATCTTGCATGGGCTTTACCGCTCCCTGCCTGCAACGGCATCCTGCGGCTCAGCGATATCGCATAACTATCCACTATGGAACGCCGCGAGCCCATGAAGCGCAAGAACATTCTTTTCATCATGGCCGACCAGATGGCCGCTCCCATGCTGCCCTTTTACGCCGCGTCTGCAATCAAGATGCCGCACCTGAGCCGCCTGGCCGAAACGGGTGTGGTGTTCGACTCCGCCTACTGCAACAGCCCGCTGTGCGCACCGTCGCGCTTCACCTTGGTCAGCGGCCAGTTGCCCAGCAAGATCGGCGCTTACGACAATGCCGCCGATTTCGCCGCCGATGTCCCCACCTATGCCCATTACCTGCGGCGCCTGGGCTACCACACCGCGCTGTCGGGCAAGATGCATTTCTGCGGCCCGGACCAGCTGCATGGTTACGAACAGCGCCTGACCAGCGACATCTACCCCGCCGATTACGGCTGGGCGGTGAACTGGGACGAGCCCGATGTGCGCCCCAGCTGGTATCACAACATGTCATCGGTCCTGCAGGCCGGTCCGTGCGTGCGCACCAACCAGCTGGATTTCGATGAAGAGGTAGTCTTCAAGGCGCAGCAATACCTGTTCGATCACATCCGCGAAGACGGCGATCAGCCGTTCTGCCTGACCGTATCGATGACCCACCCCCACGACCCCTACACCATCCCCAAGCCGTTCTGGGACCTGTACGCCGACGTCGAGATCCCGCTGCCGCAGAACGTGCCCGGTCAGGACGAGCTCGATCCACACTCCCAACGCCTGCTGAAGGTCTACGACCTGCGGGACAAGCCGCTGCCGCAAGAGAAGATCAGCGATGCCCGCCGCGCCTATTTCGGCGCCTGCAGCTACGTCGACAGCAACGTCGGCAAACTCCTGCAGACACTGGAAGACACCGGCCTGATGGACGACACCATCATCGTCTTCTCCGGCGACCACGGCGACATGCTCGGCGAGCGCGGCCTCTGGTACAAAATGCACTGGTTCGAAATGTCCGCGCGGGTGCCGCTGCTGGTGTGCGCGCCAGGGCAATTCAAGGCCGGCCGCGTCAGCGCGTCAGTGTCCACCGCCGACCTGCTGCCCACCCTGGTCGAGCTGGCGGGCGGTGAACTGGAACCAGGCTTGCCGCTCGATGGCCGCTCGTTCGTCGGCCACCTCACCGGCGCCGGCGCCCACGACGAAGTGTTCGGCGAATACATGGCCGAAGGCACGGTCGGCCCGCTGATGATGATCCGCCGAGGCCCGTGGAAATTCATCTACAGCGAAGATGACCCGTGCCTGCTCTATCACGTGGGCAACGACCCCCATGAGCGCGAGGACCTCAGTCAGGCCGGGGAGCACCGCGAACTGTTCGCTGCCTTCCTCGCCGAAGCACGCGCCAAATGGGACGTGCCCGCCATCCGCAAGCAGGTCTTGGCCAGCCAGCGTCGTCGGCGCTTCGTCGCCCAGTCCCTGACCCAAGGCAAGCTCAAGAGCTGGGATCACCAGCCGTTCGTAGACGCCGGCCAGCAATACATGCGCAACCACATCGACCTCGATGACCTGGAGCGCAAGGCACGTTATCCACAACCCAATCCACTCAAATAACAACACTGCCGACCGTGAACTTTTAACGATCAAAGGGGAAGCTTGATGAAGATATCCACAGTCGTCGCCGCCAGCGTCATGGTCTTGGCCAGCGCCGGTACCTATGCCGCCGAACAGAGTTGCAGCACGGTGAAGATGGCCGATCCGGGCTGGAGCGACATCGCCGCCACCAACGCCGTGGCGACTTTTCTGCTGGAAGGCATGGGCTACCAGACCAAGATCGACACCCTCGCGGTACCGATCGCCTACGGCGGCCTGAAGGACGGCTTGATGGATGTCTTCCTCGGCAACTGGATGCCGGCGCAACAAGGCTTCTACGACAAATTCATCGCCAACGGTGACGTAGTGCAACTGACCAAGAACCTGGATGGCACCGAGTTCACCCTGGCAGTACCGGACTATGTCTACAAAGCCGGCGTGCATGATTTTGCAGACCTCAACAAGTTCGCCGACAAGTTCGACAGCAAGATCTACGGTATCGGTTCCGGCGCACCCGCCAACCTGTCACTGGCCGAGATCATCAAGAAAAAAGAGTTCGACCTCGGCAACTGGAAACTGGTCGAGTCGAGCGAGCAGGCAATGCTGTCGGAAGTAGCCCGAGCGGTGAAACGCGAGAAGTTCGTGGTGTTCCTGGGCTGGACGCCGCATCCGATGAACGTGCAGTTCAAGATGCATTACCTGACCGGCGGCGAGAAGTATTTCGGCTCGGCTGGCAGCGTCTACACCTTGACTCGCAAGGGTTACGCGGATGCCTGCCCAGGGGTGGCCAAATTGCTGGGCAACCTGACGTTCACCCTGGACATGGAAAACAGCATCATGGCCGAGGTCGCCAACAAGAAGGTCAGCAATGCCGTGGCGGTGAAGGACTACATCAAGGCCAATCCGGCGGTACTGGATAAATGGCTGGATGGGGTGAAGACCATCGATGGCAAGGATGCGCTGGGGGCGGTGAAGGCGAAGCTATAGACCTGTAGCAAGGGCGCTCGCCGCCGATTCGATCTGCCTGGCACTCCTGAGTGTCCGGATTGTTTTCGGGGGCAGTCCCCCCTCGCTACAAGGAATCCCTCAGAACTGCGCCCGCAGCGCCCTCAACACCGGCGCGGTATCCACCTCGACCCCGCGCCAGTAGGTGAATGCCACCGCCGCCTGCTCGACCAGCATGCCGAAGCCATTTACCGACAACTTCGCGCCATGCTCGGTTGCCCAGCGGCAGAATGGCGTGGGCTCATGGCCGTACATCATGTCGTAGCACACCGTCACGCCAGGCTCGATCAAGCTCGCGGCGATCGGCGGCAACTCGCCGGCCAGGCTCGCCGAGGTAGCGTTGATGATGATGTCCACCGACTCTTCCAACCAATCGAAACCACTGGACGCCACCGGCCCGAGCCCGGCGAAGATCTGCGCCAGTTGCTCGGCCTTCTCCACCGTGCGGTTGGCGATGATCAGTGACACTGGTTCTTGCTCCAGCAACGACTCGATCACGCCACGGACCGCGCCGCCAGCGCCCAGCAACAAGATGCGCTTGCCCTTGAGGCTGACGCCAACGTTGGCGGTCAGATCGCGCACCAGCCCCAGGCCATCGGTGTTGTCGCCACGCAAGCCACCGTTGTCCAGGCGCGTCAGCATGTTCACCGCACCGGCACGGCGAGCGCGGTCGGTCAGCACGTCACAGAGGCGAAAGGCATCCTCCTTGAACGGCACGGTGACGTTGGCGCCACGGCCTTGCTTGAAAAAACCCAGGGCGCAGTTGGCGAAGTCTTCCAGGGGCGCCAGCAGGGTGCTGTATTCCAGCTGCTCGCCGGTCTGCTCGGCGAATAGCCGGTGGATGGCGGGCGACTTGCTGTGGCCGACCGGGTTACCGAAGACGACGTACTGGTCCATGGGGGCATCCTGAAGAGGGGTGTGGTATTCACAACGGTGGGAGCGGGCTGTGCCCGCGAAAAATAGAATGCCGCTGTGCCGGTCAGGTCAACGCCAGCCAATCGCGATCCTGCAGAAAGTACTCGGTCAGGCGCGCCTCGGGGCTGCCCGGTTCGGCGTGCCAGTCGTAGCCCCAGCGAACCTGCGGCGGCAGCGACATGAGGATGGACTCGGTACGGCCACCGGACTGCAGCCCGAACAGTGTGCCGCGGTCATAGACCAGGTTGAATTCCACATAGCGGCCGCGGCGAAACTCCTGAAACTTGCGCTGCCGGGCATCGAACGCCATGGCCTTGCGGCGCTGCACGATCGGCACGTAGGCCTCCAGGAAGGCGTCGCCGATGGCGCGCATGAAGGCGAAGCTGGTGTCGAAATCCCACTCGTTGAGGTCGTCGAAAAACAGCCCGCCGATACCCCGCGGCTCGTTGCGGTGCTTGAGGTGGAAGTAGCGATCGCACCAGGCCTTGTAACGCGGGTAGACCTCGGCGCCGAAGGGTGCGCAGGCACGCTCCGCGACGCGGTGCCAATGCACGCAGTCTTCTTCATTGGCGTAGTAGGGCGTCAGGTCGAAGCCGCCACCGAACCACCACACAGCCTCTTCACCTTCTTTTTCAGCGATGAAGAACCGAACGTTGGCGTGGGAGGTCGGCACGTGAGGGTTGTGCGGGTGGATCACCAACGACACGCCCAGCGCTTCAAAACCGCGTCCGGCCAGCTCCGGGCGATGCGCGCTGGCCGAGGGTGGCAGGCCACTGCCGAACACGTGGGAAAAGTTGACCCCGCCTTTTTCGATCAGCGTGCCGTTGTCGATGACCCGCGTGCGACCGCCGCCGCCGGCTTCGCGCACCCAGGCATCTTCAACGAAACGGCCGCCGCCGTCCTCGCGTTGAAGAGCGGTGCAGATGCGGTCTTGCAGATCGAGCAGGTAGGCTTTGACGGCCTCGGTACGGGTAGTCATGCGGTCACCATTGAAGGGCGTGTTCTTCTCCGTATACCGTCGGGCCTGCGGACAACCAGCCGCCGACGGCAAAATCGGCGCGTAGCATAACACTGCGCCACGACGCGCCGCAGTTGACGTCTGTCGCGCAAAGGCGTCCGATAGGGAGTCAGTCCCCAATCGCACAGGAGAATGCAGATGGCCAAACGTATCCAGTTCAGCGCCCACGGCGGCCCGGAAGTACTCGAGTTCGTCGACTTTCAACCTGCCGAACCAGGCCCCTCGGAGGTTCGTGTACGCAACGAGGCCATCGGCCTGAACTACATCGACACTTATTTCCGGAGTGGACTGTATCCAGCGCCGAAGCTGCCATCGGGCCTGGGCACCGAAGCTTCCGGCGTGGTGGAAGCGGTGGGCGATCAAGTCACCGCCTTCAAGGTGGGCGATCGTGTTGCCCATGCGGGTGGCCCGTTGGGTGCTTATAGCCAAGTGCACGTCGTGCCGGCGGCCGTGTTGGTCAAGCTCCCTGACAGCGTCAGCTTCGAACAAGCGGCAGCGGTAATGCTCAAGGGTTTGACCGTGCAGTATCTGTTTCGCCAGACCTACCAGTTGCAGGCCGGCGACACCATTCTGTTCCACGCTGCTGCCGGCGGCGTCGGACTGATTGCCTGTCAGTGGGCCAAAGCCCTTGGGGTCAAGCTGATCGGTACTGTCAGTTCGCCCGAAAAAGCCGCTCGCGCCAAGGCAGCCGGCGCCTGGGAGGTGATCGACTACAGCCATGAAGACGTCGCCAAGCGCGTGCTCGAACTCACCAACGGCAAAAAATGCCCAGTGGTGTACGACGGCGTCGGCAAGGACACGTGGGAGGTTTCGCTGGATTGCGTGGCGCCACGAGGTTTGTTGGTGAGCTTCGGTAACGCCTCGGGGGCAGTCAGTGGGGTCAACTTGGGGATTCTGTCAGCGAAGGGCTCGCTGTACGTGACCCGCCCGACACTGGCCACCTACGCGGTGCCAGCGGCGTTGCAAGGCATGGCGGACGAGTTGTTCGAGATGATTGCCAGCGGCAAGATCGACGTCGAGATCAGCCAGCGCTATCCGTTGAGCGAAGCGGCCGAGGCGCACCGGGCGTTGTCAGGACGCCAGACCATGGGCTCGACGATTTTGTTGCCTTGATGGGGTGAATCAATCCCGGCCTCTTCGCGAGCAAGCTTTGCTCCCACAGGTGCGGTTTGCACTGTGGGAGCGGGCTCTGCCCGCGAAGCGTTTCAGGGCCGCACTACCTCACCCGTGACAAGATCGCGGATCACGCTCGGGCTCTTGCGCCCTCCCAGTGCCCCGCCCAGCACCAGATCCACCTGACCGCGAAAATACTGCTCCACACGCAAGCGCGTTCGCGCGGGCGGGCGCCCCTGAGGATTGGCCGAGGTCGAAATCAGCGGCCCCACCAACGCGCACAGTTCACGCACCAACGGATGATCACTGACCCGCAGCGCCACCGTGTCATGGTCACCGGTCACCCATTCGGGCAGCAGCCCCTGATGGGGTACCAGCCAGGTATTGGGCCCGGGCCAGGTGCTCGACATCTGGTCCATCCAGGTCTCGGGGAAGTCCTCGAACAGAAAATCGAACTGACGGATGTTGTCCGCAACCAGGATCAAGCCCTTGCTGACCGAGCGATTCTTGATCGCCAGCAAGCGATCCACCGCCTCTTCGTCCCAGGGATCACAGCCCAGACCCCAGACCGCTTCGGTTGGATAGGCAATCACCGCGCCCGCCCGGATCTCGCGCGCCGCTTGTTGCACACGCCAACTGCTCACCATCGCTGTCACTCCGTTTGCACACTGTTCGCTTTTAACCCTGGGTGCAGTGTACTTATCCCGAGCGCGCAAACCAACGGCCAGCCTCGCAGGTCACGCGGCCATCCATCTCCAGTTGCGTGAGGGTGGCCAGCACCTCGGACAGGCTCTGCCCGCTGGCACCGGCCAGGCCCTCGCTGGTGTGCGGACAGGCCACCAGCAGATCGACCAGAGGGTGCCTGGCCGCCGCAGGCGCATCCGTCTCAGGGTCCGTCTCCGGCGGTAGATGCTGCCAGCCGCGCAACGCCTGAAGGATGTGCTCGATACTTTCCACCAACTGCGCGCCATCGCGAATCAGTTGGTGGCAGCCCTTGGCGCCGGGGTGATGAATCGAGCCAGGAATGGCGAACACTTCGCGGCCTTGCTCGGCGGCAAGGCGCGCGGTGATCAACGAACCGCTGGCGATACTGGCTTCGACCACCAGCACGCCGAGCGACAAGCCGCTGATGATGCGATTGCGCCGCGGGAAGTTTGCGGCAGTGGGCCCGGCGTCCAGGGGCAGCTCGGAAATGACCGCACTGCCCTGGGCAGACATCTCGGCGGCGAGATGCCGATGGCGCTGTGGATAAAGTTTTTCGAGGCCGGTACCGAGCACGCCGATTGTGACCCCGCCAGCCTCTAGCGCGGCCTTGTGCGCGGCGCCGTCAACGCCCAACGCCAGCCCGCTGGTGATGGTAAAGCCGATGCGCGCCAGGCTGCGGGAAAAGGCTGCAGCGGTGTCCAGGCCCGGCCGCGAGGCGCGACGGCTGCCGACGATCGCCAACTGCGGGTGCTCCAGCGCATCGACATTGCCGGCGACGAACAACAGCGCCGGGGGATCGGGAATTTCTGCCAGCAAGGCCGGGTAGCCGGGTTGGTCCCACATCAGCAAAGACTGCCCCGACCGCTCTAGCCAGCGCATTGCAGCGCTTGCACCGGCGCAGATCTCGGGATGGTGACGAGCATCGCTACTGACGGTGGGCATGCCCAACGCCCGCCACGCTGAAGCCGGCGCCGCCAGTGCCGACCTGGCGTCGCCAAAGGCAGCGACCAATTTGCGCAAGCGCGCGGAACCGATTTCGGGCAGCAGATGCAAACGCAAACGGGCTTCGACTTCGGCGCAAGAGAGGGGGCAGGCAGCAGGCGCAGCAGCGCCTTCGGTGAACAGTGGCATTCGATCATCCTTGATCTTTTGGTCGATAACTCCACAGCACAACCTGTGGATAACTCTGTTGACAACTAAAGGAAAACTTCGTGAGGAAGCTATCAAAAACCCTCAGGGATTTTTGACTTTATCCATCACTTCCAGCGAGCGGTTGGCGCTGAGCACTAAACCATAGCTGAGCTTTTCATAAGTGCGAACCACCATCAGCAATCCGGAAATTTCGTCAGGCACCTTGATCTGTTGACCGGTCACGCGGTCGCGCACGGTCTCGCCGGTCTTGTAGATGGCCAGCACGTTGCCATCGACCAGGCCATCGCGGCGGCCCTTGTTCAGCGTGACCACGTCGTACTTGCCGACCTGGGTGACGCCGCGCGGGACATCGATGATCAGGCCGCTGACGGGACTGTTCGGCGGGCTCGGCATGAAGGTCGAGGTCACTGCGTGCTCTTCGGTGCTGAACAGCCGATCGCCCAGGCGCACCTCGGTGCTGGCGCGTTGCAGATTGAGGGTCGCAATATCACCCTCGGTGGCAACCACCTCGCCGCCACCGACACTGTCGGCGTTGATACCCAGCTTTTCGCCGGTCTTGGGATCGGTGTAGGTCTTGCCCTGGCGGAAGATCGCGTACACCGTGTGTTCCGGGCTGAAGGTGCCGCGCGCATAGATGCGATCGCCCATACCGCTGAGCACGCGCTCGGCATTGCCGGCGACGACATAGGGCGCGCGGTCGAACACCGCAGGATCATCGACGATACGGTTGTTGATCAGAAAGGCGTTGATTGCCCCCAACGGAATGGTCGGCACGGCTTCGGCCATCGGCGAGCTGCGAATATGCGGAGACAATTTGATCGTGCCGCGCGACTGCCCGCGTTCGAGCATCAACTGCGGCTGGCCGTCGACATAGCTCAGCACCAGGGTGTCACCTGGATAGATGAGGTCGGGATTGGCGATCTGCGGGTTGGCATGCCAGATGTTCGGCCACTGCCAGGGCTGCTGCAGAAACTTGCCGGAAATGTCCCACAGCGTATCGCCCTGCACCACCGTGTAGCGCTGCGGATAACCGTCCCTGAGCAACACCTGCGCCTGTACCACGCCCGCGACGGCCAGCAACAGCAAGGCGAGTAGTGATTTCCTCATGCCGTGAATCCCTTTATTATGTGCGATCACGTGAAACGCGCGCGGTGCGCGAGACTTCTCCTCGTGACGGAGAACGTTTTCCAGCGGACGCTCAAGATGGGCTGCGCGACCGCTCCTCACAGACTTTACCTCACAGTGCAGCAAATACGCATATGGCTATTTTAAACATCCTCGAATTTCCAGACCCGCGCCTGCGCACCCTGGCCAAACCAGTGGCAGTGGTCGACGACAAGGTTCGCCAGCTGATCGACGACATGTTTGAAACCATGTACGAAGCGCCCGGCATCGGGCTGGCTGCGAGCCAGGTCAACGTGCACCAGCGCATCGTGGTCATGGACCTCAGCGAAGATCGCAGCGAGCCACGGGTGTTCATCAACCCGGAGTTCGAAGCCCTGACCGATGAGATGGACCAGTACCAGGAAGGCTGCCTGTCGGTGCCCGGCTTCTACGAGAACGTCGATCGCCCACAGCGCGTCAAGGTCAAGGCCCTGGACCGCGACGGCAAGCCGTACGAGTTGATCGCCGAAGGCCTGCTGGCGGTGTGCATCCAGCATGAATGCGACCACCTCAACGGCAAGCTGTTCGTCGATTACCTGTCTACGCTCAAGCGCGACCGCATCAAGAAAAAACTCGAAAAACTGCACCGCCAGGCTTGATTGCCACCCTCCAAAGGCTTGCTGCGGCAAGCCTTTTTGTTTCAAGACTTCTATTCAAGAGGCTGCCATGCGCATCGTTTTTGCGGGTACTCCCGAATTTGCCGCCGACCACCTCAAGGCCCTGCTCGACAGCCCCTACGAGGTTGTCGCGGTGTACACCCAGCCTGATCGCCCGGCCGGTCGCGGGCAAAAACTGATGCCCAGCCCGGTCAAGCAGCTGGCGCTGCAGCACGACATCCCGGTCTATCAGCCGCAAACACTGCGCAATCCCGACGCCCAGGCCGAGCTCGCCGCACTCGAGCCGGACCTCATGGTAGTGGTGGCCTACGGCCTGATCCTGCCCCAGGTGGTGCTGGATATCCCGCGCCTGGGTTGCATCAACAGTCACGCTTCGCTGCTGCCGCGCTGGCGCGGTGCGGCGCCGATCCAACGCGCCGTGGAAGCGGGCGATGCTGAAAGTGGCGTGACGGTGATGCGCATGGAGGCCGGCCTCGACACCGGGCCGATGCTGCTCAAGGTCAGCACCCCGATCAGCCGCGACGACACCGGCGGCAGCCTGCACCACCGCCTGGCACAGATGGGCCCGCCCGCTGTGTTGCAAGCCATTGCCGGACTGGACGCTGGCACCCTGAATGGCGAAGTTCAAGACGACAGCCTCGCGACCTACGCCCACAAGCTCAACAAGGATGAGGCGCGTATCGACTGGCAACGCCCGGCGGTCGAACTCGAACGCCTGGTGCGGGCCTTTTTCCCGTGGCCGATCTGCCACAGCCTGCTGGCCGGCGAAGCGGTCAAGGTGCTGGCCGCCAGTGTGAGCGAAGGGCAGGGCACGCCGGGGCAGATTCTCGGCGCCAGCAAGGACGGCCTGGTGGTCGCCTGTGGCAGCCAGGCGCTGTGCCTGACTCGCCTGCAACTGCCCGGTGGCAAACCGCTGAACTTCAGCGACCTGTTCAACAGCCGCCGCGAGAAATTCGCCGTCGGTACGGTGCTTGGCCAATGAACCCGCGTCTGGCTGCTGCCCACGCTCTGGCCGCCGTGCTCAGCGGCAAGGCGTCACTGAACAGCTCGCTGCCCAAGCAGCTCGACAAGGTTGAGGCCCGCGACCGCGGCCTCACTCAAGACCTGGCCTTCGGCACCGCACGCTGGCAGCCGCGGCTGTCGGCACTGGCCGAACGCTTGCTGCAAAAGCCCTTCAAGGCTACCGATGCCGATGTCGAGGCGTTGATGCTGGTGGGTCTGTACCAACTGTTCTATTCCCGCGTCCCGGCCCATGCCGCGATTGGCGAGACCGTGGGCTGCGCCGACAAGCTGAAAAAGCCCTGGGCCAAGGGCCTGCTCAATGCCGTGCTGCGCCGCGCGCAACGTGAAGGGGTGGAAATCCTCGCCGAGCTCGAGCGTGATCCGGTGGTGCGCACCGCCCACCCGCGCTGGCTGCAGAAATCCCTCAAGGCCTTCTGGCCCGAGCAATGGGAAGCCATCTGCGCGGCCAACAATACCCATCCGCCGATGATCCTGCGGGTCAACCGCCGTCACCATAGCCGCGATGCCTACCTGCAATTGCTCAGCGCCGCTGGCGTGGCCGCCACGCCGTGCACCTTCAGCAGCGACGGCATCGTGCTTGAAGCCGCCTGCGATGTGCGCGACCTGCCGGGCTTTGCCGAGGGCTGGATCAGCGTCCAGGACGAGGCCGCGCAACTGGCCGCCGAGCTGCTCGACCTGGCTCCCGGCCAACGCGTGCTCGACGCCTGCTGCGCCCCCGGCGGCAAGACCTGCCACCTGCTCGAAGCCCAGGCCGATCTCAAGGCCGTGGTGGCCGTCGATCTCGAAGCCAAGCGTCTGGTGCGCGTGCGCGAGAACCTTGATCGGCTCGGCCTGGATGCGCAACTGATCGCCGCCGACGGCCGCGACACCGCGGCCTGGTGGGACGGCCAGCCGTTCCAGCGCATCCTGCTCGACGCGCCATGCTCGGCCACCGGTGTGATCCGCCGCCACCCGGACATCAAGCTGACCCGCCAGCCGGACGACATCGCAGCGCTGGCCACCCTGCAGGGCGAACTGCTCGATGCACTGTGGCCGACCCTGCAAGTGGGCGGCATCCTGCTGTACGCCACCTGCTCGACGTTGCCGACCGAGAACACCGAAGTGATCGCCGCCTTCCTCGCCCGCACCAGCGGCGCGCGGGAGCTCGACCTCGACACGCCAGCAGGCATCAAGCAGCCCCACGGCCGCCAACTGCTGGCGCAAGAGGGCGGCCACGATGGCTTCTACTACGCCAAGCTGATCAAAATCGCCGCAGGGCACTGACAGGAGAACGGATGAAAATCATCATCCTCGGCGCGGGGCAGGTGGGCGGCACGCTGGCAGAACACCTGGCCAGCGAAGCCAACGACATCACTGTCATCGACACCAACCCCGACCTGCTGCGCGCGCTAGGCGATCGCCTCGACATCCGCACCATCCAGGGCCACGGCGCGTTCCCCACCGTGTTGCGCCAGGCCGGCGCCGATGATGCCGACATGTTGGTGGCCGTCACCAACAGTGACGAAACCAACATGATCGCCTGCCAGATCGCCTATACCCTGTTCCACACCCCGACCAAG
This sequence comes from Gammaproteobacteria bacterium, assembly GCA_903970465.1. GTDB lineage: Bacteria > Pseudomonadota > Gammaproteobacteria > Pseudomonadales > Pseudomonadaceae > Aquipseudomonas. The sequence continues at coordinate 19,797 of CAJCIO010000060.1, forward strand.
ATCGCCCGGGTCCGTGCCGCGGCCTACCTGACCCGCCCGGAGCTGTTCAAGAACGAGCACATCCCGATCGATGTACTGATCAGCCCGGAACAGTTGGTCACCAACTACATCAAGCGTCTGATCGAGCACCCCGGCGCCTTGCAAGTGATCGATTTCGCCGAGGGCAAAGTGCAGTTGGTCGGCATGAAGGCCTACTACGGCGGCCCGATGGTCGGCCAGCAACTGCGCCAGATTCGGCGGCACATGCCCAATGTCGACACCCGCATAGCGGCGATCTTTCGCCGTGACCGGCCGATCCTGCCCCGTGGCGATACCGTCATCGAAGCCGACGACGAGGTGTTCTTCATCGCCGCCAAAGGCGATATTCGCGCCGTGATGGCCGAACTGCGCGGCGTCGACGAGCACAACAAGCGCATCGTCATCGCTGGCGGCGGACAGATCGGTGAGCGTCTGGCCGAGGCCATCGAAGGCCGCTACCAGGTGAAGATCATCGAGATGAGCCCGGCGCGCTGCCGGCACCTGTCCGATACCCTCGACAGCACCGTGGTGCTCCAGGGCAGCGCCTCGGATCGCGACCTGATGCTGGAAGAGAACATCGCCCAGGCCGACATCTTCCTGGCCCTGACCAACGACGACGAAGCCAACATCATGTCGTCATTGCTGGCCAAGCGCCTGGGCGCGCGCAAGGTGATGACCATCATCAACAACCCCGCCTATGTGGACCTGGTGCAAGGCGGCGAGATCGACATCGCCATCAGCCCGCAGCTGGCCACCATCGGCACCTTGCTCACTCACGTACGGCGTGGCGATATCGTCAGTGTGCACTCGCTACGGCGCGGCGCGGCTGAAGCCATCGAGGCCATTGCCCATGGCGATGCGCGTTCGAGCAAGGTCATCGGCCGCAGCATCGATCGCATCGTTTTGCCGCCAGGCACCACCATCGGCGCGATCATCCGCAACGACGAGGTGATCATCGCCCACGGCGACACGACTATCGAGGCCGGGGATCATGTGATTCTGTTCGTTGTGGATAAAAAGCAGATTCGCGAGGTGGAGAAGCTGTTTCATGTGGGGCTGAGCTTCTTCTAGAAGGTTGCTGATGGCCCCTTCGCGGGCAAGCCTTGCTCCCACAGGCGTACACCGCACCATTGTGGGAGCAAGGCTTGCCCGCGAAGAGGCCGGTACCGTCACCGCAAGATCAATACCACCGAGCCTCACCCGCCGGGCGCTTCTTGAAGCGCTTCATGCTCCACATGTATTGGCTCGGATACGCCCGCACATACTTTTCCACCACCTTGCTCATCGCTGCCGCAGCGGTGGTGGTATCGGTGCTGTACATGTCCTCGGGCGCGGCCTCGAGGATCACCTTGAAGCCCGAACCATCCGGCAACCGCAGAGCATGCAGGAACACCCCTACCGCCTTGCCACCCGCGAGCATGTTGGGCACGAACTTGCTGGTCAGCGCCTGAGTCCCGAGGAAGGGCACGAAGATGCCCGCCGATTCCGCCGGCTCCGGATCGGCCGGAATACCCACCTGACCGCCCTTGCGCACTTCCTTGATGATGCTGAGGATGCCTTCCTTGGTCGACGCCGCGACGCGATTGCCCAGTTGCACGCGCTGCTGGCGCAACAGGTCGTCCACTGCCTTGAGCTTGGGCGGACGGTAGAAAATGATCGGTTTGCATTGGCTGCAATAGAAGTGGTTGAGCACTTCCCAGTTGCCCAGGTGGCTGGTGATGCCGACCACGCCCTTGCCGGTGGCCAGCGCGGCGGTGAGCACTTCGAGGCCTTCGACTTCGCGCACCAGGTCGATGGAGCGTTGCGCCGGCCAGATCCAGGCGCACGCGCTTTCGGTGAACGACTTGCCGATGTCCATCAGGCTCTGCCCCACCAAGCGCTCACGGGCGACCGGGTCGAGTTCGGGGAAACACTTGGCCAGGTTGATGCGCACCACCTCGCGTGAACGGTTGGGCAGCTTCCACATCAGCCAGCCCATGGCCGTACCGACGCGCTGCACGGCACTCCACGGCAACAAGGCAAACAGGCGCAACGCCCCGACCATGATGGCGCCTTTGAACTTTTCCACAGGTCACTCCTGAATGTACGAGGGCGCCATTGTACCCGTCAGTGGCTCAGGATGGCGTAGCGATCACAATCGGTGGTGTGGTCCATGACCATGCCCGAGGCCTGCATGAAGGCGTAGCAGATGGTCGGCCCGACAAAGGTGAAACCGGCCTTTTTCAAGGCCTTGCTCATGGCTGCGGCCTGCTCGGTCTGGGTCGGCAGGGTGCTGCGGTCGGGGTGATGGTTGATGATGGGCTGACCACCGACGAACGACCACAAGAACCCCACCGGGTCTTCCAGCTGCAACCATGCCAAGGCGTTCTTGCGCGCGCCGGTGACCTTGCCGCGATGGCGGATGATGCCCGGATCAAGCATCAGCGCCTCGACCTCGGTGTCGGTCATGCGCGCCAGACGCTGCGGATCGAAACCGAACATCACCTGGCGGTAGTGCGCACGCTTCTTCAGTACCGTGATCCACGACAGACCGGCCTGGAACCCTTCGAGCAAAAGAAGTTCGAAGAGCGCGGCGGGGTCGCGCACCGGCACCCCCCACTCATGATCGTGATAATCCTGATAAAGCGGGTCTTCTGTACACCAAAAGCAGCGCGGCATAAGGCTCCAAGGGTGAGAGGCGAAGCAGAATCGGGGTATACTCCCGCTCTTTATATTCGCAGCCCAAGACACAGGTGAATTTGTGAGCCAGCCTACGCCAGCCGTGCGTACCTTCCAAGACTTGATCCTCGCCCTCCAGCAATACTGGGCCGAGCAAGGTTGCGTGGTACTTCAGCCCTACGATATGGAAGTAGGCGCCGGCACTTTTCATACCGCCACGTTCCTGCGCGCCATCGGCCCGGAAACCTGGAACGCTGCCTACGTGCAGCCCAGCCGTCGCCCTACCGACGGCCGCTACGGTGAAAACCCCAACCGCCTGCAGCACTACTATCAGTTTCAGGTGGTTCTCAAGCCCAACCCCGACAATTTCCAGGAGCTGTACCTCGGCTCGCTGAAGCACATCGGCCTCGATCCGCTGGTGCACGATGTGCGTTTCGTCGAAGACAACTGGGAGTCGCCGACTCTGGGCGCGTGGGGCCTGGGCTGGGAGATCTGGCTCAACGGCATGGAAGTCTCGCAATTCACCTACTTCCAGCAAGTCGGGGGCCTGGACTGCCGCCCCGTGATGGGCGAGATCACCTATGGCCTGGAGCGCCTGGGGATGTACATCCAAGGCAAGGAAAGCATCTTCGACATTGTCTGGACGGACGGTCCATTCGGCATCGTCACGTATGGGGATGTGTTTCATCAGAACGAAGTGGAGCAATCCACCTACAACTTTGAAAAGGCCGACACCGCGGTGCTCTCGGCGGCGTTCGACGCACACGAAATCGCCTGCCGGCGCCTGCTCGAGGACAAATTGGTGCTGCCTGCCTACGAACAAATGGTGAAGGCCTCG
>CAJCIO010000061.1 GCA_903970465.1 Gammaproteobacteria bacterium
CCGTGCCCATGGTGTTGCAGGTACCGGCCGATCGCGACATGCCCGCTTCGGCGGAGAGGAACTCGTCCAGGCTGATCTGCCCGCCTTTATAGGCTTCGTGCATTTGCCAGACTACCGTGCCCGAGCCGATGTCCTTGCCATGGTGCTTGCCGTTGAGCATCGGCCCGCCAGTGACCACGATCGCCGGCACGTCGCAGCTGGCGGCACCCATCAGCAGGGCGGGGGTGGTCTTGTCGCAACCGGTGAGCAGTACCACGCCGTCGATCGGGTTGCCGCGAATGGCTTCCTCCACATCCATGCTAGCGAGGTTGCGGGTGAGCATGGCGGTAGGGCGCAGGTTCGATTCACCACTGGAGAACACTGGGAACTCCACGGGAAAACCGCCGGCCTCGAGCACGCCTTTTTTCACGTGTTCGGCGATCTTGCGGAAGTGGGCGTTGCAGGGTGTCAGCTCTGACCAGGTATTGCAGATGCCGATGATGGGTTTGCCTTGGAATTCGTGGTCCGGAATCCCTTGGTTTTTCATCCAGCTGCGGTACATGAAGCCGTTCTTGTCGGCGGTACCGAACCATTGCGCGGAGCGAAGCGGAGTCTTTTTGTCGGTCATGGCACGGATCACTCTTATTGTATGACTATATTGGAGCCTTGTGGGGTGACTCTACCCCATGGAAAGTCAGTTTGAAACAATTGCAGCCTAAAAAGTAATACTATATCGTCGTCCGAACGGGACCTTGCTACAGCTCGGCGCCGCACCCGTTCAGAGAAAACCGCTCCCATCCATTACAAGAATAATTGTGGAGAAGACTATGAATCCGGAAGCTCGGATCATTCGCACGCTGACGCTCAGGTTGATTCCCTTCCTGGTGCTGCTTTACCTCGTCGCTTACGTCGATCGCTCCGCAGTCGGCTTCGCCAAGCTGCATATGAATACCGATCTCGGTATCGGCGATATGGCCTACGGTTTTGGCGCCGGGCTGTTCTTCTTTGGTTATTTCCTCTTCGAAGTACCCAGCAACTTGCTGCTGGAGCGCTTTGGTGCGCGGCGCTGGTTCGCGCGGATCCTCATTACCTGGGGGGCGATCACGGTAGGCATGGCCTTCGTCCAAGGCTCGCAGAGCTTTTACGTGATGCGCTTTTTGTTGGGCGCGGCAGAGGCGGGGTTCTTCCCTGGGGTGCTGTACTACATCACCCGTTGGTTCCCCGTGCGCAACCGCGGCAAGGTGCTGGGCTTGTTCATTCTGTCGCAGCCCCTCGCGTTGCTGGTGACCGGCCCTCTGGCGGGCGGGCTGCTGGGCCTGGACGGCGTGCAAGGGCTGGCGGGCTGGCAGTGGCTGTTCATTGCCATCGGTGTCCCGGCCATCTTGCTGGCCTGGCCGACCCTGAAGTTTCTGCCCGATAAGCCGCAGGACGCGCGTTGGCTGTCCGAGGCAGACCGCCAGTGGTTGCTGGCTGAACTGGAGACCGACCGCAAGCAATACGGTCAGACTGAACACAGCAACCCGCTGCGTGCCTTGACCGACCGGCGCGTGCTGATCCTTGCCCTGCTGTACTTGCCGGGCACGTTGAGCATCTACGGGCTGAGCATGTGGCTGCCGACGCTGGTGCATCAGTTTGGCGGCAGCGACCTGACCACTGGCTTTGTCTCGGCGATTCCCTATCTGTTCGGCGTGATCGGCTTGTTGCTCGTGCCGCGCAGCTCCGACCGCTTGAACGACCGTTATGGTCATCTCACCGTGCTTTATATACTGGGCGCGCTAGGACTGTTTCTCAGTGCCTGGTTCACCCTGCCGAGCCTGCAACTGGCGGCGTTGTGCCTGACGGCCTTCAGCCTGTTCTCGGTCACGGCGATTTTCTGGATTCTGCCGGGGCGTTTTCTGTCCGGTGCCTCCGCCGCCGCGGGTATCGCCTTGATCAACTCGTTCGGCAACCTGGGGGGCTATATCGGTCCGTTCGGGATTGGCGCCTTGAAGGAGTACACCGGGACCTTGTCCTCGGGGCTGTATTTCTTGTCGGCGGTGATGCTCAGTGGGGTGGTGCTGACCTGGATCGTCTATTCGCGTCTTGAGAAAAAAACCGCAGCACCTGTAGCGATGGCGCTTGCCCCCGATCCGGCCCCTCAGGCACCTCGATAAGACGGCTTTTCGGGGGCAGGCCCCCTCGATCCATGATGTTAGACTCGGACGGCACCCTGCCTGCGGGGTGCCGTTCGTCGTTTATGCCGCAGGCAGTTTTGGCATATAAGGGCGGCTGACTACCCTTGAATCAGTTAAAACCGTTTGTTTCCCCTCATCGCGAATAGTCGCTCCTGTGCTTTTGTCTTATGCTTCGCGCCTATTTTTCACCGTTCCAGCGAGGTCCAGATTTTGGCTCAATACGTTTACACCATGCATCGGCTGAGCAAAGTTGTTCCGCCGAAGCGGGAAATCCTCAAGAACATCTCCCTGTCGTTCTTCCCGGGCGCCAAGATTGGCGTGCTGGGCCTCAACGGTTCGGGCAAGTCCACGCTGCTGAAGATCATGGCCGGTGTCGACAAGGAGTTCGACGGCGAGGCCCGGCCGATGCCTGAGCTGAACGTCGGCTACTTGCCGCAGGAACCGCAGCTGGACCCGACCAAGACCGTGCGCGAAGTGGTCGAAGAGGCCGTCTCGGTCATCAAGAACGCCCAGGCCCGGCTGGACGAGGTCTACGCCGCCTACGCTGACGAAGACGCCGATTTCGACAAGCTGGCCGCCGAGCAGGCCAAGCTCGAAGCCATCTTGCAGGCCAGCGATGGTCACAACCTGGAGCGCCAACTGGAAGTCGCCGCCGATGCGCTGCGCCTGCCTGCCTGGGACGCCAGGATCGAACACCTGTCCGGTGGTGAAAAGCGCCGTGTAGCGCTGTGTCGCTTGCTGCTGTCGGCCCCGGACATGCTGCTGCTCGACGAACCGACCAACCACCTGGACGCCGATTCCGTCGCCTGGCTGGAGCATTTCCTGCACGACTTCCCCGGTACCGTGGTAGCGATCACGCACGACCGTTACTTCCTCGACAACGTCGCCGGCTGGATCCTGGAGCTCGACCGCGGCGCCGGTATCCCTTACGAAGGCAACTATTCGGGCTGGCTCGAAGCCAAGTCAGATCGTCTGGCCCAGGAATCCAAGCAGCAATCGGCCCATGAAAAGGCCATGAAAGAAGAACTGGAGTGGGTACGCCAGGGCGCCAAGGCCCGTCAGTCGAAATCCAAGGCACGTCTGCAGCGCTTCGAAGAGATGCAGTCGCAGGAATTCCAGAAACGCAGCGAAACCAACGAGATCTACATCCCGGCCGGTCCGCGTCTGGGCGACAAGGTCATCGAGTTCAAGAACGTCTGCAAGGGCTATGGCGATCGCGTCTTGATCGACAACCTGTCGTTCGTCATGCCTAAAGGGGCCATTGTCGGCGTGATCGGCGGTAACGGTGCCGGTAAATCGACCCTGTTCCGCATGCTGATGGGCAAGGAACAACCGGATTCGGGCTCCATCGAAGTGGGCGAGACCGTGCAACTGGCCTGCGTGGACCAAAGCCGCGACGACCTGGACGGCAGCAAGACGGTGTTCCAGCAGATTTCCGACGGCTCCGATCAGATCCGTATCGGCAACTATGAAATCCCTTCGCGCACCTATGTGGGCCGCTTCAACTTCAAGGGTGGCGACCAGCAGAAGTTCGTCAAGGACCTCTCCGGTGGTGAGCGTGGCCGCCTGCATCTGGCGCTGACGCTGAAGGAGGGTGGCAACGTCCTGCTGCTCGACGAACCGTCAAACGACCTCGACGTCGAGACGTTGCGTTCATTGGAAGAAGCGCTGCTGGACTTCCCGGGCGCTGCCATTGTGATCTCTCACGATCGGTGGTTCCTGGACCGTGTGGCGACCCACATCCTGGCCTACGAGGATGACTCGCAGGCGGTGTTCTTCGAGGGTAACTACACCGAGTACGAGGCCGATCGCAAAAAACGCCTCGGTGAAGCTGCCGCGCAACCGCACCGCGTGCGTCACAAGAAGCTGGCATAACAGCGGCTGGCGGCGGTTTTCACACCGCCGCTTTCGCCAGCAAGCTGTGCTCCCACAGTGCAAGCAGATCCAAAGTGTGGGGGCAAAGGTGCGCGTTCGGCGGCGAAGAGGCCCGCCCAGGCGCCACCAATTCAGGGCGTGACCGATATCTCGATCACTTCCAGGGTCAAATCCCCTACCGGCCGTACCCACACCACCTCATCACCTACCGCTGCACCCAGCAGCGCTCGTCCCAGCGGCGAGGCCCAGTTGATCAACCCCAGCGCCACATCGGCCTGATCCTCACCCACCAGACAAACCTGTTGATGAGTGTCGGTGTCATCGGCAAAGGTCACCCAACTGCCAATCTGGACGATATCGGTATTGGTTACCGGTGGCACCAGCTGTGCGCTATCCATGCGTTGTTGGAAGTAGCGCAGGTCGCGCTCGAGTTCGGCAACCAATTGCTGGTCGGCCTTGTCTCCGCAGGTGGCTTGCTCGGCGTGCAATTCCTGCACTTCGGCGACCCGTACCTGAAGTTGCGCCATCCCGCTCTGGGTGACGTAATTGGGTTGGGTACTGATCGGTCGCTCCACCGGCGGGCTGGCGTGAGCGGTGGCGTGATCTTCGTTGACGAATGCGCGGCTCATGGCAAGTCTCCAAGTCGAGTTTGGTCGATGCCTGTGGTGTATGGTGCTCCTGCCCGCAGGAGATTCCATCGTGCTTAGGCAATCCTGTAACGTGGGGGCGGCCCCCTATGGCAGCGTGTCAGTCGGGCAGATGGAACGGGCTGACCGCACTGGCATGCCGGCCCCTCGCGACGGGGATGGCAGGCCGTAGAGCCATTACTGCTTGTAGCGATTTTCGGCGCATTGAACGCCGCTTACCTTCACTTGGGCAGCCGAAACGATCAACAAGTTGCATCTTGATACGTGTTATCTATCAGTGAGAGCGATATGCCCTGGCTTCGCCTTGGGCTTTCTCCTGGTCCCAATTGCGATCCCGATCACTCCAGAAGTGCTGGTCGAATTGCTGTTTGTCGCTATTGGTGAGCTGCGCCTGGCATTGCCGGAAGCCGTCGTCCCAACCACCGCTATAAAAGGTTTCGCTGGTATAGCGCGGTACGTTCTTGGTGAACGTGTCCATCGCCCCCGCTGCCTGGCGACCACTGCCGCAGCCATCCTTGAAACCGTCGGCGTAGGCAGGTGGGTAGCCACGCGACAGCAACTCATCATGGGTCGATTGGCACCCTGCCAGTGCGGCAAGCACAGTCAAGACTCCCGCTAACGACAACAACGCGACTTTACTACTGTGCCGGCGCATGTTTGATGCTCCCGATAGACCACAGCCAGTGCAGCGCCGAAAAGCACTGCACCTGTGGTTGATTATAGACGGCGGAAGTGTGGCGGCGGTTCTAGCGACAGTCGGTCATGCCGTTGTCAAAAAACTGTATTGAAGATCACGCTGCGGCGAGGGGGAGAAGCTCGCCACAGGGTTCGACGTAGCCTTAATAGTGATACCACTTGAGCGACACCATCACTTCATTCTGCGCCGAGGTCAGCCCGCTGAATTGGCGCTGGGCGCTCAAGCGCAAGCCCAGGTTGCGGCTCAATTCCCATTGCTGATTCAGGCTCAGGGTGCGGCGCACTTCGCCGTTGAGGAAGTAGTCACCTTGCGCCTCGACGCTGAAGTTGCCCAGCGGGTTACGCCACAGCAAGCCAGTATCAAAGCCCGCCGCAGGGCTGATGAATGCGTCGAAGTCGGCATTGTGTTCAACCCGCACGGTGCCCAGTGCGAAGCCCAGCATCTGCTCGCTGAGTTGCCAGGTACCGCCCGCTCCACCGTTCACATGGCTGACCAGGGTTTCGTCGCCGTGCTTGCTCAACACCCGTTCCAGTCCGCTGCTCACTTGCCAGGACCACGGCTGGAGCATTTGATTGCGCGGCGTCAGTGAGCGAATGGTCGCCAGATCCAGACGCTGCAGTTGCCATTGGTTGCCCTCGTACTGGCGCACCTTGAGCCCGAGGATCTCGATCTGCGCGCCTAAGGGGAAGCCGTAGGCGTTGTCGTTGAGGTCGTGATAGGCCATGCGCAGGCCATATTCGGCGTAGGCGCGGTCGTCGCGGCTGCCTGCTCCCAGCTCCCAGGTCCGCGAGTCGTGGCCGTTTTCCGGCAGCCCCGGGCGATCCAGGGTGAGTGGCGGCGGCGGATTCTGGTTGATCGCGCGCAGCAGTTCGAAGCTGCGCTGGGTACGCGCCGGGTCGCGCTCCTGTCCGGTGGCCCGGTAGCGCTCGAGGCGAAATGCAGTGTCCTGGATCAACGCCTGGCGCGCCTTGGGCAGCGCCATGAACGCCGGATCGTGCAGCTGCGCCGTGTCATTGCTGAGCGCCAGTGCTTGCGCCTGCTCGTCGCTGCTCAGCGGCTTGGCCCGTCCCAGCAGTTCGCGTTCGCGGGACGGTCGGTAATTGATCTGGTCGACCAGGCCCGCGTCTTTTACCGCCTTGACCGTATCGGTAGGGATCGCCGTCAGCGGGAACTGATCGGTCAGGTGCAGGCCTGGGCGCGCCACTTGCAGCAGCTCCAGCAAGCGGTATGAGCAGTTTTCGTCGAAAAAGAAGTAATCGAAGCGGACCTGCTGCAACTCCCAAACATGCTCGACCATGCGCGCAGTTTCGGTCGGCGTCAGGTTGAGCCGGTATTCCCACAGGTCACGGTTTTCGAGGCGGCTGTATTCGGCCAGTTTCTGCTGGTAGGGCACCATCGAGAACAGTCCGGGATAGCCCCCCGCCAGGCCTTTCCAGGCATAGAGGATGCTGTTGTCGCTGCCCTCGATGTACGCGCCGAAGTTGATCGCGTAGCTGAGCAACGCGGTCTTGTCGGTTTCGATATCGGCTTGATCGACCCGCAGCAAAGTGTGGCCGAACATCGACGACGGACTGTTGAGGTAGGCCGCGGGGAAAATCAGCACCGTGCTGTGCGGCGAGACGTCCTTGAACCAGGCGTTGAAGCCCTTGCAGTCAACGGTCGGCAGGTCGGTGAGATGCAATTGATCGCGCAGCCAGCGAGTGCGGGCCGGATAGACGCATTGTGCCTGCTTGTCGCCCAGCGTCGGTGAGCCATAGAGCGCTTGCACTGTGGCCTGCAGCTCTTGATCCGGATGATGGGCGCCGTCAGGGGCGAGAAAGAATTTTGCATCGTCGACATAGCTGCGCCAGCCGCCGAACTTGCCGGGGGTGTAATGCCCCAGGGCAATCCAGTACGGATCCTTGGCCAGTTGCTGAAGATGGGTGGCGTCCACCGCCGTGGCGGCATGCAGAGGGGCACAGGCACAGAGCGCCAGATAGGCGAGGCGTTTGAGCATGGAGGTGGCGGCGTCCGGAAATCGAAAGTCTATTATGCGGATTCAAATGTAGCGAGGGGGCTTGCTCCGAATATGATCCATCAGTCACTACTTTCTTGGCTGACGGATCGTATTCGGGGCAAGCCCCCTCGCTACAGTTGTTTCAATTACGCCTGGGTAGCGTATTTGGCCAGGCGTGCATCGCCCTTGATGACGGCCAGAGTATTGTTGTGTACATCTTCGGCAGTCGCTTCGCTGCTGGTGAAGATCTGCTGGAAGTGCTGATGTGTCACGGATTCGAAGTACGAGCGATCTTCAGGCGCAACGCCCATGACTACCGCATAGGTGGTCAGCGCTTCGCCTTGACCCTTGGCCATGTCTTCGGAAAGCTCGTCCATCATGCCGTTCATGGCCAGCCAGGATTTGCCGCCGTAGGTCAGTGGCGCGTTGGTGGAACAGCCGTTGGTGCCGGAGGTCATGCCGAAGGTGGCATTACCCGAGGTGCCGTTGGTGGTGGAGGCCAGGAAGTGCGCAGGTGTGCCGCGCTGGCCTTCGAACAGCATGTTGCCCCAGCCGCAATCAGGACCGCCTGGCGCTTGGGCCATGGCATTGAGCGAAGCAGCAGCTAACAGAGTACCCAGAAGAATCCGTTTCATAGCGTTCATCTCTTTGTGTGTTGATCAAGGTCGGTCGGCCCTTACGACTATGGGCCAAGGACTGGTTATAGGTCCAGCCGCAGTTCTTGGAGTTTAGGCACAATCTCCAGGTTCCGTGTTTAATCGCAAATTATTGCTACAAATTTTCCGGTTAAAGCCAATCTCTATCTTGACGCGGATATGTTTCAAAACCTGTGCGATGTGCCTTGCCAGTCGTTGCTGCACGGCGCCAGAATGCCGTCATCTGCCCCGCCGAAGTAAGGAAACCCGATGCCTGATCCTGTAGCTGCCAGCCTGCGTCTTGCGCCCGAGGCGCTGACGCGCCCGTTCTCCGCTGAACAGTTCAGCTTCTCTACCACCAATGATCTGGAGCCTTTTCGCGGTGTACTGGGGCAGGAGCGCGCTGTCGAAGCCCTGCAGTTCGGGGTCGCCATGCCGCGCCCTGGTTACAACGTATTCGTCATGGGCGAGCCAGGCACCGGCCGGTTCTCGTTCGTCAAACGCTACCTCAAAGCTGAAGGCAAGCGCCTGCAAACCCCGTCGGACTGGGTGTATGTCAACCATTTCGACGAGCCCCGCGAACCGCGCGCGCTGGAGCTGCCACCTGGCACCGCAGCTGATTTCATCGCCGATATCGGCGTGCTGATCGATAACCTGGTATCGACGTTCCCGGCCGTGTTCGAACACCCGTCGTTCCAACAGCGCAAGAGCGCTATCGATCGCGCCTTCAATCAGCGTTACGACCGGGCGTTGGACGTTATTGAGCGTTTGTCGCTGGAAAAAGACGTCGCCCTGTACCGCGACAGCAGCAACATCGCCTTCACGCCGATGCTCGACGGCAAGGCGCTGGACGAAGCCGAGTTCGCGCAATTGCCCGAGGCCGATCGCGATCGTTTTCACAAGGACATCTCCGACCTCGAAGAACGTTTGAACGAGGAGCTGGCGAGCCTGCCGCAGTGGAAGCGCGAGTCGGGCAATCAGTTGCGTGAACTCAACGAAGAAACCATCACCCTGGCGCTGCAGCCTTTGCTCTCGCCGTTGTCGGAGAAGTACGCCGAAAACGCCGGCGTCTGTGCGTATCTGCAGGCCATGCAGGTGTACCTGCTCAAGACCGTGGTCGAGCAACTGGTGGACGACAGCAAGATTGACGCCCAGGCGCGCAAGCTGCTCGAAGAGCAGTACAGCCCCAGTCTGGTGGTCGGTCATCACTTCAGCGGCGGCGCTCCGGTGGTGTTCGAGCCGCATCCGACCTACGACAATCTGTTCGGTCGCATCGAATACAGTACTGACCAAGGCGCGCTCTATACCACTTACCGGCAACTGCGCCCCGGCGCTCTGCACCGCGCCAATGGCGGCTTCTTGATCCTGGAGGCCGAGAAAATGCTCGGCGAGCCGTTCGTGTGGGATGCCCTCAAGCGCGCCCTGCAATCGCGCAAGCTGAAGATGGAGTCGCCGCTGGGCGAGTACGGCCGTCTTGCCACCGTGACCCTGACGCCGCAGCACATTCCGTTGCAGGTGAAGGTGATCATCATTGGTTCGCGCCAACTGTATTACGCGTTGCAGGACCACGATTCGGACTTCCAGGAAATGTTCCGCGTGCTGGTGGACTTCGATGAAGACATCGCCATGCACGACGACAGCCTCGAGCAGTTCGCGCAGTTGCTCAAGACCCGCACTTCGGAAGAAGGCATGGCGCCGCTGACTGCCGACGCAGTGGCGCGTCTGGCCACCTACAGTGCCCGCCTGGCCGAGCACCAAGGGCGTTTATCGGCGCGTATCGGCGATCTGTTCCAATTGGTCAGCGAGGCGGACTTCATTCGCCACCTGGCCAACGACGAAATGACCGACGCCGGCCATATCGAGCGCGCGCTCAAGGCCAAGGCCACGCGCACCGGGCGGGTGTCGGCGCGCATTCTGGATGACATGCTGGCGGGGATCATTCTGATCGACACCGCGGGCGCGGCGGTGGGCAAGTGCAATGGTCTGACGGTGCTGGAAGTCGGGGACTCGGCATTCGGTGTGCCGGCGCGGATCTCGGCGACGGTGTACCCGGGTGGCAGCGGCATCGTCGATATCGAGCGCGAGGTCAACCTGGGGCAACCGATCCACTCCAAGGGTGTGATGATTCTGACCGGGTATCTGGGCAGCCGGTATGCCCAGGAATTCCCGCTGGCGATCTCGGCCAGTATCGCGCTGGAGCAGTCCTACGGTTACGTGGACGGCGACAGTGCGTCGCTGGGCGAGGCGTGCACGCTGATTTCGGCGCTGTCGAAGACGCCGCTCAAACAGTGCTTCGCCATCACCGGCTCTATCAACCAGTTCGGTGAAGTGCAGGCGGTGGGCGGGGTCAACGAGAAAATCGAAGGCTTCTTCCGTCTTTGCGAGGCCCGCGGCCTGACCGGCGAGCAGGGGGCGATCATTCCCCAGGCCAACGTTGCCACGCTGATGCTCGACGAGCGGGTGCTGCAGGCCGTGCGCGCCGGGCAGTTCCACGTATATGCGGTGCGCCAGGCGGACGAAGCGCTGAGCCTGTTGGTGGGCGAGCCTGCCGGTGAGCCGAACGCCGAGGGGGAGTTCCCGGAAGGCAGCATCAACGCCCGGGTGGTTGAGCGTTTGCGGGCGATTGCCGAGATGATCAGCGAGGAGGACCTCAAGGAAGCCGAGAAGGACGCGGCCGTGGAAGCGTTGGTCGAGGTCAAGCCAACGCTGTAGAAGCAAAGTTTGTTTGCGAAGACGTCAGCTGAACCAGCGAATGGTCGGCGATTTGCACCGACCTTGGCGGCCTCTTCGCGAGCAAGCTTTGCTCCCACAGGTGTACGGTTCAGGGCCAGTCCACTCTGTGGGAGCAAGGCTTGCCCGCGAAGGGGCCGGTGTTACTGGGGCAAATCCATAGAGTCGCCCTGAGATGCGAGGCTTGAGCATTTCAAGCGTCGGTCTTTCTCTGCCTGACCATTCGGCGCCCGCCGATGCCATGCATTGGCCATCCTCGAGATTCTCCTCTACTCTGCAAAGAGATCTCCACTGGTCGTCGGAGCGAACCGATCTTTGCCGCAAACGCGCTGAAGGTTGAAAGCAGGCCCTCCCGAGGAACGACGCCATGCCGCGCAACCTCTGCCTCACCCGCCAATGCCTGGGTCTGATGACCCGCATTGAATGCAGTATCCGCCCGCTGACGGGCGAAAACGGTTTATGGACTTTGCTGTTTGCTGCCGGCATGACCGGCGAGCAACCCACCGCGCTGAAGGCCCAAGGCCCGTTTGACGGCCCTCAGGCTGCCGAATCGGTGCTCACGGCGATCGTCGACAGTCTCACCCTGCACGGTTACTCGGTAGAGGAACAAACTCCGCCGATCTGGTCCCTGCACCTGCAAGCGCAGTGGCGCAAGGTGTGTGGCGGCCACCTGGCGGGGCTGTCGATGCAGTAGTCGGCGTCAGAGGCGGGATTTGGGAAACACTTGGTGACAGTTTGATCTCGTCTCACCCAGTCCTGCACCGATCGCCCAGGCCACGCGCTGTGGGCCCGCCGGCCCGCTGTCTGCAATCTTGATCCTGTGACTACAGGTCGCACCTTTTTGAAATATCCATCGTTATAATCGGGGCCATTTTCAATGGCTCTGTGAGTAGCAATGGAACGTTTAGTCGAAAAAACCATGTACGCCTCGCGCTGGTTGCTGGCGCCGATCTATCTGGGCTTGTCGCTGGGGCTGCTGGCGCTGGCCGTGAAGTTTTTCCAGGAAATCATTCACGTCATGCCCCTGTTGCTGGAAACTTCCGAAGCCGACCTGATTCTGCTGTTGTTGTCGTTGATCGACATGGCGCTGGTCGGTGGCTTGCTGGTGATGGTGATGATCAGCGGTTACGAAAACTTCGTCTCACAACTGGATATCGACGACGACGCCGAGAAGCTCAGCTGGCTCGGCAAGATGGACTCCACCTCGCTGAAAGCCAAGGTCGCGGCGTCGATCGTGGCCATTTCGTCGATTCATCTGTTGCGAGTGTTCATGGATGCGGCCAACCTCGAAGTGGAGCATTTGAAGTGGTACGTGATCATCCACATAACATTCGTGGTGTCGGCGTTCGCCATGGGCTACCTGGACAAGCTGACCAAGCATTGACCTGTTCTACTGTGGCGAGGGGGGCTTGCCCGCGAAAGATTGCGCTGGCATCTTGCAGTGTCAGACATACCGAATCGAGGGCAAGCCCCCTCGCTACATGAATCGGCAGGAGCGGCTGATGAATCTGCAGGAATTGACCGATCACGTTCACGCAGGCCGTGTCGATGAGTTGAACCTCATCTCCATTGAAGGCGGTATCTATCTCCTGGAAGTGCGCCATGCCGGGCGCGCCCACCCCCTCAACGATGCCAAGGGCAGTGCGGTGCGCCTGCGCTCGGTCGAGCACGCGCGAACCTTTCTGCAGGACGTGCCGCTGGTGCCCTTTCATCTGGTCCACGCCAGCGCCCATGATGAAATGTGCGGGCTGGGCAGTCGCGCCGACGAGCCTTTGAAAGTGCCTATCTCTCTGCGCTCGGCCTTGTATCGCTGAAATGCCCGAGTGGGCGCTGGTGCTGAATCCTGGTGGCGCTCTGTGCTAGTCTGCTCGCCCTTTTGATCAAGGGCGCAGTGGCTGCTGGCCAGCCGATTGCGACCCTTCTGCGGAGCGAAGACATGTCCGACGTAAACCTGTCGACCGACGAAACCCGTGTCAGCTACGGCATCGGCCGTCAGCTGGGTGACCAGCTGCGCGACAACCCGCCACCGGGTGTCGCTCTGGACGCCATCCTGGCCGGTCTGACCGACGCCTTCAACGCGCTGCCAAGCCGTGTCAGCCAGGAAGACCTGTCGGCCAGCTTCAAGGTCATCCGCGAAATCATGCAAGCCGAAGCCGCCGTCAAGGCCGAAGCTGCCGCCGGTGAAGGCCTGGCCTTCCTGGCTGCAAACGCCAAGCGTGATGGCATCACCACGCTGGCCTCGGGTCTGCAGTTCGAGGTGCTGACCACAGGTGAGGGCGCCAAGCCGAGCCGTGACGACAACGTGCGCACCCATTACCACGGCACCCTGATCGACGGCACCGTGTTCGACAGCTCCTACGATCGTGGCCAGCCGGCCGAATTCCCGGTCAGCGGTGTGATCGCAGGCTGGACCGAAGCGCTGCAACTGATGAACGCGGGCAGCAAATGGCGCTTGTACGTGCCGAGCGAACTGGCCTACGGCGCCCAAGGCGTTGGCAGCATCCCACCGCACAGCGTGCTGGTGTTCGATGTAGAGCTGCTGGACGTTCTGTAAGCTCTGCGTTAGCTATGTACGGGCAGAGCCCGCTCCTGCAGGTGTATGCGTACCTGTGGGGACGGGCGCTGCTCGCGGAGCTTTTGCCTCATGATTAATGCTGTGCCTTGGCCGGGAACCCCGCGCCAATCGGGCGCAAGGCCCTTGCATAGCAGAACAGGAACAGGTTGCGCACCAGTTCCTTGAGGACCACCGGTTCGCTCGAATTCAAACCGGTCAGGTCCAGATCACCCTGATCACGCAGTTCGTCCAGGGCTTCCTCTTCCAGCACCGCACACACTTCACCGGTTTCGCGATGCAGAATGCGCAGATACGGGTGGGGGCGATCCAGCCAGGCGTCGATCAAATAAGTCATGTCTTTCTCCTTGGGGACTTCTTCAAGCACCCAATGAGAATAATTCTTATTCAAAGAATAGCAAGCCGCATTCGCCGGTTTCTTGCTTCAGGTCATTGCCGCCTGACGGATGGGCTCACACCTTGCGTACGAATTCAGACTTCAGCTTCATGGCGCCAATGCCGTCGATCTTGCAATCGATGTCGTGATCGCCGTCGCATAGGCGAATGTTCTTGACCTTGGTGCCGACCTTGACCACTAAAGACGAGCCCTTGATCTTGAGGTCCTTGATCACCGTGACGGTGTCGCCGTCCTGCAGCACATTGCCCACGGAATCCTTTTTCACCTCGTCGCTACCGGTCGCCTCACTGTCACCTTGCGCCGACCATTCGTGGGCGCACTCGGGGCAGATCAGCTGGGCGCCGTCTTCGTAGGTGTATTCGGAATTGCAGTTGGGGCAGGGTGGCAGAGTGCTCACAGGTATCCTCGACAAGGCGGTGCAAATAAAGGCGCGCATTGTATAGGGTTTTTGCGGTGGGTGCAGATGCGAACGCTATCCCCGTGATGTGGGGGGGCTTGCACTCGAGGGGGTGGGGCTGAAACACCGCAGCGTGTCAGTCATGGCCTCTCGGTTGCAAGCCCCTCACCACAGGTGTGTGCGGTCAGTGGGTACGCGCGACAGCGAACTCGCTGAGTTCGACCAGGGCGTCGCGGTACTCGCTGGCCGGCAGGGCGTCGAGGCAGGCGATGGCGCGGGCTACGTAGTCACGTGCCAATTGCGCGGTGTAATCCAGCGCACCCGAAGCTTCGACGGCTTCGCGAATGCTTTCCAGGTCCTCGATGCCGCCTTTCTGTATGGCCCGGCGTACCAGCGCCGCCTGTTCGGCAGTGCCTTCGCGCATGGTGTAGATCAGCGGCAGGGTGGGCTTGCCTTCGGCCAGATCGTCGCCGACGTTCTTGCCCAGAGTCTCGGCATCGCCGCGGTAATCGAGCAGGTCGTCGACCAGTTGAAAGGCCACGCCCAGGTGATCGCCGAAGGTGCGCAGGGCTTCCCGACGGGTTTCGCTGGCTTCGGCCAGGGCGGCGGCGCTGTGGGTCGAGGCCTCGAAGAGCATCGCGGTCTTGCCGCGGATGACTTCCATGTAGGTCTCTTCCGTGGTGCTGGCGTCACGCACCTTGGACAGCTGCAGCACTTCGCCTTCGGCGATGATGCGCGTGGCCTTGGACAGGATGCGCATGACCGGCATCGAGCCCAGTTCAACCATCATTTCGAACGAGCGCGAATATAGGAAGTCGCCCACCAGTACACTCGGCGCGTTGCCCCACATGGCGTTGGCGGTCGAGCGGCCGCGGCGCATGCCGGACATGTCGACCACGTCGTCGTGCAGCAGCGTGGCGGTGTGCAGAAACTCGATGGTGGCCGCCAGCAGATTCAGGTCCGGGCCTTGATGGCCTAGTGCCTTGCCGCAAAGCAACACCAGCAATGGGCGCAGGCGTTTGCCCCCGGCCGAAGTGATGTAATCGCCGATTTTCGACACCAGCGGTACACGCGAAGTGAGCTGTTTCTTGATGATTTCGTCAACGGCGATAAAATCATCCGCCACGGCGCGGTAGAAAGCTTGGGGTTGCATCAGCGAAAGGCGCTCCAGAAGGGTTGCGCGGCATGCTAGGTCGGGGGCGGGAGCCTGTCAAGGCGACACTTTGGACCTCTTGCGCCGCGGGCAAAGCTTACGTACAATCGCGCACCCTGAACTTCCTGGGCATCACCTGCCTTACGCAATTGCACTTGGGCCGTTCCAGCCCCATGCAGCCATGCCAGCCGACACTCTACTTATAAAGAGCTGGGTGAGCAGGATTATCGGAGAAATACCATGTCTTATGCAGTAATCGTTACTGGCGGCAAGCAGTACAAAGTCGCCCCAGGTGAATACCTGAAGATCGAAAAACTGGAAATCGCCACTGGCGAATCCGTAACTTTTGATCGCGTTCTGTTGGTTGCCAATGGCGACGACGTGAATATCGGTGCTCCAGTCGTTGCTGGCGCTACCGTTGTGGCTGAAGTGATCTCCCAAGGTCGTCACGATAAAGTCCGCATCATCAAGTTCCGTCGTCGTAAGCACCACATGAAGCGTATGGGCCACCGCCAGTGGTACACCGAGATCAAAATCACCGGTATCCAGGCTTAATTCAGCCTCGACACCCTCTAAAGGAGTATTGAACTCATGGCACACAAAAAAGCTGGTGGTAGTACCCGTAACGGTCGCGACTCAGAAGCCAAACGCCTTGGCGTGAAGATGTATGGCGGCCAGGCTATCATCCCAGGCAACATCATCGTGCGTCAGCGCGGTACCCAGTTCCACGCCGGTTACGGTGTTGGCATGGGTAAGGATCACACCCTGTTCGCTAAAATCGGCGGCGTGATCAAGTTCGAAGTAAAGGGCGCCTTCGGTCGTCGTTACGTGAGTGTTGTCGCGGCCTGATCGCGTTGACGCTGGAGAAGCCCTGTCTCGCGACGGGGCTTTTTCGTTTGTGGGGTGAGTCTCTTGCAAAGCTGTTTGTATGGGCTGCCGGCGCTGGATTCTACGGTCGTTGACGGGGGCCGCCGCGCTCATCTTTGCAAGAGCCTTATGTCTTTAAGTTTTTCAGCTCGCCTATGTGGCGAGGGGCGTGTCTATGAAGTTTGTTGATGAAGTGTCCATCCGTGTCAAAGCGGGTGATGGTGGTAACGGTTGCATGAGCTTCCGTCGGGAAAAGTTCATCGAGAACGGCGGCCCGAACGGCGGTGATGGCGGTGACGGTGGTTCGATCTACCTGGTGGCTGACGAAAACCTCAACACCCTGGTCGATTATCGCTATACCCGTCACTTCGACGCGGAGCGTGGCTCCAACGGCGGCAGCACCGACTGCACCGGCAAGAAGGGCGAAGACATGCTGCTGCGTGTGCCGGTAGGCACCACGGTGATCGATGCTGGCACCCAGGAAGTCATCGGCGACCTGGTCAAGGCCGGTCAGCGTTTGATGGTGGTGCAGGGTGGCTGGCACGGGCTGGGCAACACCCGCTTCAAATCCAGTACCAACCGCGCGCCGCGTCAGACCTCGCCGGGCAAGCCGGGCGAGCAGCGTGACCTTAAACTGGAAATGAAAGTGCTGGCCGACGTGGGCCTGCTGGGCTTGCCTAACGCTGGTAAAAGTACGTTCATCCGCTCGGTGTCCGCTGCCAAGCCGAAGGTGGCCGATTATCCGTTCACGACCTTGGTGCCGAACCTTGGCGTGGTCAGTGTCGACCGCTGGAAAAGCTTTGTCGTTGCAGACATTCCGGGCTTGATCGAAGGTGCTTCCGATGGTGCTGGCCTGGGGATTCGTTTCCTCAAGCACTTGGCTCGTACGCGCATCCTGCTGCACCTCGTCGACATGGCGCCGCTGGATGACACCAGCGCGGCCGACGCGGCGGAAGTGATCGTGGGTGAGCTGCAGAAATTCAGCCCGGCGCTGGCTGATCGCGAGCGTTGGCTGGTGCTGAACAAGGCTGACCAGTTGCTCGAAGAAGAGCACGAGGAGCGCATCAAGGAAATCGTCGATCGCCTGGAGTGGGAAGGTCCGGTCTACGTCATTTCGGCGATTTCCAAGCAGGGCACCGAGAAGCTCACCCAGGACATCATGCGCTTCCTCGAGGACCGCGCTGACCGTCTGGCCAATGACCCCGCCTACGCTGCCGAGTTGGCTGATCTGGATCAGCAGATCGAAGACGAAGCTCGTGCGCAGTTGCAAGCCCTGGACGACAAGCGTGCCCTGCGCCGCAGTGGCGTCAAGAGCGTGCACGACTTCGGTGAGGACGATAGCGACGATTGGGATGAAGAGGACGCCGAAGACGGTCCGGAAATCATCTACGTGCGCGACTGATTCTGATGTTGTGGGGCGGCTGATGGCCTCTTCGCGAGCAAGCCTTGCTCCCACCTGTGGAAGCAAGGCGGCCTGCGAAAGCATCGGTACTGCTGGCCTCGTCTTAACTGACGCACCGCAGTGGCCCAGACCCGTAGTAAACTACAACGCCGCTCACTCGAGCGGCGTTTTGGTTTCTACGATTTCTACCGGGTAAAGGTTGGAAGATGATGCGGAGCAAGGTGACGGGTGCGCAACGCTGGGTCGTGAAGATCGGCAGTGCCCTGCTGACGGCAGATGGCAAGGGTCTGGATCGCGCTGCGATGAGCGTCTGGGTCGAGCAGATGGTGGCGCTTCGTGATGCGGGCGTCGAGTTGGTGCTGGTCTCCTCGGGGGCGGTGGCAGCAGGCATGAGTCGGCTCGGCTGGACGGTCCGGCCGAGTGCCATGCATGAGCTGCAAGCCGCCGCTGCTATCGGTCAGATGGGCCTGGTACAGGCCTGGGAGTCGAGCTTCGCCGAGCATGGTCGCCATACCGCCCAGATTCTGCTGACTCATGACGACCTCTCCGACCGCAAGCGCTACCTGAATGCCCGCAGCACCTTGCGCGCATTGGTGGAGCTGGGTGTGGTGCCGGTAATCAACGAAAACGACACCGTGGTCACCGATGAGATCCGCTTTGGCGACAACGACACCCTCGCGGCCCTAGTGGCCAACCTGGTGGAGGCTGACCTGCTGGTGATCCTTACCGATCGCGATGGCATGTTCGATGCCGATCCGCGTAACAATCCCGATGCCAAGCTGATCTACGAGGCCCGTGCCGATGATCCGGCGCTGGATGCGGTCGCGGGTGGCACGGGCGGTGCGCTCGGTCGTGGTGGCATGCAGACCAAGCTGCGCGCAGCGCGCCTGGCGGCCCGTTCGGGGGCGCATACCGTCATTGTCGGTGGTCGCCTGGCGCGTGTGCTTGATCGTCTCAAGGCTGGCGAGCGGCTTGGTACGCTGCTGTCGCCCGAGCGGGAAATGCTCGCGGCGCGCAAGCAGTGGCTGGCCGGACACCTGCAGACCCGCGGCACTCTGGTGCTCGACGATGGCGCGGTCAAGGCGCTGAATCAGGATCACAAGAGTCTGCTGGCGGTCGGGGTCAAGACCGTGCAAGGCAGCTTCCGCCGCGGCGAGATGGTGGTGTGTGTGGCGGCGGACGGTCGGGAAATCGCCCGCGGTCTGACCAACTACAGCGCCCTCGAAGCGCAAAAGATCATCGGCCTGCCGTCGGATGCTATCGAAGGCGTGCTCGGCTATATGGCCGAGCCGGAGCTGGTTCATCGCGATAATCTGATACTTGTCTGAAGGAAAAATCGGCATGCGATTGATTCATGGAGTGCTGGGCGCGCTACTGGCGTTGCCGCTGCTGGCGTCAGCCGAAGAGATTGGCCAGGTTTCGACGGTGTTCAAATTTGTCGGGCCTAATGATCGAATCGTCGTCGAGGCCTTTGATGATCCCAAAGTGCCAGGGGTGACCTGCTACCTGTCGCGCGCCAAGACCGGCGGCGTCAAGGGTGGGTTGGGGTTGGCGGAGGATCGTGCCGAGGCGTCGATTGCCTGTCGTCAGGTCGGGCCGATCCAGCTGCCGGCCGATCTCAAGGATGGCGAAGAGGTGTTCAAGGAGCGCACCTCGCTGGTATTCAAGACCATGCAAGTGGTGCGGTTCTACGATCAGAAGCGCAACACCCTGGTGTACCTGGTGTATAGCGACCGGCTGATCGAGGGCAGTCCGCAGAATGCGGTGACGGCGATTCCGATCATGCCGTGGCCTGCTGTGCATTGATCATCTGACGCCTTCGGCGCCGAACGCGCACCTTTGCTCTTACATGCATGTATCCATGAGAGCAAGGATGCGCGTTCGGCGGCGATGAGGTCTGCATGGTCGCAACAAATATTACAGACAACAAAAAACCGGCCCTAGGGCCGGTTTTTGTACATCGAGCATCAAGCTCAGGCAGCAGCCTGGCTCAGTGCTTTGATGTGACCGTTCAGGCGGCTCTTGTGGCGAGCAGCCTTGTTCTTGTGGATGATGCCCTTGTCGGCCATACGGTCGATGACAGGCACAGCCAGAACGTAAGCAGCTTGTGCTTTTTCGGCGTCTTTTGTGTCGATGGCTTTGACTACATTCTTGATGTAGGTGCGAACCATGGAACGCAGGCTGGCGTTGTGGCTGCGACGCTTCTCAGCCTGTTTTGCACGTTTTTTGGCAGAAGGTGAGTTGGCCACCGTCGAGCTCCTCGAAAGACTTGGTAAATATAGCGAACAAAATAGGCCGCGAATAATGCCGATGCACTGACGCGTTGTCAAGAGCATGGCGGACGTTCCGCTGAGCGGTCAACGTTGCCAGTGAAGTGATTCACTTATTGCCCGCGACCTGTAAACTCGCGGATCTTTAGGCTCTGCCTGCTTTAGCGGCGCGCAGTATTGCACAACTGGGCGCTGCACGGGCCTGCTCTTTGTCCATAGGCGCAAAAAACTTTCGATGAACCTCCTCAAATCCTTGGCTGCAGTCAGCTCCATCACCATGGTGTCGCGGGTCCTGGGCTTCGTGCGCGATACATTGGTCGCGCGAATTTTCGGCGCCGGCATGGCCACCGATGCCTTCTTCATAGCCTTCAAACTGCCCAATCTGTTGCGCCGGGTGTTCGCCGAGGGCGCTTTCTCCCAAGCATTCGTGCCGATTCTGGCCGAATACAAAGCCCAGCAAGGCGAGGAGGCGACCCGCACGTTCGTTGCCTATGTGGCCGGGTTGCTGACCTTGATGCTGGCCGTGGTAACGCTGATCGGCGTGCTGGCCGCTCCCGTGGTGATCTGGATCACGGCCCCAGGTTTTGCCGATACGCCCGAGAAGTTCAAGCTCACCAGTGATCTGCTCAGGGTTACATTCCCTTATATATTGCTGATCTCGCTGTCGTCGTTCGTCGGTGCGATCCTCAACACCTGGAACCGTTTCTCGGTCCCGGCCTTTACGCCGACGCTGCTCAATGTCAGCCAGATTGTTTTCGCACTGTTCCTCACGCCGTATTTCAACCCGCCCATCATGGTGCTGGCCTGGGGGGTGCTGGCCGGTGGCCTGGCGCAGTTGCTCTACCAACTGCCGCACTTGAAGAAGATCGGCATGCTGGTGCTGCCGCGTCTCGATCTGCGCAACAGCGGAGCCCTGCGGGTGATGAAGCAGATGGGGCCGGCGATTCTCGGGGTGTCGGTCAGTCAGATTTCGCTGATCATCAATACCATTTTCGCCTCGTTCCTGGCGGCAGGCTCGGTGTCGTGGATGTATTACGCCGATCGCCTGATGGAATTGCCGTCGGGCGTGCTGGGCGTGGCTTTGGGCACCATCCTGCTGCCGACCCTGGCCAAGACCTACGCCAACAAGGATCGCCACGAATATTCGCGAATCCTCGACTGGGGTCTGCGCCTGTGCTTCGTGCTGGTGCTCCCGTGTTCGCTGGCCCTGGCGCTGCTGGCCGAGCCGCTGACCGTAGCGCTGTTCCAGTATGGCAAGTTCGGCGCCTTCGATGCGGCCATGACCCAGCGTGCGCTGGTCGCCTACGCCGTTGGTCTGCTGGGCATTATTCTTATCAAAGTGCTGGCGCCCGGCTTTTATGCGCAGCAGAACATTCGCACGCCGGTGAAGATCGCGATTTTTACGCTGGTGGCCACGCAGGTGCTGAATCTGCTGTTCATCAGTCATCTGCAGCACGCCGGGCTGGCGTTGGCTATCAGTGGCGGCGCGTGCATGAATGCCGGGCTGTTGTTCTGGCAATTGCGCAAACAGAAAATGTTCGAACCACAGCCGGGTTGGGCGGTGTTCCTCGGCAAGCTGGTGATCGCCGTACTGGCGATGTCGGCCGCGCTGCTGGGGGTGATGCATTACATGCCGGCCTGGAGTGATGGCAGCATGCCCGAGCGTTTTCTGCGCCTGGGGCTGCTGGTCGGCACCGGGATGGTGGTGTATTTCGGTATGTTGCTGCTGATGGGCTTTCGGCTCAAGGATTTCGCCCGGCGCGGTCTGAACTAGGTCATTACCGCGATAGCGAGGGGCTTTCCCCGAAGCGAGTGCACACCCTGTGGAGTACCTGGTGCGCCGAATCGGGGGCAAGTCCCCTCGTGACAGGGTTTGATCCTCCTCCAAACGTCGGTTTCTCGATTTCAAAGTGAAAGCATGCTCGCGTCGCCTGTCGTCGCGGCCCGGGTGTGGTTATAATCGACCACTTTATGAGCAAGAAGCGTGTTATGCAGCTGGTTCGAGGTCTCCACAACCTGCGGCCCCAGCATCGGGGCTGTGTCGCCACCATTGGCAATTTCGACGGCGTTCATCGCGGTCACCAGGCTATCCTGGTGCGGCTGCGCGAGCGTGCCGTGGAGTTGGGCGTGCCCAGCTGCGTGGTGATTTTCGAGCCTCAACCGCGCGAGTATTTTGCGCCCGAGAGTGCACCGGCCCGTTTGGCTCGCTTGCGCGACAAGCTCGAGCTGCTGGCCGCCGAGGGTGTCGATCAGGTGCTCTGCCTGGCGTTCAACCAGCGCCTGAGCAAACTGAGCGCCGCTGAATTCGTCGACACCATTCTGGTCGATGGCCTGGGCGTCAAGCACCTCGAAGTCGGCGACGACTTCCGCTTCGGCTGCGACCGTCTTGGGGATTTCGATTTCCTCACCCGGATCGGCAGTGCCAAAGGCTTTACCGTCGAGGCGGCCCGCACTGTCGAGATGGAGGGCGTGCGCGTCAGCAGCACCCAAGTGCGCAAGGCGCTCGCCGTCGCCGATTTCAAGCTGGCCGAGGCGTTGCTCGGGCGGCCGTTCCAGATTACCGGGCGCGTGCTGCATGGGCAGAAACTCGCTCGCCAGCTGGGTTGGCCCACTGCCAACGTCCAACTGAAGCGCCATCGTGTGCCGTTTACCGGGGTGTACCTGGTAAGTGTCGAGATCGATGGCAAGCAATGGCCGGGAGTCGCCAACATAGGCGTGCGGCCAACCGTTGCAGGTGACGGCAAAGCTCACCTGGAAGTGCACCTGCTGGATTTTGCCGGCGATCTTTACGACCGGCGTTTGACGGTGGCTTTCCACCACAAGCTGCGCGATGAGCAGCGTTTCGCCTCCCTGGAGGCGCTGAAGTCGGCGATCGATGCAGATGTTGCCGCCGCACGAGCCCACCGCCCTTAACTGAAAGCAGCGGCCAGCCGCTATTGAAGAGCCTGAAATGACCGACTACAAAGCCACGCTAAACCTTCCGGACACCGCCTTCCCCATGAAGGCCGGCCTGCCCCAGCGCGAGCCGCAAACGCTTGAGCGCTGGAACAGCATCGACCTGTACGGCAAGCTTCGCGAAATTGGCAAGGATCGTCCGAAATTCGTCCTGCACGATGGTCCTCCTTACGCCAACGGCACTATTCACATCGGTCACGCGCTCAACAAGATTCTCAAGGACATGATCACGCGCTCCAAGACCCTCTCGGGTTTCGACGCGCCGTATGTTCCGGGTTGGGACTGCCACGGCCTGCCGATCGAGCACAAGGTCGAGGTCACTCACGGCAAGAATCTGCCCGCAGACAAGACCCGCGAGCTATGTCGCGCCTACGCCACCGAGCAGATCGAAGGGCAAAAAGCCGAGTTCATCCGCCTGGGTGTACTGGGTGATTGGTCCAATCCCTACAAGACCATGAACTTCACCAACGAGGCCGGCGAGATCCGTGCCCTGGCGGAAATGGTCAAGGGCGGCTTCGTGTTCAAGGGCCTCAAGCCCGTGAACTGGTGCTTCGATTGCGGTTCGGCCCTGGCCGAGGCCGAGGTCGAGTACGCCGACAAAAAATCGCCGACCATCGACGTCGCCTTCCCGATCGATGATGCATCAGGTTTGGCCGATGCGTTCGAAACGGATCCGCTGACAAAACCTGCCGCCATCGTCATCTGGACTACCACGCCCTGGACCATCCCTGCCAACCAGGCGCTTAACGTGCACCCAGAGTTCACCTATGCCCTGGTGGACGTGGGCGATCGCTTGCTGGTCCTGGCTGAAGAGTTGGTGGAATCCTGCCTGGCACGCTACAACCTTTCGGGCACCGTAATCGCCACAGCGGTTGGCGCACGCCTGGAGCTACTGGCGTTCCGTCACCCGTTCTACGACCGTCTGTCGCCGGTGTACCTGGCCAACTACGTCGAACTGGGTGCCGGTACCGGCGTGGTTCACTGCTCGCCCGCCTATGGCGTCGACGACTTCAACATCTGCAAGCAGTACGGTCTGAGCAACGACGACATCATCGGCCCGGTGCAGAGCAACGGCGTTTACGTCGATTCGCTGGAGTTCTTCGGTGGCCAGTTCATCTTCAAGGCCAACCAGAATATCGTCGACAAGCTGACCGAAGTCGGCGCGTTGATGCACACCGAAATCGTCAGCCACAGCTACATGCACTGCTGGCGCCACAAGACCCCGCTCATCTACCGCGCCACCGCGCAGTGGTTCGTGGGCATGGACAAGCAACCGGAAACCGGCGACACCCTGCGTGTGCGTGCGGTCAAGGCCATCGAAGAAACCAAGTTCGTCCCGGCCTGGGGCCAGGCGCGCCTGCATTCGATGATCGCCAACCGCCCGGACTGGTGCATCTCGCGTCAGCGCAACTGGGGCGTACCGATTCCGTTCTTCCTGCACAAGGCCACGGGCGAGCTGCACCCGCGCACCGTCGAGCTGATGGAGCAGGTTGCACAACGCGTCGAACAAGAGGGCATCGAGGCCTGGTTCAAGCTCGACGCCGCCGAACTGCTGGGCGATGAAGCCAGCCAGTACGACAAGATCAGCGACACCCTGGACGTGTGGTTCGACTCCGGCACCACCCACTGGCACGTGCTGCGCGGTTCGCACCCGATGGGCCACGAGACCGGCCCGCGTGCCGACCTGTACCTCGAGGGTTCCGACCAGCACCGCGGCTGGTTCCACTCCTCGTTGCTGACCGGTTGCGCCATCGACAACCACGCGCCGTACCGCGAGCTGCTGACCCACGGGTTCACGGTCGACGAGAACGGCCGCAAGATGTCCAAATCGCTGGGCAACGTCATCGCCCCGCAAAAGGTCAACGACACGCTGGGTGCCGACATCATGCGTCTGTGGGTGGCTTCCACCGACTACTCCGGCGAAATCGCCGTGTCGGAAACCATCCTGCAGCGCAGCGCCGACGCCTATCGGCGGATCCGCAACACCGCGCGCTTCCTGCTCTCCAACTTGAGCGGCTTCAATCCGGCCACCGACCTGCTCCCCGCCGATGAAATGATCGCGCTGGACCGCTGGGCCGTCGACCGTACCCTGCTGCTGCAGCGCGAGCTTGAAGAGCACTACGGCGAATACCGTTTCTGGAACGTTTATTCCAAGGTGCACAACTTCTGCGTGCAGGAGCTGGGCGGTTTCTACCTGGACATCATCAAGGACCGCCAGTACACCACCGGCGCCGACAGCATCCCGCGGCGTTCCTGCCAGACCGCGCTGTACCACATCAGCGAAGCGCTGGTGCGCTGGATCGCGCCGATTCTGGCGTTCACCGCCGACGAGCTGTGGCAGTACCTGCCGGGCGAGCGCAACGAATCCGTCATGCTCAACACTTGGTACGAAGGCCTCACCGAGCTGCCGCAAGGCTTCGAGATGGGCCGCGAGTACTGGGAGCGGATCATGGCGGTCAAGGTCGCGGTCAACAAGGAAATGGAAAACCTGCGCGCGGCCAAGGTGATTGGCGGCAACCTGCAGGCTGAAGTGACCCTGTATGGCGACGAAGCCCTGAGTGCCGACCTGGACAAGCTCGGTGACGAGCTGCGTTTCGTGCTGATCACTTCCAAGGCCGCCGTAGCACCGTTCGTGCAAGCGCCAGCCGATGCCGTGGTCACTGAAGTGCCTGGCCTCAAGTTGCAAGTGGTCAAGTCCGGTGGCGTGAAGTGCGCCCGTTGCTGGCACTTCCGCGAGGATGTCGGTGTGAGCCCCGAGCATCCGGAAATCTGCGGTCGTTGCGTCGACAACATCAGCGGTGCCGGTGAGGTGCGTCACTATGCTTGATTCCAAGGGGCGCTTCGGGCGTCTTGGCTGGCTGTGGTTGAGTGTGCTGGTGCTGATCCTCGATCAGACCAGCAAGTACTACTTCGAGCACAGCCTGGAGCTGTACCAGCAGATCGTGGTCATCCCCAACTACTTCAGTTGGATGCTCGCCTACAACACCGGCGCGGCCTTCAGCTTTTTGGCTGACGGTGGCGGCTGGCAGCGTTGGCTGTTCGCGATGATCGCGGTCGTGGTCAGCGCCGTGCTGATCGTCTGGCTCAAGCGTCTGGGGCGCAACGACACCTGGCTCGCCATCGCCCTGGCGCTGGTGCTGGGCGGCGCATTGGGCAACCTGTACGACCGCATCGTGCTCGGCCACGTGATCGATTT
This sequence comes from Gammaproteobacteria bacterium, assembly GCA_903970465.1. Lineage (GTDB taxonomy): Bacteria > Pseudomonadota > Gammaproteobacteria > Pseudomonadales > Pseudomonadaceae > Aquipseudomonas. The sequence goes on from CAJCIO010000061.1 coordinate 25,943, forward strand.
TATCTTCGTGCACTGGCACGAGCATGGCTTCCCGGCCTTCAATGTCGCTGACAGCGCCATTACCGTTGGCGCCATCATGCTGGCCCTGGACATGTTCAAAACCAAGAAGTCGGGAGCGCCTGTACGTGACTGAACCAAGCACTGAAGTGCGTATCGCCCAGAACACTGAAGTGACCTTGCACTTCGCGCTGCACCTGGAAAACGGCGACACCGTCGACAGCACCTTCGACAAGTCGCCGGCCACCTTCAAGGTCGGTGACGGCAACCTGCTGCCCGGCTTCGAGGCCGCGCTGTTCGGCTTCAAGGCAGGCGACAAGCGCACGGTCACCGTGCTGCCGGAAAACGCTTTCGGCCAACCGAACCCGCAGAACGTGCAGATCATGCCGCGTTCGCAGTTCGAAGGCATGGAGCTGTCCGAAGGCCTGCTGGTGATTTTCAACGACGCCGCCAACACCGAGCTGCCGGGCGTGGTCAAAGCCTTTGACGCCGCCCAGGTGACAGTCGACTTCAACCACCCGCTGGCGGGCAAGACCTTGAGTTTCGAGGTTGAAATCCTTTCGGTCACGGCCCTTTAAGGGCTCCGAGGCAAGCATGCACATCAAACTCGCCAACCCCCGTGGCTTCTGCGCTGGTGTGGACCGGGCGATCGAAATCGTCAACCGCGCCCTGGAAGTCTTCGGGCCACCGATCTACGTGCGCCACGAAGTGGTCCACAACAAGTTCGTGGTCGAAGACCTGCGCAATCGTGGCGCAATCTTCGTCGAGGAGCTCGACCAGGTGCCGGACGACGTCATCGTCATCTTCAGTGCCCACGGCGTCTCCCAGGCCGTGCGCCAGGAAGCTGCAGGGCGCGGCCTCAAAGTCTTCGACGCCACCTGCCCGCTGGTCACCAAGGTGCACATCGAGGTCGCCCGCTACAGCCGTGACGGCCGCGAGTGCATCCTCATCGGCCACGCCGGTCACCCGGAAGTCGAAGGCACCATGGGTCAGTACGACGGCGGCAATGGCGGCGCGATCTACCTGGTCGAAGACGAGCAAGATGTCGCCAACCTGCAGGTGCGCAACCCCGATGCCCTGGCCTTCGTGACCCAGACCACCCTGTCGATGGACGACACCGGTCGGGTCATCGATGCCCTGCGCGCACGCTTCCCCAACATCGGCGGCCCGCGCAAGGACGACATCTGCTACGCCACCCAGAACCGCCAGGATGCGGTCAAGCAACTGGCCGACGAGTGCGACGTGGTCCTGGTGGTCGGCAGCCCCAACAGTTCCAACTCCAACCGCCTGCGCGAGCTCGCCGAACGCCTGGCCACGCCGGCCTACCTGATCGACGGCGCCGAAGACATGCAGCGCAGCTGGTTCGATGGCATCGAACGTATTGGCGTCACCGCAGGGGCTTCGGCGCCTGAAGTGCTGGTGCGCGGCGTGATCGAGCAGTTGCAGGCCTGGGGCGCAACCGGGGCGGATGAACTGGCTGGCCGGCCGGAGAACATCACTTTTTCGATGCCTAAAGAGTTACGCGTCAAGACCATTGGTTGACGCGCACAGGTCGCCGCTGTCGCCCGGACGTTTGTCCAGACGGATGCGGCCGACCGGGGCGACCACGACTCGCGTGTGCATTTTCCCGGCGTCATCGTCGCAAATGTACAACGAGCCGTTGCCCGGTGATGCGCCTGCATAAGCCGGGGTCCCCAGACTGTTGAACCGCACCCATCCCGCCAGCCTTGAATTAGGCACTATCCGCACCTTGCCGCCGCTCTGGCGCACCACCAGCACCGGATTGTCCGGGTCGCTCAGGCCCTTGCCGCTGGCATCCGCAATCATCCGCCAGCCAAATGCCCAATTGCCTTCCAACGGCTGAATGATCACCGGGCTCTGCCGCGTGATCGCTGCCGTGCGGGCCCCGCGTAATGCAACCAGCAGCTCGTTGGCCATCACGTCCTGGCGGTTACTGTTGATCAACTGGCGAAACGACGGCATCGCCAGGTGCAGGAGAATCGCGAGAATAGCCACGGTGGCGAGCAGTTCGATCAAGGTGAGGCCGCGTTGATGCATGGTAGATACCGTCCTTGGAATGAGAATTGCTGGGGCAGGGGATAGGTGTCAAAAGCCCGGCGAGAATTGAATCAACATGTTCCATCACGCTGATCCGGCCGGAGCAACCGTATATTCTGATGTGCGCTTGCCAAGCGGCACAGTTGGCTTATAGTCGCCGGGTCTCGGGGAGTATCGCAATGCGGGATCGTAACAAGGGGTTTAC
>CAJCIO010000062.1 GCA_903970465.1 Gammaproteobacteria bacterium
CATCCGCGCGCTCTTCCCAGCCGAACACGCACGCCGTGACGATACCGTCGAAGCCGGTCCTGGCCAGCGCGCCGAAAAACACGTCCCAGTCGATCTCGCCCTGATGCATGTCCATGTGCTGGTGCACCGTGACCTTCGCCCCTGGTGGATTGACGATATAGCGCAGCCCCGAGGACGCCTTGTGGTTGTAGGTGTCGGCGATGTGCACATGGGCGATCATCGAGCCCGCCTCGTCGATCATCTTCGCCATGTCGTCGCCGAAGTAATAGGTGTGCGGTGCGCAATAGAGGAACTTGACGTTGTCCGAGCCGATGGTCTTGATGATGTCGAGCGCCGGGTTCAAGGTTTCGCACCAGTCTTCAGGGTGCGGTTCGACGTTCAGTGTGACGCCTTCGTGCTCCAGAATCGGCACCAGCTCTTCCATCGAGCGCCACCAGGCCGCTTCACTGGATTCATGACTGTGCATGCTGCCGCAGCAACTCACGGTATGGCCACGATCGGGCGACGGGCCGCGGCCGAATTCCGAGTTCATGGTGGTGCAGCCCATGTCCACGGCGATCTGGATCGCCTGTTTCCAGTGCTCGACGGCGGTGCGTCGTTCGTCTTCATGGGGGCTGGCCCAGCGGTACATCGGCAGGATCGACGCCAGCTGCACGCCATGATCACGCAGGGCCTTGTTGAATTCGCCGATGCGCTCCTTGTGGGCGCGCGGATGTACCCACCAGGGCAGAAAATCATCGCGCGGCGACATCTCCAGGTATTCGAAACCCATTTCAGCGGTTTTCCGGCACAGCTCGGGCAAGCTCAAGTGGCGATGCATATAGGGGTCGAGGGCGATCTTCATTATTGTTCTCCGAAGCTCTTTATTGTTATGAACGCTCGGATTCGATGCTAGGCAGATGCAGGCGTGGCAGCAACAAGGGGGTTGAAGTAAACACGTCAAAAAGCCCTCATCGCTTCTCGGACCCTTGCGCCGCCGGACGTGCCCGCCCGGCGGCGAAGCGTTTAGTGGGAATGGCGCGGCTCGCCGCCAGTACGGGCGATCACACGCAGGTGCAACGTCGCCGGCTCCAGACAGCCGCCGGTAGACAGCTGGCCCACCAACTGGCGATACAACTCCTGCCAAGGCGTCTGCGAAGCCGGATAGCTGGGCGCCCATGCGGCGCGTCGCTCGGCCATCTCGGCCTCGTCCACCAGCAGGTTGACGCTGCGCTTGTTGAGGTCGACGCGCAGCCGGTCGTTGGTTTTCAGCAGCGCCAGGCCGCCGCCCACGGCCGCTTCGGGGGACATGTTGAGGATCGACGGGCTGGCTGACGTACCGCTCTGGCGACCATCGCCCAGGCACGGCAGCGAGTCGATGCCTTGTTTGATCAAGGCCGCCGGCGGCGCCATGTTGACCACCTCGGCGCTGCCCGGATAGCCCACGGTACCGGCGCCGCGAATCACCAGAATGCAACGCTCGTCGATGTCCAGCGACGGATCGTTGATACGCGCGTGGTAGTCCTCGGGCCCTTCGAAGACGATCGCGCGGGCTTCGAAGCTGTTCTCGTCGCCAGGCTCTGACAGATACGTCTTGCGAAACGCCTCGCCGACCACCGACATCTTCATGATCGCGCTGTCGAAAAAATTGCCACTGAGCACGATAAAACCCGCGCGATGCTTCAGGGGATTGTCGTAGGGCTGGATCACATCGGCATCGCTGCTGGCGGTAGCGCTGACGATCTGGCCGATGGTCCTGCCGCTGACCGTGGCGCAGTCTTCGTGCAGTTGACCGGCCTTGCGCAGCTCGTGCATCACCGCCGGCACGCCACCGGCGCGGTGAAAACTCTCGCCCAGGTACTTGCCGGCCGGCATGCAGTTGACCAGCAGGGGGACGTCTTCGCCCAGCGCTTGCCAATCCGCCAGACTCAGCTCGACGCCCATGTGCCGGGCGATGGCGATCAGGTGCGGCGGGCAGTTGCTGGACGCGCCGAGTGCCGAGGCCACTTTGATGGCGTTCTCGAACGCGGGACGGGTCATGATCTGCGAGGGGCGAATGTCCTCGCGCACCAGGTCGCAGATGCGCTTGCCGGTGGCATAGGCCATCTGCCCGCGCTCGCGGTAGGGCGCCGGGATGCTCGCGCAGCCGGGCAGGGACATGCCCAGGGCTTCGGCCAGGGCGTTCATCGACAGCGCCGTGCCCATGGTGTTGCAGTGGCCCACCGACGGCGAGGCGGCGGTGGTCATTTCCATGAAGCCTTCGTAGTTGATCTCGCCGGCGGCCATCAGGTTGCGGGCGTGCCACAGCACGGTGCCGGAGCCGATCAACTGGCCTTTGTGCCAGCCGTCGAGCATGGGGCCGCCGGACAGCACGATGGCGGGCAGGTCAGTGGTTGCGGCCGCCATCAGGCACGCGGGGGTGGTCTTGTCGCAACCGGTGGTCAGCACCACGCCATCGAGCGGGTAGCCATGGAGGATTTCCACCAGCCCCAGGTAGGCCAGGTTGCGATCCAGCGCGGCGGTCGGGCGGCGGCTTTGTTCGGCGATCGGGTGCACCGGGAACTCCATGGGGATGCCGCCCGCGTCGCGGATGCCGGCCTTGACGCGCTGGGCCAGCTCGATGTGATGGCGATTGCAGGGGGTCAGGTCGCTGCCGGTCTGAGCGATACCGATGATCGGCCGGCCGGATTGCAGTTCGTCGCGGGTCAGGCCGTAGTTCATGTAGCGCTCGACATAGAGCGCGGTCATGTCGGCGTGTTCGGGGTCGTCGAACCACTGCTGGCTGCGCAGGGGACGTGGGCGTGTATCGCTCATGGCGGTGTGCTCTTGTCATTATGGGAGTGCAGTCGGGGGCAATGCCCCTCGCGACAGGTTGCGCGGTGGTCCAGGGTACGCGCGGTCAGTCTGGATGGGTTTGCAATAGGCCACGCCGGGCCAGATTGCGCAGCAGCGCGCCGACGCCGAAGGTCCATGGCGCGGCATCGCTGCTGTGGGTGACCTGATTGCGCAGGGTGCCCAGCAGCGGCGAGCTGATGCTCACGCGGTCGCCCAGCTTGTGGGTGAAGCCGCCGCCGGGATGGTCGCGGTCCTCGGTGGGCGCGAACAGCGTGCCGAGGAACAGCACGAAGCCGTCCGGATACTGGTGATTGGCGTTAAGTGCCTGGCCGGCGAGATCCTCGGGATCACGGCTGATCTGATCCATGGAGCTGGAACCTTGCAGCACATAACCGTCCTCGCCACGCACCTCGAGGGCGACTACGCAACGGCGCACGTCATCGAGGCTGAAGTGTTCATCGAACAGGCGAATGAACGGGCCGATGGCGCACGAGGCGTTGTTGTCCTTGGCCTTGCTCAGCAGCAGCGCACTGCGGCCCTCGAAATCGCGCAGGTTGACGTCGTTGCCCAGGGTCGCCCCCACGATCTGCCCGCGGCTGTTCACCGCCAGCACCACCTCGGGTTCGGGGTTGTTCCACTCGGATTTGGGGTGAATGCCGATCTCGCCGCCACTGCCGATCGCCGCCAGCACCGGCGCCTTGGTGAAAATCTCGGCATCGGGGCCGATGCCCACCTCCAGGTACTGCGACCACAGCCCTTGCTTGATCAATACGGCCTTGAGCCTGGCCGCCTGTTCGGAGCCCGGCTTGATGCTGCGCAAGTTCTCGCCGATGGCCTGTTGCACCGTGGCACGCACGCTTTCGGCCTTGGCCGGGTTGCCCTTGGCTTGTTCCTCGATCACCCGCTCGATCATGCTCGCGGCGAAGGTCACGCCGGCCGCCTTGATCACCTGCAGGTCCACGGGTGCCAGCAAGAAAACCTTGCTTGGGTCGGCATGGGCGCCGGAATTGGCCAGCAGCTCCTCGACACTGCCCAGACGCTTGCCCGGAGTGCCGCGCACCGCCTGCAAGGGGACCTCGGCCTCGAGCAATTCGCTCAAGGTGCTGTAACGCTCGGACAGATCGAACACCCCGTCAGCGCGCAGCACCACCGGCGAAGGCCCCGCGACCTGGCCTGGCACCCAGGCGCGACCGATCAAGGTGCCGGCCAGGCCGTCGGCGGGCAGGGTATTCTGGGCAGTGAGGGTGATGGTCATCGCAGGCCTTCCTTATTGTGTGATGCCTTCACGCTAGAGGGGGTGACCGATAAACTCCAATGACATATCTTCAGTCATCGATAACGCCGGGTTATTGCCAATTCCCCCCGTCGCCCCCTCCACAACAAAGGTTTCCCCATGTCGGACCTGTCCTTTTCCAACTTCTGCAACTGGCTGAAGTTTCGCCATCTGGTGCTCATCGACACCTTGGGCCGCACCCGCAACATGCACGCTGCCGCCGAGCAGATGAACCTCAGCCAGCCGGCCATCAGCAAAATGCTCAAGGAGATCGAAAGCCTGCTCGGCTTTGCCGTGTTCGAGCGTCTGCCGCGCAGCATGCCGCCGACCGCGCTGGGCGACTACGTGGTGCGCTATGCCCATATCGCCCTTAATGACGCCCGCGGTTTTGTCGAACAGATCGGCAGTCTGCGCGAGGGTGGCCATGGCTATCTCAAGGTGGGCGGCATCTTTGCCGCCACGGCGGTGTCGTTGCCGGGTGCCATCGTCGCCATCAAGCAGCGCTGGCCGTTGCTGTCGATCGAGGTAGTGGAACAGACCAGCGATCACCTGATGGAGATGCTCGACGCGCGCACCCTGGATCTTGCCGTGGCGCGCTACACCGATGACCGTCAGCAGCATCGCTACGATTTCACTGCGCTGGGGCCGGAACCCTTCAGCATCGTCGTCAACAGCCGTCACCCGCTGTGCGAATCAGGGCCGACGCCTTTGGCGGAATTGGGCAAGTGGCCGTGGATACTCTATCCAGTGGGGGTGCCGATCCGCGCGCGCATGGACGCCGCCTTCGCGCGGGCCGGTATCGCCACGCCGAAGAACACCATCGACACCATCTCGATGCAGACTTTCTTGCAGGTGCTGCAAAGCGGGCCAATGATCGCCATGCTGCCCGACTCGATGGTCGGGCCGCATATCGACAGCGGCTTGCTCAAGGTGCTGGACACGCCGCTACGGCTGGCGCCACAGGATTACGGCATTCTCACCCGCAAGGGCGAAGCGCTGGTGGGCTCGGCGCAGGAGTTCGCGCAGATACTCATCGACAATGCACAGCGTTAAGGGGGATTCATTACTGTGTTCGGCGCTTTCGCAGGCAGAGCCCGTTAAAGAGCGTCCTCCGCCCAGGTGTTAGTCCGGCATCATCGGCGCCATCTCGGATGCGCGCCAGACGACATCGGTAATGCCGTACTTCTCGGCCATGGGCTTGCTGGTCTTTTTCACTTCACTGCGGCCAAAGCGACCGATCCGCCCGACACCGGCATCACAGCTCGCCCAATGCCAGGCTTCAGCGTTGTCCATCTTGTCGGCACGCAGGATGAAGGATTTGTGCTCGCCGTGCAGGGCGTAGTCGATGACGTAGAGTTTTGGATTGGGCATTGCAGGGGCTCCCCGTTGGCGATAAAGAAGTGATCCGGGGTGGGTCGCAAAATTCAGTCATAACAGAATACGGGGCGACGAGCGGCGCCTAAGGCCCTGATTGGCCTGAATATCTGCAAGCGTCAAAGGCTTGTCGTGTTCTTTTGAGGCAGAAAACCGAGGATCACTGCGCTTACCTGATCCGGTACCACGAGGTGGGCGTTATGCCCGCCATACGGCAGCAGGCGCAGTTGCGCCCCGGGTATTCCGTTCGCCAGTGCTGCCGAGAAGTAGGCCGGCGTGCTCATGTCATCTTCAAGGCCCAGCACCAGCGTCGGCGCCTTGATCTGCGTGAGGTGCGAGCGCTGGTCGTGTGCCAGGCAGGCATCCATTCGGCTGAGCATGGTCGGTACGCCGACGAAGGCTTGCACCATGGCCGGGAGGTTGGCGTCGAGCTCGCGGTGATGGGCGGCGATCCAGTCTGGCGGGTAGATGCCGATCGCTCCGGTACGCAGGAAAGCCTCCACGCCCAGTCCCAGCAGCATCTCGCGGCGCATCTGCATGACCCGCGTGAAATACGGCTCTGGCCCGGCCCAGCTGGCATAGATCAGCAGATGGTCGACGCGCTGTGGGTGATCGATGGCGAGGGTCTGGGCCACCGCGCCGCCCAGGGAGTGGCCGACGATATGGGCGCGGGCGATACCCAGGCCGTCCATCAAGGCGATGACATCGCTGGCGATTTGCTCGACGCTGTAGGCGCCTTGCCAGCGCGCGCTGTTGCCCAGGCCGCGGTGGTCATGGGTGATCACTCGATAATGCGCCGCCAGGGTCGGCACCACGGCCTGCCACGGTCGAGCCAGGCCGTTGAGGCCTGAAATCAACAGCAGCGGCGGGGCGCGGTCATCACCGTATTGCGCGTAGTGCAGATCGCCCCAGGGCAGTGACAGTGTCGACATGTGCAAGCTCCGCGAAGAGGGCGCGCCAAAAGGGCACGCCAGGGTCATGCTGTGGATCAGTAACCGAGCTGGCTGTCGACGGTGTTGAGCAGCGGCAGGCCGGCCTCGAGGCGGTCGATGTTGGTCAGGATCTGCTCGGCGATCACCTCGAACGAAGCGCTGGAGGCAATGTGCGGGGTCACGGTGACGCCGGGTGTCTGCCACAGGCTGTGGTCGGACGCCAAGGGCTCTTGTTCGAATACATCGAGCAAGGCCCCGCGCAGCTGACCGCTGGCCAGCGCTGTTTGCAAATCGGCGCTGTGCAGATGGGCACCGCGCCCGCAGTTGATCACCACCGCTCCAGGCGCAAGCTGGGCGAACGTCGCGGCACACAGAATGCCGCGCGTCTGTTCGGTCAGCGGCAACAGGCACACGAGGATGTCCAGGCCATCGAGAAAGGCCGGCAGTTGTGCACCGGCAAAGGTCTGCACGCCGTCGATCTGCTGCGCGCTGCGGGCCCAGCCACGCGTATCAAAGCCCAGCTGGGCCAACTGCACCGCCGCCGCCTTGCCCAGTTGGCCGAGGCCCATGACCCCGACGCGAGTCTGCTGCGCCGGCTTTTGCGCCAGCCGTTGCCAGTGCTGGCGCTGGTGGTTGGCAAGGATCTGATCGAACTGCCGGTGGTAGTGCAGCACACCCCAGAGCACGTATTCGAGCATGCCCTGGCAGTGCCCGGGATCGACGATCCGGCACACGGTCAAGGTGGCCGGGCGGCTGGGTTCACGGATGATCGGATCGGCCCCGGCGCCTACCGAATGCACCAGCTTGAGCTTGGGCAACGCGCCCAGGCTGCCGGGCGGCGGAGTCCAGCAGATAGCCACTTCGGCCTGCTGAGCCTCGGGATCGTCGGGACGGCAGAACTGCAGCTCGGGTCGGCGCTGGGCCATGATCCGTTGCGCCTGGGTGATGTCGTTGACGATATCGATCAACACGATCGGGCTCATGCGCAGTAGTCCTCGCGTTGATGTTCGATCAGGGTCAGTGCGGCCTGCCAGCCGAGCTCGATCAAGCCGCTTTCGTCGTCGCCCTCGTATTGCTGGGCGGTGAATTCGCAGGTCTCGGCATCCGGAAAGATCAACTCGCTGTTGCCGGCCAGTGCCTGAATCTGCGCCTGACAGGCCCGCTCGAGGATGAAGAGGGTCTGGAACGCTGCTGCAGCGCTGGCCCCGGCCGCCAGCAGGCCGTGGTTGCACAGGATCATGGCGCTGTGCGGGCCCAGGTCGCGCACCAGTTGTTCGCGCTCGTCCAGGCGCAGGGCAATGCCTTCGTAACGGTGATAGCCCAGGCGGTTGTAGAACTTCAGCGCGTGCTGACTGATCGGCAGCAGGCCCTTGGCCTGGGCCGACACGGCAATGCCAGCGGCGGTGTGGGTGTGGATCACGCAGTGCAGATCCGCACGCGCGGCGTGGATGGCGGAGTGGATGACGAAGCCTGCGCGGTTGACCCGGTGGTTTGGGAAATAGCGATCGACCACTTTGCCGTCGCCGTCGATGCGCACCAGGTCGCTGGCTTTCATGTGCTCGAACAGCACGCCGTAGCGGTTGATCAGGAAGTGCCCGGAGCCATCCTCCAGGCGCAGGGAAATATGGGTGTCGATCAGGTCGGTCATGCGAAAGTGCGCCAGCAGCCGATACAGGGCGGCCAGCTCGCAACGCGCGGTCCGCTCAGGCTCCGGCATGCTGGTCAGCAGAGGGTTGGGCAGGGTGTTCATGGTGGGTCATTCCTCTTGTGGCTGCTCAGGTGTCGAGCAGGTGTCGGCAGTCCTGCGTGGTCGTTCAGTTTGCCGGTCAGGCAGGCGTCCGTGTGGCGCATTGCTGACCGGCAGGTGTCGTCTGCACTTCAGGTTGTGCTTGCTGACCTGCCCCATCAATGGGCCAGGATAGCGTCGGCGGCGCTGTTGTTACCGAGGTCGTATTTGGCCAACGCCGTAGCGTAGCTGCCATCCGCCACGGCGTCCTTGAGTGCCTGGCTGACTGCATCGCGCAAGACGCTGGAGCGCTTGGGGAACGCGGCGACGATCTGCAAGCTGTTGAGCGGCGTGCCGATGGTCACGTAGGTGCCTTTTTCCAGCGCCATGCTGGTGGGCACCGATTCGCTGCTCTGTACGGCGACGTCGACGCGCCCTTGCTTGAGGTCCAGGCGCGCGGTGGCGGTGCCGTCGGTGGCTTGTACTTGCACGGCTGGCTTGCCGGCTGGCAGGCAGTTGGCATCGCTCCATTTGCGCATGGCCGCATCGAAACCATTGCGCCGGTTGGCACCCACCTTGAGGCCGCAGATGTCCAGCGCGCTGGCGATCGGCGCATGGCTGGCGAGGGCGTAGGGTTGCATGCCCGAGGTCAGGTAGGGCAGGTAGTCGAGTCGGTCGGCCGCTTCAGGGGCGTCGAGCAGGCTGAACGCCATGTCGACGCGACCGGTGACCAGCGAGTTGATGGCCGATTCATAGGACACTTCCTGCCATTCGACGGCCACGCCCAGGCGTTTGCTCAGGTAGTTGGCGAGCTCGACGTCGACGCCTGTCAGTTCGTTGGTGTCCGGCTTCTTCCAGGCCATGGGCGGGAAGCCGGCGAACAAGGCGATCTTGATTTTTTTGGCGGCCAGGATGTCAGCGGGCAGGGCGATGGCGCCCTGGCTCGCTGGCGCGGCGTTGGCCATGCCCGCGCTCAGCAATGCACTGGTCAGCAGCGCAGTGGTGGCCAGGCAGGTACTCAGGTGACGAAACATAGGCTTGAACACGGGTCACTCCAGTCACGAAAGAGGGAGCCACGGGGCAGCCCCGTGGCTCATGTACAGCGGCCTGCACGGTGCCTTGCGGCTCAGGTGCATCGAACGCGGATGCACCGAATCCAGATGTATCGAATCACCATGCAAAAGCCTTTCCCGATTACAGAATGTTGAACGGATACTCGGTAATGATGCGGATCTCGTCGATCTGCCCCCCGCGATCGGCGCTGCGATAGGCCGCCTGGCGGACCCGGAACGAGAGGTTCTTGACCGGGCCGCTCTGCACCACGTACCGCGCTTCGATGTCCCGTTCCCAGGCCTTGCCGTCGAGGTCGGCGCCGGTGCCGCTCTTGAAGTCGTAGCCTTTGATGTAGCGGGTCATGAAGGTCAGACCGGGCACCCCGTAGCCGACCATGTTGAGGTCGTAGCGGGCCTGCCAGGACTTTTCGTTCTCGTAGTCGAAGTCCGAATACTGGACCGAGTTGGCGAAGTAGAAGTTGGCGTTGCCGTCCGGGCCGTAGATGTAGTCACCGGTACCCGAGACGCGTTGGTGCGCCAGGGTGAAGGTGTGGGAGCCGATGCTGTAGGCGGCCGCCAGGCTCCAGATGCGGTTGTCCAGGTCGCCGCTGCGGGCCTGGCCGATGCTCTGGGTGTCGTAGCCGTTGAAGTCGAATTTCAGCGCTTGGGAGGCGCTCAGGGGCAGCACGTAGTTGGCGTTGACGTAGTACTTGCGAAAGTAATCGTCGGTCTTGGCGTAATAGAGGCTGCCCGACAGCGCATCGGTGAGCTTGTACTGGCCGCCCACATAGTCGACCGAGGTCATGCGGCCGCTGTCGTAGGAAGACTGGTTGCGGTTGGTCAGCGCGGTGAAATGGCCGGCGTCCAGGCGCAGGTTCTTGATGTCCTTGCTGGTGGCCGAGAAGCCGTCGACGGTCTCGGGCAGCAAGCGGCTGTCGGAGGTGCTCAGCACCGGTATCGAGAGGATTTGCGTACCGTATTTGAGCACGGTGTTGGACACGCGCATCTTGAACACGCCGCCGGCCTTGGCGTATTCGTCCTTGGGGCCACTGCTGTCGGTTTCCAGCAGATTGGTGCCTCCACCGTAGCGGCCGCCGCCGGTGTCCAGCTTGATCGCGTATTGGCCCAGCACGTCGACACCGAAGCCGACGCTGCCCTGAGTGAAGCCCGATTCCAGTACGCCGACGAAGCCCTGCGCCCATTCTTCACCGTAGTTCTGTGCAGCGCCCTTGGCGTGGTTGTCGCGCTGCATATACATGTTGCGGGTCTTGATGGTCAGGTGGGTGCCTTCGATAAAACCCGTCGCATCCGACTGATCACTGGCCCAGGTAGCGGGGCTGGTGCAGGCGGTGGCGAGCAGGGCGGCGAAACTGATTTTACTGACACTCATTGGAACGGCTCCTTTACACGATCGTCACCGCAGCAAAGGCGCGCGGTGCAGTTAGGTGGGCAGTCTCTGGCGGACAGGGGGCGGCTGGCCGTTCAATCGACGGCCATGCCTTTAGGCTGGAAAGCGGCGTGCAGGCGGGCGGTGGCGACCGAGGACGGCGTCACTGAAAACACTGTGAACGGGCTTTTACCGACGCGTGAATCGCTTTTATAGAGGGGCGTTATCGGGCGTTGAATCTATTGTTATAAGCGTCAGCACGCAGGCGCAAGAAAGTATTTCTTATAGTGAATATTGGCTTGGCAAATAAACAATATCGGGCGTGAATAATTAATTTATTCAAGCGTTATTAGTTGGGGTCAGGTGCGTCATGATGGGGCGCCAATGACGAATGTGCGCCATCAGCGTGCATTAATGGCAGGTGGAATGTTTGTGCGCATCGCCAATTTATATCAAGCGTGAACGCCTTGATGTGAAACTATGGCACTATTGGATAAACGCGGCGCATCGCCATTGAAGGTGAATATCAAAGTCGGATTGGCCATGGCGGGCCGTCATGGCGTAGCGCTGTTTTAAACTGCAGTATTTCAAACGAGCAGTGATATGAGTAAAAGTCTGGGACTGGCACGAGCAAATCTGCGTTCTTGCGGCGAGCGCGTGGACTGGAACCTGTTGCGCACCTTTCAGGCCATTGCCCAGGAACTGAGCATCAGCAAGGCGGCGGTGCGCTTGCACCTCTCACAACCGGCGGTCAGTCAGGCCCTCAAGCGTCTCGAAGAACAACTGGGTACCGCCTTGATCGAGCGCCGCGGGCCGCGTTTCCAGCTGACCACGGCAGGCATCGAAACCCTGCGCATCGCCAACGACGTGCAAGGACAGTTCGCGCAACTGGACGCGGCCATTGAAGGCTCCTGCGATCAGGTGGTGGGCAAGGTGCGCTTGCTGTCGATCGATGGCATCAGTTGTGCCGCCTATGACCGCAGCCTGGCTAGCCTGTGCCGGCGTTTCCCAGGGGTTGCAGTGGAAATCGTCGTGCAATCCAACGACGAAATCCTCAGCGCCCTGGAGCAGAAAACCGCCACCTTCGGCCTGGCCATCAACCCCATACGCTACCCCTGGCTGGCCCAGGAGTGCTTGACCCGCGAGCATTACCGCTTCTATTGCGGTCCCGAGCATCCGCTGTTCGGCCGCGAAGATGTATGTGTCGAGATGCTCAAGGACGAGCCCCTGATCCTCTTCACCAGCGACCTGCTGGGTGGCACGCTGAATGCCTTGGCCGAGTTTCGCCATCGGCATGGCTGGCGCGGGCCGATCAAGGGCTGTTCGGCCAACAGTCAGGAGGTCTTGCGCCTGGTGCTGGCGGGCTTTGGCATTGGCTGTCTGCCCCATCCGCTGTATCAGCGCGAGCAGGCGGCTGGGCATTTGTGGCCGCTGCCGCCGGAGCAGGTGTGCACCGTGGACGTCAATCTGTTGTGGAACAAGGAGCAGCGCCTGAGTCGCGCCGAAGCGCAGTTCCTGCAAGGCCTGCGCGAAGCCACCGCTGCCCTGGCCGACGCCACGCCCTGAGTTCAGGCACCGTTGGCGAGGATGGCGACGTTGCTGGCCAGGTGTTGCTGAAGGATTTCGAGGAACACGTCCAGCAGCGGGTTGCTGCGGCCATTGGGCCGATGCAGCAGCTTGAACGGCGTGGTGACGCGAAAGCGCTTGGGCTTGAGCGAGCGCATCTGGCCTCGATCAACGTAGTGCTTGGCCCAGTGGGTGGGCAGGTGGCCCAGGTAGCGCCCAGTGAGCACCAGCATGGCCACGGCTTCCACTTGTGTCGCAATGGCGCTGATGTTGCGCGGGCCCAGCGGGCGGAATTTATCCTGGTGATTGGCGTACACATGCTCGATGTATTCGGCGTGGGAGAGCTTGGCATCGTCGATGTCGTCATCGCTCAAGGTGAAGAACGGATGATCACAAGAGCAGTAAAGTTCCGAGGTTTCCTTGTACACCGACAGTACTTCGAACTCGTGCTTGTCGGTGTACACCGGCACGATACCGGCGGCGAACTGGCCCTTGAGGATGCCTTGTTCGATCTCTTCGAGGGGAGCGACGCTCAGTCGCATGCGCGCCTTGGGCGCCTTGGCCTGCCAGTCCTGCAGCACGCGCACCAGAGGCGAGTTGGGGTCGGAACAGGTGTTGTCGATGACGGCGATATTGAGATCACCCAGCAGTTCGCCGCGGACATTGCCCAGGCGCCCGCGAAACTCGTCCAGTGCCGAAAACAGATCGAGGCTGGCCTGATATATAACTTTGCCTTGCTCGGTCAATCCAAACTTCTCGCGCCCGCGTGTACATAAACGCATGCCCAAGCGTATTTCCAGATCGGATATCTGTTTGCTGATCGCGGCCAGGCCAATATTGAGTTCGGATTGTGCGGCGGTAAATCCACCGGATTCGACCACGGCCTTGAAGACTTTGAATAATTTAAGGTCCATGGCGGTGGCCATGGAAAGTGCAGTATCACTGGCTCTTTTTGGCACATTTCCGGATTGAGAAAGTTGACTTTCCATTTAATGTATTTACCCCGTACGGTCGGCTTTCTAGTATCCCTCTCATCCGGTCGATTTACCGCGACCTGTTTAATCGATCCTTTAGCAACTCTTCACAGAGTGGCCGACAAGTCCCTGAACGCAAGGACTTGCGGCAAAGGCAAATTGCAAGCTACGTGCCAATGGAGAACTGTACATGTCCGAGCCAACCGACCGCCTCTGGGGCGCCCGTTTCAAATCCGGCCCCAGTGAAGCCATGGCCAACCTGTCGCGCTCACCCAGGGCCTATTTTCGCCTGACTCCCTATGACGTCGCCGGCTCCAAGGCCCACGCCAACGAGCTGCAGCGCGCCGGTCTGCTGGACGCGGCAGAAACCGCGCAGATCATCCAGGCCCTGCAGGGCATCGACCAAGATTTCGCCGCTGGGCGCATCGAACCGATCGCTGCCGACGAAGACGTGCACACCTTTATCGAGCGCCTGCTCACCGAGCGCCTCGGCACCCTGGGCGGCAAACTGCGCGCCGGTCGCTCGCGCAACGATCAATCGGCCAACGACATGCGCCTGTTTTTGCGCGACCAGGCACGGGTGCTGGTATTGGCGTTGCTGGAATTGCAAAAAGCCCTGGTGGCTCAGGCCGAACAGCACGTGCACAGCATCGCCCCGGGTTTCACCCACTTGCAGCAGGCGCAGCCCATCGTCTTCGCCCATCACTTGATGGCCCACGCCCAGGCCATGCATCGGGACATTCAGCGCCTGCAGGACTGGGACCGCCGCTTCAGCTTGTCGCCGCTGGGCGCGGCGGCCATGGCCGGCTCCGCTGTCATTGGCGACTTGCACGCTGCGGCCGCCGAGATGGGCTACAGCGCCCCGTGCGAGAACTCCATAGACGCCGTGGCCAGCCGTGATCACGTGGCCGAGTTCCTCTTTGCCGTCAGCATGCTCGGCGTCAACGTCTCGCGCCTGGCCGAAGAGTTCTGTCTGTGGACCTCGCGCCAGTTCAACTGGGTCAGCCTCGACGACGGCTACGCCACCGGCAGCTCGATCATGCCGCAGAAAAAGAACCCCGATATCGCCGAGCTGGCGCGGGGCAAGTCGGGTCGTCTGATCGGCACCCTGACCGGCATCCTGTCGGTGCTCAAGGCCCAACCGCTGTCCTACAACCGCGACCTGAGCGAAGACAAGCACGCGGTGCTCGACAGCCTCGACACCATTCACCTGGTGCTGCCGGCCTTCGCCGGGATGGTCGCGACCATGACCGTGCGCACCGATGAAATGCTGCGCCAGGCCCCGCTGGGTTTCACTCTGGCCACCGAGGTGGCGGACTGGCTGTCGCTGCGTGGCGTGCCGTTCAAGGAGGCCCACGAGGTGACCGGCAAGTTGGTTCAGGCCTGCGAAGAAGCCGGTATCGGCCTGGAAGACGCCAGCCCGGGGCTGCTGCTGCAAGTCGACGCGCGGCTGACCGAAGACGTGCGCCAGGCCTTGACCCTCGAGGCGGCACTGGCCGCGCGCCACGGCTGGAACGGCACTGCGCCGGCTCAGGTGAGTGCGCAGATCGAGCGCTTCAAGCAGCAACTCGGTGCTCAGCAACAATGGGCACTGGATTACGCCGGCCCGCGCGGCTGACCGACAGGGGACTCCCATGCCACAGACTCACGTTCCTGGCGCTGCGACGCTCACCACGCCAGACACCCACTACGATCTCTCGACCTACAAGGTCGTCAAGCGTCGCTACTACGGCCGCTACGCTTCGGCATCCATCATCGTGCTCTTGCTGTTGGGCCTCGCACAGGCGTTCGCCAAGGGCAATATCGAGTGGTCGTACGTCGAGCAATTCCTGACCGCGCGCTCGATCATGTTCGGCTTGCTCAACACCATCGTCATGGCCGTGCTGGCCATGGCACTGGGGGTGGTCCTCGGGGTGATGGTGGCGATCATGCGCATGTCGCAGAACCCGGTGCTGCGCTACGTGGCCAGTGGTTACGTGTGGCTGTTCCGCGGCACACCGCTGATCCTGCAGTTGCTGCTGTGGTTCAACCTGGCGTTGATCTTCCCGACCCTGAGCATCCCCGGGTTGTTCGAGTTCAAGACTGTCGAGGTGATCACGCCGTTCGTGGCGGCCTTGCTCGGGCTGGGCATCAATCAAGGCGCCTACACCTCGGAAGTGGTGCGTGCCGGGTTGCTGTCGGTGGACAGCGGCCAGTACGAGGCGGCCAAGTCGATCGGCATGCCGCGCTTGCAGGCACTGCGGCGGATCATCCTGCCCCAGGCGATGCGCATCATCATCCCGCCGGTCAGCAACGAATTCATCGGCATGGTCAAGATGACCAGCCTGGCGAGCGTGATCCAGTACTCCGAACTGCTCTACAACGCGCAGAACATCTACTACGCCAACGCCCGGGTGATGGAGCTGCTGATCGTCGCCGGTATCTGGTACCTGGCGGTGGTCACGGTGCTGACCTTCGGCCAAAGCCGTCTGGAACGTCGTTTCGGCCGCGGCGCCGGCAAGCGCAGCTAAGGGGGCACGAACATGCGAAATATCGTCAAGGCGGTCAACGTCAACAAGTTCTTCGGCGCTTTCCAGGCGCTCAAGGACGTCAATCTGGACATCCCCCACGGCGAGGTGGTGTGCATCATCGGCCCTTCGGGTTCGGGCAAGAGCACCTTGCTGCGCTGCATCAACCAGCTGGAAAAGGTCGACCGGGGAGGGCTGTGGGTCAACGACGAACTGCTGGGCTACCGCTCGGTGGACCGCAAGTTGATCGAGCTCAGCGACAACCAGATCGCCCGCCAGCGCCTGGCCACCGGCATGGTCTTCCAGCGCTTCAACCTGTTCGCTCACATGACGGTACTGGAAAACATCATCGAGGGGCCGACCCAGGTGCTGCGTCGCCCGCAAAAGGAATGCCGCGAACAGGCCATGGACCTGCTCGAGCGGGTAGGGCTGACGGCCAAGGCCAACAGCTATCCGATCGAACTGTCTGGCGGCCAGCAGCAGCGCGTGGCGATTGCCCGGGCCCTGGCCATGCGCCCCAAGCTGATGCTGTTCGACGAGCCCACCTCGGCGCTCGACCCGGAGCTGGTCGGCGAGGTGCTGTCGGTGATGCGCGACCTGGCGGCCAGTGGCATGACCATGGTGGTGGTCACCCACGAGCTGGGCTTCGCCCGGGAAGTGGCCAGCCGCGTGGTGTTCATGGACGCCGGGCAGATCATCGAGACCGGCTCGCCGGAAGAAGTGCTGATGAGCCCGCGCAATCCGCGCACCCAGGAATTCATCGCTGCGGTACTCAACTGATTCCCATCCCTTTGTTTGCTGACCCTGGAAGCCGTTATGAAAAAGATGCTCGTTCTGACCGCAGCACTGTCCGTCTTCACCGCCCCTGGCGCCTGGGCCGCTGACCCGGCCGGACTGCCGACCGCCATCAAGGACAAGGGCTTTATCGCTGCCGGGATCATGCCCAACTATCCGCCGATGGACTTCAAGGACCCCGGCACCAACCAGCTGACCGGGGTGGATTACGACCTCGGCATGGAAATCGCCAAGCGCCTGGGCATCGAGCTGAAGTGGCAGGAAACCGCCTTCGAGCAGATGGTCAGCGGCCTGGTGACCCAGCGGCTGGACATCGTGCTGTCGGGCATGACCGATACCCCTGAACGGCAGAAGACCGTGGACTTCGTCGACTATTTCAAGACCGGTCCGCAGTTCTACATTCTGGACACCAGCAAGGACGTGAAGGTCGCCACCGACCTGTGCGGCAAGAAGGTCGGCACCAGCCGTCGCACGAATTTCCCGGTGGTGATCGCCAAGTGGAGTGCGGCCAATTGCGAGGCCAAGGGCAAGCCGGCGATCGTGGTTGTGGGCACCGAAGGTTCGGCGGACGCCCGTGCGCAGTTGCGTCAGGCGCGGTTGGACGGGGCGGTGCAGGGCAGCGAGACCCTGCCGTATATCCAGACGCAGGAGCCGGGTGCCTATCGGGTGATCGGCGAGCCGCTGACCTTTCAACTCACCGGTTTGGGGGTGGCCAAGGGTAATGCGGGCTTGAGCGCGGCCATCGTCGCCACGCTTGACGCGATGATTGCCGATGGCAGCTACGGCAAGATTCTCAAGAAGTGGAACCTGGAGAAAGGCGCGGTCGACAAGGCGCAGTTGAATCAGGGGATGTGATGCTCGCTCTGGCACACAACCGCGATAGCGGCGGTGTCCATCAGACCGTTTTCGCGAGCCAGCTTTGCTGCCACAGGTGCAAGGAATATACACCTGCAGGAGCAAGGCTTGCCCGCGAACAGGCCATAACCGGCACGGCAAATCTTCGCCAATGACACGGAGCTACCCCGATGTACACCCCCAACGATCTGCGCTGGCCCGGCAGGGCTCGGGCCTGCGTGGCCATGGCGTTCGACCTCGACGGCCCGACGGGCGCAGCGATGCTGGACGGTTCCATCTGGCAGAAGCCCGAGTACTTTACCTTCGGCGGCTATGGGCCCTATCGAGCCTTGCCACGGTTGCTCGACATGCTCGACGCGCACCGCACGCCCACCACCTTTTTCGTCCCGGCCTGGGTGGTCGAGAACTGGCCCAGGCAGTGCCAGGCCATCCTCGAACGCGGCCACGAAGTGGCCTATCACGGTTACCGCCACGAGTCCTTTTTCGCCCTCGACCTGGCCGAACAACGCTGGGTCATGAACAAAAGCGCCGAGGTGTTCAAGCGCCATCTGGGCATTACCGCCACGGGGTTTCGCACCCCGTCCGGTGACTGGCACAGCGAGACCCCGGCGCTGTTGATGGACTGCGGCGTGAAGTATTCCAGCAGCATGCGCGGCGACGATCGCCCGTACTTCATTGACACCCTCGACGCCAGCCGGCGCCTGGTGGAAATCCCGGGCCGCTGGGAACTCGACGACTACGCCTCGCTGGCCTATACCCGCGCGCCTAATTACCCCGCCGGGCTCGACCGCATCGCCAGTTACGAGCAGACCCTCGACAACTGGTGTCGCGAGTTCGACGGCACCTACCGCGAAGGCTTGTGCATGACCACGTTGTTCCACCCCAAGATCTCCGGCAAGCCCGGGCGCATCGGCGTGCTGGAGCAGTTCCTGCAGCATATGCACAGCCACACCGACGTGTGGTTCGCCACCTGCAATGACGTCGCCGAATTCTGGGCGCGGGAGCACGGCAATGACTAGTACCTGGCCCGCACCCCATACCTGCGCCGTGGTGATCACGGTGGATTACAACGATATCCATGGCATTCAGACCCAGGTACCAGCGATTGCCGGGCGTGAAAAAAGCCTTTCGGTGTGGCGCTACGGCACCACTCGCGGTGCCCAACGGTTGCTGTCGATATTCGCCGAGCATGGCCTGCGCACCAGTTGGTGCGTGCCGGGCATCGTCGCCGAGCAGAATCCCGACGTCGTAAGAGCGGTGCATGCCGCCGGCCACGAACTGGCATGCAGCGGTTATCTGCATGAGGACTTCAGCGCGCTGACCCGGGAGCAGCAACAGACTTCGGTCGTGCGCGGCTGCGAGGCCCTGGAGCGCCTGACCGGCCAGCGCCCGCGCGGCTTTCGCGCGCCGGCGGGCAGCTACGCTCCGGGCCTTGCGGATGACTTGCGCGGTGCCGGCATACGCTGGTCGTCATCCTGGGGCGGCGACGATCTGCCCTATGTGCATCCCGCCGGCGAGGAGGCGATGCCTTTGGTAGAACTGCCGCTGCACGTCGAACTGGAAGACGAGCCTTATTTCGCCTTCAACCTGGCACCTGCCGTGCCTGCCAGCCAGGCGCGCATCGCCAGTTACGCCGAAGTGCTGCTCAACTGGCAGCGCGACTTTACCGGTTTCCAGCGTTTCGGGCTGTGCTACGTGATGCGCCTGCACCCGGAAATCCTCGGGACGGTGGGGCGCAGCGGTCTGCTGGACGAATGGCTTGGTTGGCTCAAGGCACAGCCCGGGGTCTGGTTCGCCACCGCAGAAGAGGTCGCGCAGTGGTGGGCAGTGGAGCATCCGCAACTGCCTGACGATCATCCGGCCGCACTATTTGCCCGCCATCAGGCCCGGGAGGCGCGCCCATGAATGCCTTGCACGCATTGGCTTGGTTTGTCTGCGACACGCCGTTTGCGGCGATCCCCGAGGCCGTGGTGGGCAAGGCGCGTCGGCATTTTCTCGACACCTTGGGCGCCGCGCTGGCCGGCGCTGACACTGAGCTGACCCAGCGCTGCCTCAGGGCGTTGCTGTGCAGCGAACCGGCGGGCGAGGTGGTCGTGTGGGGCGGGACGCAGCGGCTATCGGCGCGCAGTGCGGCGTTGGTCAATGGCGTTGCCGCCCACGCCCTCGAGCTGGACGATGCCGGCGGCTGCGATCACTCCGGCGCGGTCGTGGTGCCGGCGTTGCTGGCGGTCATCCCGCTGCGTTCAACGCCACCGGACGGCGAAGCCTTGCTGACGGCCATGGTGCTGGGCTACGACGTGGCCCGGCGCGTGCTGGAAGCCTGCGGGGGGTATTCGCCGCACAACGGCGCCGGCTGGCACTCCACCGGTACCTGTGGCGTATTCGGTGCCGCGGCGGCCTGCGCGCGGTTGTTAGAGTTGAACGCCGACCAGACTGCCCATGCACTCGCCTTGGCGGCGAGCATGAGTGGTGGCCTGTGGTCCTTCATTCATGATGGCGCCGACAGCAAGAAGCTGCACGCCGGGCGCCCGGCCGAGGCGGGTTTGCTCGCAGCGCTGCTGGCCCGGGAGGGCATGCGCGGCCCCGGCCAGGTGTTCGAGGACAGCTGGGGCGGTTTTTTGCGCACTTATGCCGGGTCGGGGGTCGGGGCGGCGGCCGAGCCCCAGGCACTGACCGCCGAACTGGGTAGTGTGTGGAAGCTCGCGCGCTGTTCGATCAAGCCCTACGCTGCCTGCCGCGGTACCCACGCGGCGATCGATGCAGTCGGGGCGTTACTGGCCGAGTTGGGCATCGACGGCACGCAGGTCGAGCGTATCGATGTGCGGGCCAGTGCCTTTCTGGTGGACATGTGCGCGGGCGTCGACACCGGCACCCTGGCAGCCGCGCAAATGAGCTTGCCGTACGCCCTGGCCGTGCGCTGCCTGCGGGGCAGTGTCGGCCTGGACAGTTACGAAGGGCAGGTAAGGGCAGCACCTGAGGTGCAGCGCTTGATGGCTGCCATCCGCATGGGCATCGAGCCGAGCCTGGCGCCGCTGGACGAACCTTTTGTCCAGGTCACTGGCGCTGACGGGCGCAGCGCCACGCGCCAGGTCAAGCTGGCGCTGGGCGGTCCGTTGAATCCGCTGAGTGACGAGGCGCTGATCGACAAGTTTCGCTCGTTGGCGATCCGCGCCTTGCCCGCCGCTCAGGTCGATGGCCTGGTGGAGCTGTGCATGGCGCTGGGCGCCGACACCGATGTACCGCGGCTGCTCGAGCTGCTGCAACCTGGCGCCTGATCACGTGGTTCACCTGTAGCGAGCGGGCCGCGCATCCGCGTCGAACATTCTCCACGGTAAGGAGTGGCCCGCGGACCCCAGGCTTGATCCAACTGCTCGCTACTGCCTTGATCGCCCTCGGCGCCACGACCACCAAAGGCGCCATCCTGACAGCCGGTACCGAAGTACCTATCCGCCGATGTCTGCGGCAGCCCTGAAATGCACTTGGCCTCTCGTCAGGCAAGCGCTAAAGATCTGCTCCAGGTGGCCGTTAAATGGTCACCGGGACAGTAAATTCGCTCAACCGTTTCAGCCCGATGCTCGACTAGTGGCAATTAGACGCACCCCAGCATTGCAATGCTTTGGCGAAGCCGCTAATGTGCGCCCAAATTTTACAATTGCTTCAGCAACTTCACGTTGTGCGCCTCGAAGCAGGGCCAATTATTCATTGTTTCTCAAGTAGCTGAAGACAACCTACAAGAAGTCAGCGCAGGGGGCATGAGAGTGAGGACGATGCAGTTTTTATCGGCCTTGTATGTCCACCCCGCCTGTTCGCCGATTGCCCGTTTTGTTGGCAACCCGTGAGCGAGCAAACCACGCGATCGCAGCGGGCGGGCGGATGACGTTCTATCCTGGAAATCACAGTATGTTGAAGAAAGCGAACAAGGCTCTGCTGGGCCTCGCCCTGTCGATGGGCATGATTCAGGCACAGGCCGAAGAGGCCAAGAAGGTCGACGTGCTGTTGATCGGCGGTGGCATCATGAGCGCCACCCTGGGCACCTGGCTCAATGAGCTGGAACCGACCTGGACGATGGAAATGGTCGAGCGTCTCGACGCCGTTGCCGAAGAGAGCTCCAACGGCTGGAACAACGCCGGTACGGGTCACTCTGCCCTGGCCGAGTCGAACTACACCCCTTACGGCAAAGACGGCAAGATCGAAATCGCCAAGGCGATCGAGATCAACGAGGCGTTCCAGGTCACTCGGCAATTCCTGTCCTGGCAGGTCAAGTCGGGCGTCTTGAAAAACCCGCATTCCTTCATCAACTCCACTCCGCACATGAGCTTCATGTGGGGAGACGATAACGTCAAATTCCTCAAGGCCCGCTACGAGGCGCTGAAAGCCAGCCCATTGTTCGGTGGCATGCAGTACAGCGAAGATCAGGCGCAGATCAAGCAGTGGGTGCCGCTGATGATGGAAGGGCGTGATCCCAACCAGAAGATCGCTGCCACCTGGTCGCCACTCGGGACCGACGCGAACTGGGGCGAAGTCACTCGCCAGTACGTTGCCAACCTGCAGACCAAGCCTAACTTCACGTTGAAGTTGTCGAGCGAAGTCGAAGAGATCACCCGCAACAAGGACGGCGGCTGGCACGTCGAATACAAAAACCTGAAAGACGGTACCTCCCACGGCACAGACGCGAAGTTCGTATTCGTCGGCGCCGGCGGCGGTGCGTTGAAGCTGCTGCAAAAAGCCGACATCCCTGAAGCGCGCGAATACGGCGGCTTCCCGGTCGGCGGCTCGTTCCTGGTCACCGACAACCAGGACATCGCCATGCAACACATGGCCAAGGCCTACGGTATCGCTTCGACCGGTGCACCACCCATGTCCGTTCCGCACCTGGATACCCGCGTGCTGGATGGCAAGCGCATGATCCTGTTCGGGCCATTCGCGACTTTCTCCACCAAGTTCCTCAAGCAAGGCTCTTACCTTGACCTGCTGTCGACCACCACGACCCATAACGTGTGGCCGATGACCAAGGTTGGCGTCGAGCAGTACCCGCTGATCGAGTACCTGGCGGGTCAGTTGATGATGTCGGATGACGACCGCTTCAACGCGCTGAAAGAGTACTTCCCGCACGCCAAGAAAGAAGACTGGCGCTTGTGGCAAGCCGGTCAACGTGTGCAGATCATCAAGCGCGATGCGGATAAAGGCGGCGTGCTGAAGTTGGGTACCGAGGTGGTTTACTCTCAGGACCGCTCTATCGCCGGTCTGCTGGGTGCTTCGCCAGGTGCTTCGACCGCAGCGCCGATCATGATCGATGTGCTTGAAAAAGCCTTCAAGGCCCAGGTAGCGACCCCGGCCTGGCAAGAGAAGATGCGTCAGATCGTGCCAAGCTACGGTACCAAGCTCAACGATTCGCCAGCACGTGTTCAGCAGGAGTGGGATTACACTGCCGACGTCTTGCTGCTGAACAAGCCCCCAGTGCTCGACGCTGCTGCCTACCCGGCTGCTGGCGCCGCTGCCCCGGCCAAGCCGGCCAAGGCGCAGGAAGGCAAAGCGTCTCAGGACATGGCGCTGTAATAGCGGCCTGACCTTGAGTTAAAAATAAACCCGCCTGGCAGTGATGCCAGGCGGGTTTTTTGTCGTCTGTACCGGCCTCTTCGCGGGCAAGCCTTGCTCCCACAGTGGGTGGTAGTAAACCTGTGGGAGCAAGGCTTGCCCGCGAAGGGGCCTTCAGTTGCCCATCGATTCTCAGCCTTTATCGCTGAGCAATTCGCCGCCACCGGTGGCCGTCTTCACCAGTCCGGCAATCACGCGTTCGCCGGTTTCGTGTGCCAGTTCCTCGTACCAGGCTTGCGTCTCTGCCGGCACACCGCCATGGGTGACCTGCGAGCGTGCGCGTGCGCGCAGCATGATCTGCGCGGTGCGCTCGGCACGGGCGGTGTCGTAGTGGGCGAGGGCGGTGTCGACATCGTCGGCGTCCAGGCAGCGGGCCAGCACCCAGGCGTCTTCCATGGCCTGGCAGCCGCCTTGGCCGAGATCCGGCGCCATGGGGTGCGCGGCATCACCGAGCAGTACCACGCGACCCTTGACGAAGCTGGAAGTCGGAACCATGTCGTGGATTTCGACCCGGCTGACGATGGCGGTGTCCAGACGCTCGATGAGGTGTTGCACCGGCGCGGCCCAGCCACTGAAATGGCTGCGCAGCTCATCGCGGTAATGCTCTCGATCATTCGCGGTGCCTGCCGGCAACGGCACGTCGAAGAAGAAATAGAACTGGCCGTTGCCCATGGGCATGAACGACACGCGCTTGTGATCGCCGACGAACTGCGCCCATTCGGTAGCGGGGGCCAGGTCGTCGGTGGCGTCGACGCGGCCATTCCAGTTGACGTAGCCGCAGTAGTCGCGCGTGACCTCCCGGCCAACCACATAGTTGCGCAGCCGCGAATGGGTGCCGTCGGCGGCTACCACGAGGTCAGCCTGGATCTGTTGGCCGTCGGACAATTTCACCCGTACGCCGTTGCCGCTGGGCTCGACGCCCTCGCAGCTGACGCCCAGGGTGACGTTATTGCGGCCACAGCCATCCAGGAGAATTTTCTGCAAGGCGGTGCGGGCGATGGGGCAGGCACGCTGCTCGACGGCGTCGTACAGCGGCTGCAAGCTGAAGCGAGTGAGCAGAGCACCGTCGTGGGTGCTGTAGCTCATGCTCTGCATCTCGCCGCTGGCCGCTTTGATTGCCGCGCCGAGCCCGAGTCTTTCAAGGACGTTGACGCCGTTGGGCCATACCGAAATCGCCGCGCCGGCAGGGGTCAGGTCGGGCACCCGGTCGAACAGCCGGACGCGGTGGCCACGCTGCTGCAGGGCGATGCCCGCCGACAGTCCGCCGATGCCGGCGCCAATGATGACGATGTCCAGAGGCTGTGAGGTCGAAGCAGAAAGAGACATGGCGATGCACCGTAATGGAAAGAACAGAGTGATCGGGTAGGCGAGCTGCCTGAGTAGCAGGCAGTATAAAACCTGATCGTTCGGTCAGCTATTGCAGTTTGCCTGCCAGTTTTCTCATCGTTGGGTCCGCTAACAGCAATTAGCCCTCGTAGCGCATTGGAATTCACTGGTTGCACGGGCTGAGTATAAATAGAACATGCGGTTTGAGCGTGACGACGACGTTTTTCAATCGTCGGCCTGGACCCCGCCGGGCGCAGAAATCGGCGATTTGATGCCGCATCCTGGAGCGGTCAGGAATGGGGTGCGCCAATCTGGTGCCGATTGCTGTCGCAAGGGGTCGGGCTTGCGCCGCCACCCCGGCGCGGGTGTGACGTCATGGAATGGCTCGAAGCTGTTAATCTGCGCGTCCTGTTTTCCGAGGAGCTGTAGGCTTATGACCGCGATTGACGAATTCGACCTGAAGATCCTGACCCTCTTGCAGGGCAATGGACGCTTGAGCAATCAGGACTTGAGCGAGCTCGTGGGCCTTTCGGCTTCGCAATGTTCACGTCGGCGTATCAGCCTCGAACAGGCCGGGTTGATCCTCGGCTACCACGCCCGGTTGGCGCCCCAGGCGATGAATACCGAGATGGTCGCGATGATCGAGGTCAGCCTCAACAGCCACAGCCCACAGACCTCTGCCGCGTTCGAAGCCTTTGTGGTGCATGACCCAGCGATCATCGATGCCTACAAGACCACGGGCGACGCCGACTACGCCTTGAAGGTCGCGGTAGCCGGGCTGGTGGAGCTCAATGCGCTGATGGGCCGATTGTCGGGCAGCGCCACGATCGGCCATTTGAAAACCGCCGTGGTGCTGCAGCGTCTCAAGGAAGCGGGGTTGGTGGCGGGCTGAGGGTATGCACCGAGACGGCTCCCACAGCATCGGGTGATGGAGTGCATTACGGTTTTGGGCAAGCTGTGCCGGCCTCGTCGCGAGCAAGCTTTGCTCCCACAGGTGTAAGGCCCAGACTTGCTTGCACTGTGGGAGCAAGGCTTGCCCGCCAAAGCGCCAGTGACTTCACCGCAGATCTTGCAAAAGCCATGCGCGCATGGCTGATTTAAAGCAGATATATGCGCGATCCGTGCATTCAATCTTATTTATATACACGGATACGTCATTCTTGCTATTTTGCGCTCGACCTCTGGATCAGCCGATTTCCGCCCCGCAATGTCGAGCGCCACATGACCACTGCAACCATCACCCCCTATCCCCACAGCCGTGGCGAAGACGCCATGGCCTTGCTGGTTGGCACGCTGCTGATCGCCTTCGGTCTGATGCTGGCGCGCGAGGGTGGGGTCATGACCGGCGGCACCGCGGGCATCGCCCTCTACCTGCATTACGCGTTCGGCTATGCCTTCGGCTTGACCTTCTTCACGATCAATCTGCCGTTCTATTATCTGGCGTTTCGGCGCATGGGCTGGGTCTTTACCCTCAAGACCTTCATCGCAATCGGCCTGGTGTCGCTGTTCTCCGATCAGGTGCAGCATTTCATTACCCTGCAGCAGATCCAGCCGTTGTTCGCAGCGGTCATCGGCAACATCATTCTGGGGGTTGGCTTCATCGTGCTTTTCCGGCACCGTGCCAGCCTCGGCGGGCTGAATATTCTCGCACTGTTCCTGCAGGCACGTTTTGGCTGGCGCGCCGGCTGGCTGCAGATGGGCGTCGATGTGCTGATCCTGATGCTGTCGTTGACCATCGTGTCGTGGCCGATTCTGGCCATCTCGGTGCTCGGCGCCGTGCTGATCAACCTGATCATTGCGCTTAACCACCGTTCGGGCCGGTACCACGCCTGATGCCTGCCTCTTCTTGCTGGAGCTATTTGCATGCTTGACCACGTCAACTCCTACGCTGGCGATCCGATTCTGTCGCTGATGGACACCTATCAGGCCGATACGCGCGCCAGCAAGGTCAACCTCAGCATCGGTTTGTATTACGACGCCGAGGGCCGTATTCCGACCTTGCCGTCGGTGGCCGAAGCCCATCGCCGCCTGCTCGCGCAGGGCGAGCGCCCGGCGCTGTATCTGCCGATGGAAGGGCTGACGGACTATTGCGTGCAGGTGCAACGCTTGCTGTTTGGCGACGCATCGCCCGCGCTGAGCGAAGGCCGCGTGGCGACGATCCAGACGGTCGGCGGCTCGGGCGCGTTGAAAGTCGGTGCGGATTTTCTGCGTCAGTATTTTCCGCAGTCGCAAGTGTGGGTCAGTGATCCCACTTGGGAGAACCACCACGCGCTGTTCGGCGGCGCCGGGTTCATCGTCAACACCTATCCGTACTTCGATCCGAGCACCGGTGGCGTGGCCTTCGCTGACATGCTCGAGGCCTTTGGGCAGTTGCCAGCGCGCAGCATCGTGTTGCTGCACCCGTGCTGCCACAACCCGACGGGCGCCGACTTGTTGCCGGCGCAGTGGGACGAGGTGATCAAGGTGTTGGCAGAGCGGGAGTTGATCCCGTTCCTGGACACCGCCTACCAGGGCTTCGGTGACGGCATGCAGGCGGACGCTTATGCAATCCGCGCCATGACCCAGGCGGGACTGACCCTGGTGGTGAGCAACTCGTTCTCGAAGATTTTCTCGCTGTACGGCGAGCGTGTCGGCGGTCTGTCGGTGGTCTGCGCCAGTGCCCAGGTCGCGGCCAACGTCCACGGTCAATTGAAGGCTACCGTGCGGCGTAACTATTCCAGCCCGCCCAGCCATGGCGCACGACTGGTCAGTATCGTGCTCAACGATGAAGCCTTGCGCACCCAATGGCTGGCCGAGGTGGAAGAGATGCGCGTGCGTATCGGCTCGATGCGTACCCAGTTGGCGTCGCTATTGCGCGACGCGTTCCCGGACGGGCGTCACGATTATCTGCTGCGCCAGAAGGGCATGTTCAGCTACACCGGCCTGAGCGCCGAGCAGGTCGCCCATCTGCGCCGCGAATGCGGCATCTATCTGATCGACAGCGGGCGCATGTGCCTGGCGGGCTTGAATGCCGGCAACGTCAAGTTGGTGGCCGAGGCGATCGCGCGGGTGGGCTGATTCGTGGGCAGAGCCCTCCCACCGTGCAAGCAGCTGCGAAGCCTTACACCTGTGGGAGCGCTTGCCCGCGAAGGGGTCGACGCGGCCAGGTGGCCTGACGCTATTCCACTCGAGGCTCGCCGCCGTGCAGGCTAGAGGGCTATCATTGCCCTTTTTGCGCCACGAGTGAGCCATTTCATGCAAGCCCAAAGCGGTACCCCCCGCCTGATCCTGTTGTTGGCCGCGCTGGCGGCGTTCGTGCCGCTGTCCATCGATACCTATCTGCCCAGCCTGCCGGCCATAGCTCGTGACCTGGGCAGTTCCGCCGGGCTGGTACAAATGACCATCGGCGTGTTCCTTGGCGGCCTGTGCCTGGGAATGCTGGCCTATGGGCCGTTGTCGGATCGCTTTGGGCGCCGGCCGCTGTTGCTCGGCGGCATCGCGCTGTACATCGTTGCCAGCCTGGGGTGCATGCTGGCGCAAAGCGTCGAGCAATTGCTGGTCTGTCGTTTCGTCCAGGCATTGGGCGGCGCCGCGGCACTGGTGCTGGCGAGGGCGGTGGTACGTGATCTGTTCGCGCTGGGGCAGGCGGCGCGGGTATTGTCGTTGATGCAGCTGATCACCATGGTCGCTACGCTGATCGCGCCCATGACCGGAACCTGGCTGGTGTTGATCGACGGCTGGCGGAGCATCTTCCTGGCATTGTTGCTGCTGGCCTTGGTCTGCGGGCTTGCGACCGCGCTGTGGCTCAAGGAAAGCCACGCGCCCGAACAGCGCAGCGCCACCGTCCGCGCAGCGTTCGCCGGTTATCTGAGCGTGCTTGCGCATCGTCAGGCCATGTCGTTCATCCTGTGCATGGGATTTTCCTCCGGCGGCATCTTCGCCTTCATCACCGCGTCGCCATTCGTGTTTATCGAACATTTCGGCTTTTCGCCGCGCGCCTTTGCCTGGGTCTTCGCGCTCAACATTCTGGGGATCATCCTGGCCTCGGTGATCAACGCGCGCAAAGTCAACCAGGTCGGGCCGCTGGCCATGCTCAAGGTGGGGGCGTGGGTCGCCGCGCTGGCGGGGCTGGCATTGACCGCCGCCGGTCTGTTGGGCTGGGCGATACCGGTGGTCATCATCGTATGTGTGGTGCTGTACATGACCACCGCCGGCCTGATCGGCGCCAACTGCACGGCCAGCCTCATGGCCTTGTTTCAGCGTCAGGCAGGCGCCGCAGTCGGCTTGGCGGTGGCGGTGCAGTTCGCCAGCGGGATGGCCTTCAGCTGGATGGTCAGCGCCTTCGCCGATGGCACGCCGGTCCCGTTGTGCGTCGCCTTGGGCATCGGGGGCGTGGGGTGTCTGCTGGGCTTTTGGGGTATCAGTGAAGCAGAGGCTGAAGGCGAACCGGTAGGGCGGTGATTGCTGATCCGCCTTTTACAACGCCATCTGCCCCTGTTCAGCACCCGGCCAACGGCGTAGAAATACGAATCTTCGTAGCGGCTTTTCACGAGAATTCGTATGACCGAGGATGACTGCCTCAGCGGCTGGGCGGACCTGGCCTATGCGTCACGGCACATGGTGTTCGAGCACTGCAGTGAAGCCATCGCGCTGCTTGATCCTTATGGCGATCGCCTGGGGGATCTCAACATCGCCGCGTGCGAGTTGCTCGGCTACCCGCGCCACGAACTGCTGGCACTGCCCGTCAGCAAGCTGTTCGGTCATCAACTGGCCGACCTCATCGTGTTCAGCCAGGCGGTGCTGGAAAAAGGCCGCGGCTGGACCGACGGGCTGAGTTGCAACTGCAAAAGCGGCGAGCGCATCGAGCTCGAAATCAGCGCCACCACCCTGAGTATCAAGGGCCAGTTGCAGATCATCCTGGTGCTGCACGAGCGCAGCGAAAAACAATATCAGCGCGATCAGGCCGATACCGCGCGGACCATGCGCGGCGGATTGCTGGAGTGGCGCAATATCCTCAACCTGTTCCAGGAGTCGGAGCGCGACAACCAACTGCTGCTGAGCGCGGTGGGTGACGGTATCTACAGTATCGACAACCAGGGCCTGGCGACCTTCGTCAACCCCGCCGGCGCGCGCATGCTGGGTTGGCAACCCAAGGACATGATCGGCAAGAACATCCACCGCATCCATCACCATAGCCACGCCGACGGTTCGCACTACCCGGTCGAGGACTGCCCGATCTATCGTGCGGTGCACGACGGAGTGGTCCACGAGGGCCGTCAGGAAGTGTTCTGGCGCCGCGACGGCAGTTCGTTCCCGGTGGAATTCACCAGCACCCCGGTCATCGCCGACAGCCGTATCGTCGGCGCGGTGGTGGTATTTCGTGACATCACCGAGCGGCGCACTACCGAGCGGCAACTGCAGACCGCACTGGACGAGCTCAAGGAGTTGAAAAAGCGCCTGGAGGAGCAGAACGCTTACCTGCAGGAAGAAATTCACATCGAACACAACTACCGCGAGATCGTCGGCCAGAGCAAGCCGATCCTGAAGATCATCAAGCAGATCGACGTGGTCGCGCCCACCGATGCCAGCGTGCTGATCCATGGCGAGTCGGGCACCGGCAAGGAGTTGATTGCCCGGGCGATTCACCAGGCCAGCAAGCGCAGCGGGCATCCGCTGATCCGGGTCAACTGCGCGGCGATACCGGCGGAGCTGTTCGAGAGCGAGTTCTTCGGCCACATTCGTGGCGCCTTTACCGGTGCGGTCCGTGATCGGGTAGGGCGCTTCGAGCTGGCCGATGGCGGCACCTTGTTTCTTGACGAGATCGGCGAGATCCCGCTGGATCTGCAGAGCAAGCTGTTGCGGGTGTTGCAGGAGGGCCAGTTCGAGCGGGTCGGCGAGGAGCGTACGCGCAAGGTCGATGTGCGCATCGTCGCGGCTACCAATCGCAACCTGCGCCACGAGGTGGAGGCCAAGCGCTTTCGCGAGGACCTGTACTTTCGCCTGAACGTCTTCCCGCTGCAGTCGCCGGCACTGCGCGAACGACCCATGGATATCGCGCCGCTGGCCTTGCATTTTCTCCAGCAGATTGGTGGGCGCTTGAACCTCACCGGCCGGCGTTTGCTGCAGTCCGATCTGGAGCGTCTGCAGGGCTATCCGTGGCCAGGCAATATTCGCGAGTTGCAGAACGTCATCGAGCGGGCGTTAATTACGTCCCAGGGCCGAGACCTGAAAATCGATCTGCCGGAAGTCACGGCGCCGCCAGGCGTCAGTGTGCCGATCAGCGCGACGCCGGGGATTCTCACCGACGAGCAGATTCGCCAGCTGGAGCGCGACAACACCTTGGCCGCGCTTGCGCAGTGCCACGGCAAGCTGTTCGGCAAAGGCGGCGCGGCTGAAATGCTCGGGCTCAAGCCCACTACGTTGGCGTCGCGGCTAAAACGGTTGAACATCGAGGCGTGATGCGTCGAGCATGCGGGCCTCTTCGCCGCCGAACGCGCACCCTTGCTCCCACCATGGTGCCGTTCAGTTCGGCGGCGAGGGCGGCCTCGATGCCCTCCAAAAAAACCTGGCACTCAGCGCACAAGCCACGCCACTTGGCGGCTGGCAGGTTTATTAGCACGCCAGATCGGGTATAAATAAATATTCATGTGTGTCGCTCGCCCTGTGGCCGAGCTGTGTATCCCATGGCCGCTCGTGAAACGAGCAAGGACTGTGCATGCTGCAAGGTTTCGTCCGTACAGGGTGCGGGCAGTCAAGCGTTCGAGGCGCCCTGTTGCTGGCGATCGCCATCGGCCTGTGGGGCTGCGCGAGCAAACCTGCACCTTATCCTTTTGCCAACCAGCCGATAGGCACGGCCGAAGAGATGTATGCAGGCACGCTGAGCCCGGATATCGCCGTCAACACCTACCGCAATATCGATCGGCTGTTCCCGAGTCGCGTGATCAAGGCGGGCGGCCATGCCCAGCCATTGCCCCACGCCGAAACGCCTCTCACCGACATCAAGTTCACCTACCAGGGCCGCGCCTACAGTCTGGCCGAGTTTCTCGCGCTGGACAGCATCACCGGCCTGCTGGTGATCCGCGACGGCGAGATCGTCCACGAGAGCTATCAGCGCGGCAACACCGCGCAGACCCGCTGGATGTCGATGTCGGTGGCCAAGTCGGTGACCTCGACCCTGGCTGGCATCGCCATTCAGGAAGGGCGCATCAAGGGCCTCGACGCTGAAGTGGTCGACTACCTGCCGCAGCTCAAGGGCACGGCCTACGACGGCGTCAGCGTACGCAACCTGTTGATGATGGCCTCGGGCGCCCAGTGGAATGAAACCGCCACCGACCCCACCTCCGATCGCCGCGCCTTGCTGCGCCTGCAGATGGCCCAGCAGCCGGGCGCGGCGTTGGTGCTGATGAGTCACCTGCAGCGCGCCAACCCGCCCGGCACGGTGTTCAACTACAACACGGGTGAAGCTCAGGTATTGGGCGAAGTGGTGCGCGCGGCGACCGGCAAACCGCTGGCTCAGTACTTGGCGGAAAAAGTCTGGCAACCGTACGGCATGGAGGCCGATGCCACCTGGTGGCTGGATTCGCCCGACGGCACGGAAATCGGCGGCAGCGGTATCGCCGCCACCTTGCGTGACTACGGCCGTTTCGGCATGTTTTTCATGGACAACGGCCTGGTCGAAGGTCGCTCGATCCTGCCGCCTCACTGGGTCGCGGACGCCACCACCAGCAAGACCCTGGCCAACGGCAAGGAGGCCGGCTACGGCTATATGTGGTGGACCGCCTCGACCAAAGGCTCGCTGCAGGATCACGCCTACGCGGCAGTCGGCCTGCTGGGCCAGAACATCTACATCGACCCGGTGCAGAAGGTGGTGATCGTCACCTTCGCCGCTCAGCCCCGGCCGCTGAACAAGGACGCCATCAACCCCATGGTGTTTTTCGACGCGGTGGTCGATACCCTGCGCAAGCAGGATGCGGTCGGCCCGGTGGTCACAGCCGGGCGTTCTCGGCTGTGATGATCTGCCCTGCAGTTCAATCCGGCAACTCATAGGCGATCACGTAGTCACCGCGATCCTGTGAGCCACGGCCGCCGCCGGCGGTGACCACCACGTACTGTTTACCCGTGGCCGGGTCGCGATAGCTGATCGGCGTGCCTTGGCTGCCGACCGGCAAGCGGCCCTTCCACAGCTCGCTGCCATTGCCGGTGTCGAAGGCGTGCAGGTAGTGGTCCTGGGTCGCGGCGATGAACAGCAGCCCGCCTTGGGTCGCCAGGGTGCCGCCCAGTGTCGGCATGCCGATCGGCATCGGCAGGTGCATCTTGATGCCCAGAGGACCTGTGTCCTGCACGGTGCCGATCGGCGCCTGCCAGGCGATCTGGCGGGTCTTCAAGTCGATGGCGGTAAGGGTGCCAAAGGGAGGCTTTTGGCAGGGGATGCCCAGCGGTGAAAGAAACCGGCGCTTGACGCTGATGGCGTAGGGGGTGCCATGCAATGCACGTGGCGGCTTCTGGCCTTTGACCTCTTCCCCCTGCGCCACGAGTTGGACCTCCAGGCCGACGCGCATGTCATTGACGAACAGGTACTGACGCGTCGGATCGATACTCAGGCCGCCCCAGTTCATGCCACCCAGCGAGCCCGGCAAGTTGAGCGTGGTCTGGGTGCCGGGTGGGGTGAACAGGCCGTCATAGCGCAGCGACTTGAACGCGATGCGGCACATCAACTGGTCGAAGGGTGTGATGCCCCACATATCCGCTTCGCTCAGGCGCTGGGTGCCGATCTGCGGCATACCCACCGATATCGGCTGGGTGGGCGAGTAGGTTTCGCCGGGAATGTCACCGGCCAGTACCGCTTGTTCGTCGACTTGGGTCAGGGGCTTGCCGGTCAGGCGGTCGAGCACGAACAGTTGCCCGGCCTTGGTGCCGAACACCAGCGCGGGGGTGCTGGTACCGTCGGCCTGGGGCAGGTCGATGAGGCTGGGCGGCATGGGCACGTCGAAGTCCCACAGGTCGTCGTGAACGGTCTGAAAGTGCCATTTTTCCACGCCGGTGGTGGCATCCAGCGCCAGCAGCGAAGCACCGAACTGGCGGTCTAGGGGATGGTGCTGCACGCCATAGAAGTCGATGGCCGCGCTGCCGACGGGCAGATAGACGGTGTTGGATGACGGGTCGTAGGACATCGGCGCCCAGACGTTGGGTGTCGAGCGGCTATAGGTCTGCCCTGGCGCGGGCAGTAAATGGACTTGCGGATTGCCGGGGTCGAAGGCCCAGCGCAACGCACCGGTCATCACGTCATAGCCGCGGATCACGCCGCCGGGCATGTCGGTGCTGGCGTTGTCGGCGACGCGACCGCCGACCACCAGGGTGGTCCCGGCCAAGGTTGGCGCGGAGGTCAGCGAGTACTGATTGGATTCCACGCCTTTGGCGATCCCCGGCTTGAGATCGACTCGGCCGCCGCCGCCGAAATCCGCGCAGAACTCGCCAGTGTGGGCGTCCAGCGCGATCAGTTCTGCTTCGATGGTATTGAGCACGATGCGTTGACGGCACAGCGCGCCCACCTGCGGCAGGGGCAATGGCACCGCCGTGGCGCCCGCGACGCTGGGTTGCGACACCGGTTGATCGACATCGAAATAAGCCAGCCCGCGACAGCGCATCCAGGTTTTCTGCTGAGCGTTGATCTCGGTCTTCCATAGCTGCTTGCCGGTGCTGGCCTGCAAGGCAATGACATTGTTGTGCGGGGTGCAGATGAACAACTGCTGGCCGACCTGCAGCGGCGTTGTCTCGTCTTCGGCACCGTTGCCGGTGGGGCTGACGGGAATATCGCCGGTGTGGTAGGTCCAGGCCACTTGCAGGTGCTGCACGTTGTCGCTGTTGATCTGGTCCAGGGCGACGAAGCGCGACGCACCGGGGGTGTTGCCGTAGTGCTGCCAGTCAGTTGGTACGTGGCCGGCCGCCACGGGAACGCGCGGTGCGGCCTGGCCTGTGGCGTTTACCTCGGCATGCGGGAAGAACATCCAGCCGGCCGCGCCCAGCGAGGCCAGGGTCAGAACAGTGGCGCTGGCGTAGGCCGGGGTTTTCAAGGGGGATCGACCCTGCAAGCGTCTGAGCCGCGGCAGGGTGAGCGCCACCGCTATCATCAATACGGTCAGCAGTTGCAGGCGCGACATCAGTGGCCAGAAAGCCAGCCCCACGTCCATGACTGCCCAGCACGCGGAGCCGATGTAGGCAACGCCGAACACCACCGCCCCCGAGGTTCGGGCGCGTGCAAGCTGCACGGCGGACAACAGCAGCACCACGC
The DNA here is from genome assembly GCA_903970465.1 of Gammaproteobacteria bacterium. GTDB lineage: Bacteria > Pseudomonadota > Gammaproteobacteria > Pseudomonadales > Pseudomonadaceae > Aquipseudomonas. Next base: position 34,444 of record CAJCIO010000062.1, read on the forward strand.
CGCAGAGGAGGAAATAGGCGCTGCCGTGCAACGCCAGCAATCGCACGCCGAACACTGTCATGAACAGCCCGGCAGCACCGATCAGCAGGCTCAGCAGCAGGAGCCACAGTCGCATTGGCAACGACAGCGGCGCGTTGGGAATTGGCATGGGGAGGGTATTTGGCCGAGTGATAGATCGTAGTCACATCGACCTTGGCCAGGGGGCTTGGGTTCCGCTGCTGGGTGTTGTGCCCTTGGGATTTTCGTTGATGCCACTGACCTCTTCGCGGGCAGGTTGCATGAAACTCAAGCGATCATGTCAGCCAGCCGGTCGAAAGCGCAACAGCCGCGTGCCATCTTCCGGATCGACCAGGTAATGCGCGTGCACGCCGAACGTCTGCAACAGCAACTCGGGCACGAGCACCTCCTCAGGTGCACCAAGGGCGATCAAGCGGCCTTTGTCGAGCACGGCCACGCGGTCGCAGGTGAGTGCCTGGTTCAGGTCGTGCAGGGCGATGACCGTGGTCACTGGCAGGCGCTGTACCAATCCCAGGATCGACAGTTGATGCTGGATGTCAAGGTGATTGGTGGGCTCGTCGAGCAGCAGGATCTGCGGCTGCTGGGCCATGGCGCGGCCAATCTGCGCCCGTTGCCGCTCGCCGCCGGACAAGCTGTGCCAGCGGCGCTTGCTCAGGTGGGTGAGGTCCACGGCCTGCAAGGCTTGCTCGACCTGCCGATCATCTTCCGCCGACCACGGTGCCAAGGCGCTGAGCCACGGCGTGCGGCCCAATTCCACTGCATCGCGCACGCTGATGGCATCGAGCGTTTCGCTGTGCTGCTCGACCACCGCGATGCGCTGGGCGATGTCGCGCCGCAGGTAGTCGGACAACGGCTGGCCGAACAGGCGCACTTCGCCGGCAGACGCGGCGAGGACACCGCACAGCAGTTTGATCAGGGTCGATTTGCCCGAGCCGTTGGGCCCGACCAGCGCCAAGGATTCCCCCGCGCGCACTTGCAGGTCGACACCCTCGAGGATAGTCGCGCCCTGGTGGCGCCAGCTCAGTTGCGTACAGGTCAGTACCGGTGCGTGTTGAATGCTCATGGGCGTCTGGCCTTGATCAGGATCAGCGCGAAGGCCGGCGCGCCGACCAGCGCGGTAATCACCCCGATGGGCAGCACCTGGCCGCTGATCAGGGTGCGCGAGATGACATCGGCAGCAATCAGAAACACCGCCCCGGCCAAGGCGCTGGCCGGCAGCAGGCGTGCATGGCGCAGACCCACCAGCAAGCGCATGGCGTGGGGGATGACCAGGCCGACGAAACCGATGGAGCCAACCAGCGACACCAACACGGCGGTCATCAATGCGGTACTGCCGATCAGCACGTATTGCACCCGGCGCACGGGGACTCCCAACGCTGCCGCCGAGTCCCTGCCAAAGGTGAAGGCATCCAGCGCGCGCCGATGCCACAGGCACACCAGCAAGCCCAGCAGCACCACCGGCACCGCCAGCGTCACGGCGGGCCAGCGCACGCCGCTGAGGTTGCCCAGCAGCCAGAACATGATCCCGCGGGCCTGCTCGGCGTTGGCCGACTTGGTGATCAGGAAGGCCGTGAGGGCGTTGAACAGCTGCGAGCCGGCAATACCCGCGAGGATGATCTGCCCGCGGGCACCCGCCGCATTACCAGCGCGGGCCAGTAACACCACCAGCACGAAGGCCAGTACCGCGCCGCTGAACGCACCCATCGACAAAGAGATAGCGCCGCCGCCGATGCCGATAAGCGCCACCAGCACTGCACCTGTCGAGGCCCCCGCGGAAATCCCCAGCAGATAGGGCTCGGCCAAGGCGTTGCGCAACAGTGCTTGCAGGACCACGCCGCAGGTCGCCAGACCCGCGCCGCAGGCCGCTGCCACCAGCGCGCGTGGCAGGCGGTAGTTCCAGATGATGCCTTGATCGATTGCATCCAGCGGATAATTGCCCAAGCCCAACTGGTTGGCCAATGTCTGCAACACCACGCTGGGCGCCAACGGCGTTTCACCGATCGCCACGCCCGCCAGCAGGGCCAGCGCCAACAGCGGCAGCACCCAGCTCAGGCGCAGCAGCAGTTGGCGTAATGCGACGGCGAGGCTGCGGGTCATTTCGGCAGCTTGAAGTGGTCGATGGCATCGGCAAGGCCATCGATGCCATCGAACATGCGCACTGTGGCTTCCATGGACTGCGCGTCGAGGATCACGATGCGACCGTGCTTGACTGCATCCATGTTGCGCGCCACAGGGTCGTTCTTGAGGAATTCGAGTTTCTTCAGGTAGTCATCCGCCGGGAAGCGGCGCCGGTCCATTCGCGCGATGACCAGCACCGTGGGGTTGGCCTTGGCGATGCTCTCCCAGCCGACGGTGGGCCATTCTTCATCCGACTGCACTACGTTGTGCAGCCCGAGAGTCTTGGCCATGAAGTCTGGCACGCCTTTGCGTCCGGCCATGTACGGATCGCTGGCCAGGTCCGGGCTGGAGAACCAGAACGCCACGCTGGCGTTGTTCAGCTGTTTGGCCGCGACCTTGGCCTGGGCCGCCGTCAGCCGTGCCGCCAGTTCGGCGTTGAGCTGAGTGCCGCGATCACTGACGTCGAAAATCGCCGCCAGTTGGCTGATGGTCTTGTACAGGGTGTCGACGCTGAACGGGCGCAAGCGCGTGCCGTCGGCGCCGACCAGATTGTCTTTGCCTTCGCAATCGGTGGGCATCACGTAGGCGGGGATGTGCAGGTCGTTGAACTGCTCGCGGGTGGCCACCGCGCCTTGCGGGCCGACCGACCATTCAAACTGCACGGCCACCAGGTCCGGGCGCTTGTTGATCACCGCCTCGAAGCTCGGTTGATTGTCGGCCAGGCGGGGCACCTTGGCGTCGATGCTCTGGTACGCCGGCAGTACCGGGTTGAACCACAGCGAAGTGCCAACCAGCCGCTCGCCCAGGCCCAGGGCATAGAGGATTTCGGTGGTCGACTGGCCGATGGTCACGGCTTTGCTCGGCGCCTGGACGAAGGTCAGCGGGGTGCCGCAGTTGTCTATCGTCAGCGGGTAATGGGTGGCCGCGGCAAACGCCGGACTGCAGGTGATCAGGCCGGCCAACAGGCCGTTCAACATAAGGGCTGGACGAATCAATGACATGAAAAATGCTCGCTACGAACTCCGGACACCCCGCCGGTGGGTACTCGATACTGCGGCCGGCAGGTCTCCTGACTGGCGTGTCATGGCTGCATTCCAGCCTTCCCGGGAGGGCCCAGTGGCGGTACACGGAACGCGGCTCGACGCCTACAGTTGCGGGGGCAGTTCCGTTTCACGGCGGGTGGGCGCGTGACGGATTCCCTATTAATCCAGTGAAGGAACCGGCGGGCGGTATGGTACGTGATTGTTTTTGCGGGAGGAAACGCTGTTCTACAGTACTCCAGCGCTGTGTCGAGCGAATTGAAAGTCCAGGCACAAAAAAACCCCTCGAGAGGGGTTTTTTGCACTACATCGTCAATCAGCGTTGCGCTTGGGCCAACTCGGCAGCGTAATCGCCTTGGGCGGTCTTTTGAGGCTCTACCGGCCAGGCTTCTTTATCGATGTCCAGGTCCTGGAACTTGGCCGCATCGAATACCGGTTGCTTGATCCCGGCACGACGCTGCTCGTCATAGTCGCGCATCACGCGCAGGCCGACTTTGAACAGCAGGAACAACGCGGTCAGGT
>CAJCIO010000063.1 GCA_903970465.1 Gammaproteobacteria bacterium
TCTGTTAATAGTAATCGGAGCCAGATTCTGGTGACTCATCACAATCTGGATCCTCTAATGTTTGGTATCGGTTGCGAATCGGTAGACCATGCTCTCTTCTGATCGCATTTTCGGAAAAGCTTGAACCGCTGAATTGACCGAGACCCACCGCTCTTTTTTCCTCGCACATTGTGGAACCCGTCGCATTCCCTTTGACCTTCCTATAAGCGTGAACGAGTTCGTGCGCTAATGAAATAAAACCATAATTGCTGTTATCTCTTTCATAAGAACGACCACGCGTACTGACATCGATATAATCTTCAGGTCGCCAAGCAATAACAGCATGGGTTCCTTCACCAGGGTTTCCATTTGCATCCTTTTCAGAAAGCGTTTTGGCGGCCTTATTATGGCGGTCTGTCGTAGGATCATTAGGAATATTGTGCTCAACACCATACTCCTCGAGTTGCGGTCCGGTCAGCACTGGAATGGTGAAGCTTTCACTACACAAGTTAATAAATACCCCCCGAACCCCACTGCAATTACTAGTTATTTTAGATAGCAAAGTCGCGCCTGCACCCTGACCATCGTTGTATATTTTGCTTAGAGCGTTTTCAACAACGTCAAACTCATGCTGAGTATCATGAATAACATGAATATAATCGGCAATATTGCTTGCAGTTATTTTGGATGGCATATTTATAATTCCCGGCTATTTATTATTGATGTGCTCATATTCATCCCTGACTGATGATGGTTATTGACACCGACAGGGCATTATGAGTGACCGAGGGAAGGAGCCTGGTTCCATTTTTTTCCCTTGGGCCTGACCTGCGAGCGAGCGTAGTGGAGCGCGGGCGCTTATGGGGCCAGGTGCTGCGTCCAGATGGTGTGGAATACTCGAAGCCGACCGTAGCGACGAGGAGGACTTTATCGAAAGCGACCCCGTCTTTATGCCACGCTGAATCAACGGCGCTGAACTCAGACTGAATCGCTGAACTTCACGCTTACATTTTGAAGCGTATGACCACGGCATTCATTTCTGCGGCAAGGCGTGAAAGCTCATTACTGGCGACGGATGTCTGACCTGCGCCTTCGGTGCTGAGCGCAGACAAATCGCGGATACTGACCAGGTTGTGATCGATGGAGCGCGCAACTTGTGCCTGCTGCTCGGCGGCGGTGGCGATCAGGGTGTTCATCTCGGTAATCTCGCGAATGCTCTGGGCGATCTCCGTCAGGGCAGCACCTGCTTCATGCGCTACATTCAAGGTATCTTTTGCCCCGTCGCAACTGTCCTGCATCGACCGAGTGGCCAATTCAGAACCATTGAGTATTGCGTCGATCATCTGCTCTATTTCTTGCGTCGATTGTTGTGTGCGGTGGGCAAGCGCTCTGACTTCGTCGGCTACCACGGCAAAGCCCCTTCCCTGCTCGCCTGCGCGCGCAGCTTCAATGGCCGCGTTGAGTGCCAGCAGGTTGGTCTGTTCGGCGATTTTTCTGATGACCGCCAATACCTTGCTGATGTCTTGCGACTGACCTGCGAGGCGTTGCACGTCGACGCTGGTCGCCAAGACGGTGGCGCTGAGCTTTTCAATCGCATTGACGGTACTGGAAACCCGATGAGTACCACGTACGGTTGAAGTGTTCGACGCCTTGGCGGCAGTGGAGGCAGCTGCGGCATTGCGCGCAACCTCATCGACCGCTGCGGTCATTTCATTGACTGCAGTGGCTGCTTGTTCGATTTCCTGGTTTTGCCGCCCAAGGCCTTCGCTGGATTGCGCCGTGATGGAGCTCATCTGTTCGGCGGCGGAGGCCAGCTGGGTGGATGAGCTGCTGATCAAACTGATCGTTTGACGCAAGTTTTTCTGCATGTTGGAGGTCGATTTCTGCAGTGCGGAAATTTCATCCTTACCTGAAAAACCGACTTCCCCGCTGAGGTCTCCACTGGCAATCTTGTTATTGAGCACAAGCAACTCGTTGAGCGGGCGAACGATACTCCGGGTCAACAGCACCGCCAAAACTACAGTGGCCAGCACCGACGCGAGAATAATCAGCCAAATGAATAAAATACCGGCTTGATATGACTGCTCTGAAGACTCGCCCACATAATTGGCCTGATCTTCATTTATTTTAATCAATACATCGGCTGCGTCTTGCAGCACCTGCGCCACTGGCGCAATATTTGTATCCACATACGCGGTTACCGCGTCAATCGTACTGGTTCTACCGAGTTCAATGACGGCGTCCACCTGGCTTGAGAATTTATTGGCTGAAGAGTCCGCAGTCTGATAGCTTTCTCGCTCCTGACGGCCCGTTTCATCGGTAGGGGCAAAGGGTGCATAAGACGACACCTGCTTCAGCATTACGTCTCTAGACGCTTTCAACTGCGCGACCGCAAGCTCCTTGGACTTTGCATCGAGCACAATGAAGCGGCGAACATTGAGACGTAGTCGTAACGTTGCAGTACTTATTTTATTGGCCACAGAAATGCTTGCCATAGCATCGGTCCGCAGCTCATTCAGATTGGCCCTTAGCTCCTGCATTTTCCACAGAGAAATCCCCCCCAACGCAATGAGCAAACAGGTGATCAGCATAAAACTGAACCCGGCTCTAACCGACACGCTAAAATTTCTCATATTATTACCTTTATGCAGAGCACGGAACCACGGGCGTATGAGGCTATCGACTGTGAGACTCAAACCTGCAGCAAGCATCTTGATTTTATCGAATAAATATCTCAACCTCTTGAAATACAGAACATTTAATTTCCGAAGAAAACACAAATAAAATTAAACACACGTTTTGCACCGAAATACCATCAATTAATTTAAACTTTCGGAAAGGTTTCTTGCCCTTCTCTAAAGGGCTCACGGGACGCTTGCAGGCATCACCCGCGCTACAACTACCTGAGTGCTCGAGTTTTGCCTCGATTGAGGTGCAGGTTGAAGTATTTCAGATTGTTGATCGAATTCAGCATGGAAGCTGAACAACCTTCGCGCCCGCTTGCCCTACCGATCCGCTTTTGGCAGTAACGAAGCCCTCGCCTACTGGCGTGCGCGATATTCAATCGAGTCGCCCAAGGCTTTTCAGGCGTCTGTAAAGCGTTCGCTCACTCACGCCTAATTCTTTAGCAAGCGCTGTTCGTGAACCACTGAACGTATTCAACCGATGCGCGATAGCTTGAAGCTCTTTGGTATTTTTTGTGCTCACCGCAAGCATGGGTGTGTCGTCACGAAGCTCCGCAGGCAAATCTTGTTCCCTGATGATCCCGTCATCACTGAGCAGCCGCGCTCGTTCAAGGATATTCTTGAGCTCCCTGATGTTTCCAGGAAACGCATAGCGTTGCAGGCGCTGCATTGCCGTCGGATCAATGGTGCCTCTGCTGCCAGGGGCAATACGTTGCAGATGGCTTTCTATCAGCAGCGGCAGGTCTTCGCTGCGCTCGCGAAGCGGAGGCAGCACGATCGGAAATGCGCTGATTCGGTAGTACAGGTCCTGACGAAAAGTCCCTTCCTCGACCATCCTTCTCAACGGCTTGTGGGTGGCCGCGACCAGACGAAAATCCGAGTGCACCGTACGCAGGCTACCCACAGGCCTGAAGCTGCCGGATTCAATCAGTCGCAACAGCTTGACCTGCATCGACAACGGCACATCGCCAATTTCATCGAGAAACAGCGTCCCACCGTGGGCGGCTTCCACCAGGCCGGTCTTCTTGTACAGCGCTCCGGTGAACGCCCCTTTCTCATGGCCAAACAATTCACTCTCGAAAAGCGACTCGCTGAGTCCGGTGCAATCAACCACCACCAAAGGACCGTTGGCGTGCAGGCTCGCATGATGAAGCGCCTTGGCGAACAGTTCCTTTCCGGTACCCGACTCCCCCTGCAGCAGCACCGGGATCATCGACGGTGCCGCTCTCTGCAAAGTACTCAGCGCCGCTTTGAATGCGGGCGACTTTCCTACCAGCCCCTGCTTCTGTGGCTGTGCAGAAGCCAGCCCAACGGAGTTCAAACGTTCGACGTACGCAACGACCTGCCCCTGGCGATCCAGTATCGGACGTAATTCGACATCGACATGCTCGGGTCCACGGGGGGTGTGATGGATATGCAGCACTCGTTCGGCACGATGGCTCTCGAACGCCTTGCGCATCGGGCAGTGCTCTCCGGCCTGGTCGCATGGCACCGCGTATTCATGAGATACCTTGAAGCACTTGGCACCAATATGCGGTTTGCCCTCAACGCCGAAGTGGCGCTGGTAGGCGCTATTGGCGGCAACGATGTTGTACTCGATATCCAGGATGATCATCGGGCAATCATCGTGCTCAAGGTAAGACGCCAGCGCCTGAACATCGGCAGCGTCAGTGGCGATCATGTCGGTGGTGTTCATGCCGTCATCCAAGTTGGGTCAAAAAGTCTGCCACACACTGCCACCAACTGCCAACGCGACTGCCACTTTGATGGCAGTCCCACGACAGAAGGCTTCCCGAAGCGAATCGGACTCAATAAAACCGAGGCTTGACGCCCTTTCCGGCTTGGCACGGATATTGACTCCTATGGCATAACGCCTCAGGAGCATCCTCGATGAAGATCAGTGAAAACATTTGGCTTGAAGCGTTCTTTGACGAGCCAACGTCGACAGTGACCTATCTGTTGCTCGACACGGTGACCCACTCCTGCGCACTCATTGATAGCGTGCTGAATTACGATTCCAAGTCTGGCCGTACCAGCACTCATTCCGCAGATCGCCTGATTCAGCGCGTGCGGGAACTGGAAGCATCGGTAGAGTGGATTCTGGAAACCCACGTACATGCTGACCACCTCACCGCCGCTACTTATTTGAAAGAACAGTTGGGCGGCAAGATCGCTATCGGCAATCACATCTGCGAGGTACAGGAGGTGTTTGCCGACCTGTTCGCCAGCGAGCCCGATTTCAAGCGCGATGGAAGCCAGTTCGATGCACTACTGCAGGACCAGGAGGCATTCCGCATTGGCAACCTCTCGGCCATGGCCCTGCACACCCCAGGTCATACGCCCGCCTGCATGACCTATGTCGTCTACGACAACGAGCACACCCTGGCCTTTGTCGGTGACACGCTGTTCATGCCCGATTACGGCACAGCAAGGTGTGACTTCCCGGGAGGGGATGCCAGGACATTGTTTCGTTCAATGAAGAAAATCCTGGCTCTGCCTCCTACCACTCAAATATTCCTCTGCCATGACTATCGCCCGAACGGCCGACCTCTGGCCTTTCAGACTAGCGTGCAAGCGCAGAACGCCGAGAACATCCACGTGCATGAAGGCATTGGCGAAGACGATTTCGTCAAGATGAGAGAAGCAAGGGACGCGACTCTGGAGATGCCGGGACTGCTCCTGCCCTCGGTCCAGATCAATATGCGCAGCGGTCACCTGCCCGAGCCTGAATCGAATGGCATTCGCTACCTGAAGATCCCGCTCAATACCTTTTGAAAGCCTTCATCAATTGACTCGGGAAGTATGTAATGCAACTTAACAAGCTGACCACCGATCTGGCCATATCGGCTCAGGTGACGGTAGATGACGTCAAGGAACTCGCTGCGCAGGGCGTGCGTACGCTGATTTGTAACAGGCCTGATAACGAGGCAGCCGACCAGCCGTCACAGGACGCCATTGGCCGGGCGGCAGCCGCGCAAGGTTTGACTTTTCACTACCTGCCGACCTCGACCCGCGACATTGCCGATGCAACCGTCGATGCCTTTGCCGCAATACTCCAACAGGCACCCATGCCGGCCGTTGCCTACTGTCGCTCCGGCACCCGCGCGGCAATGCTTTGGGCGCTTTCGCAGGCAGGCAGTCTAAGCCTGGACACCCTCTCGAAAGTCACCAAAGAGGCTCAAGTCGATATCTCCCCAGTGGCTCGCAGGATTGAGGCTCGCAAGCGGCTGCCCGGGCGACATCCGCATAGCCATCACCAGGTCGTCATCGTAGGCGCCGGCTCCGCAGGCATTGCCACGGCTGCAAGCCTGAAGAACCGGCATCCTGGACTGGAAATCGTATTGATAGACCCTGCTGACGCGCATTACTACCAGCCTGGGTGGACCATGGTCGGGGGCGGGATATTCAAAGCCAGGTCTACTGTTCGTACGATGGCATCAGTGATCCCGAAAGATGTGCAGTGGATCAAGGAATCGGTCGTTGCCTTCGATCCAGAATCCAATGCCCTGATGCTTGAAAATGGCCGCGTGGTTCAATACCAGCAACTCATCGTGTGCCCAGGCTTGAAGCTTGACTGGGCAGCGATCGATGGGTTGCCCGAAGCGCTGGGCAGCCATGGCGTTACGTCCAATTACCGCTACGACCTGGCACCTTACACCTGGAAATTGGTACAGCAACTCAAATCAGGCAAGGCGCTGTTCACTCAACCGCCGATGCCGATCAAGTGCGCAGGTGCACCGCAAAAAGCGCTGTACCTGTCCTGTGATTACTGGTTGAAGCATGACCTTCAAGGCCTAGTGAACACTCGGTTCTTCAATGCGGGCGCGGTGCTGTTCGGTGTCGCCGAGTACGTCCCGGCGCTCACCGCGTATATGGAGAAATATGCGGTTGACCTGATGTTCAGCCATAAACTGGTTGCCGTCGACGGCCCCAACCAACAGGCAACGTTTTTGCGCACCCACACAGACGGCACTGTGGAAACTGTCGTCGAGTCATTTGACATGCTCCACGTCGTTCCGCCCCAAGTGGCACCTGACTTCATCCGTAACAGTCCCTTGGTTGATGCAGGGGGTTGGGTCAACGTAGACCCTGTAACACTCAGGCATCGTTTATTTGCCAACATCCACGCACTGGGTGATGTGGTCAACACCACCAATGCGAAAACCATGGCCGCAGCGCGCAAACAGGCGCCGGTAGTGGCCATTAACGTCCTGGTAGCCCTCGGCCTAAAAACCAACCGCGCCGCTTATAACGGTTACGGTTCCTGCCCGCTGACTGTAGAGCGCGGCAAGATCGTGTTGGCCGAGTTTCTGTACGGGGGCACGTTGGCGCCCAGTTTCCCGCGCTGGTTGTTGGAGGGCCGCGAACCGTCGCGGCTGGCCTGGTTTTTGAAAGCGCGAATTCTCCCGCCCTTCTACTGGCACTGCATGCTCAAAGGGCGCGAATGGCTTGCTGATACTCAGACGATAGAGCAGGAAACTGAAGCATGATCGAGCACGACATCCTGGGCGTGATCTTAGGCTCGGTGATCGGTGCGGTGCTGGCGTTGACCGGTGCCGGGGGCGGCATCCTTGCCGTACCTGTATTGGTATTCGGCCTGGGGCTGAGCATGGTGCAGGCTGCCCCCGTGGGCTTGTTGGCCGTAGGCCTGGCCGCCAGCGTGGGTGCGCTCCTTGGCTTGCATCAAGGCGTGGTGCGCTACCGCGCCGCCGGCCTGGTCTCCGCCATCGGCATCCTTGCAGCGCCATTGGGGCTGTACCTCGGGCAGCACATCCCCAACGCGCCACTGGCATTGATGTTTTCCGTGGTGCTGGCTTACGCCAGTTTCCGGATCCTGCGAAATGCCAGCAGAACATTGCACGGCGGCCCTGCCATGCCGCCCCCCGAAGCGCTTCCGTGTGTACTGAACCCGACTAGGGGCCGCCTGCGCTGGACCCTGCCCTGCGCGCGCGCGTTGGCTTTCACGGGGTTCACCTCTGGATTGCTTTCAGGACTGCTGGGGGTCGGAGGCGGGTTCGTCATCATCCCTGCACTGACGCGCTATACCAATCTGGAAACCAAAAGCATCGTCGCCACTTCGCTCGCGGTAATTGCCATTGTTTCACTCGGCGGGGTTACCACGGCGGCACTGACCGGCCTGATGTACTGGCCAGCCGCCATTCCGTTCGCGCTTGGGGCGGTAATAGGGTTGCTGGCGGGCAGGCAGGTTGCACACAAACTGGCCGGGCCACGCTTGCAGCAGGCCTTCGCACTCGTCGGTGTGTCAGCGGCTGTGATGCTAGCCATCAGCGTTCTCGGGGTCGGGCCTAGCTAGTGGCTGCCCTGCCCAGTCACCCAGGTCAGATGGATAAATTCATGAGCATCACGAGTCAATTCAACCCGTAGGCTTCACTCGGCAAAGATAGGTGCATTTCAGCAATTGGCACCCTCTACATCATGAAACCAGGCCAACGACCCTCGATGATTGCCGTAGCCCGAACGGGAAGCGCGTAATCGACCTTTCCCTTATTATGGAGGTGCCGCAGCCCTGCAACCTTGGTGTCTGTGGCGGTCAGCCGCGCGGTGGCGACCGGCCTCCGTACCTTCGGACCGACTGCTATTTGAATGAATTGATGGCTCACTGAGGCCTGAACGATGCTCATCGATGAAGAGTTGACGCTTAAAAAGCTCGAAGTGTTTCTGGCGTTCATGCGCACTGGCAATCTGGGGCGCGCTGCGGCGCAATTGGGCACGAGTAATGTCAGTGTGCATCGCGCTATCCACTCCCTTGAAAGCGCACTGCGCTGCCCGCTGTTCAAGCACGAAGGACGCAACCTGACCCCCTTGGAAAGCGCCTATGTGTTGGAAGAACGCGCGCAACAACTGATTCAGGACGTGGTCGAGGGCGTTCGGCTGACGCGGGAGGCAGCAGGTTATTCGGCGGAACGCTTCAAGTTGGGCTCGCTGTACTCGCTCACGGTCAAGACCGTACCGCAGCTGATCATGGGACTGAAAATTCGTCGCAGCGAACTCAACATCGACTTGATTCTCGGCTCTAATCTCGACCTGCTATACAAACTCAAGAACATGGAAGTGGACGCAGCGCTGGTATCGCTTGAGGGCGACGTTGCCGATCAGGACTGCGAGCGCATAGCACTTTTTTCTGACGACATGTTCCTCGCCACCCCCGCAGACTCGAAATTTGCCCAGCGCGCGGAGGTGGACCTGACTGAGGTTCGGGATGAGACGTTCATCACCCTCACTTCGGGTTTCGCCACTCACAAGGATGGCAAACGGGTGTTCGAGCAGGCGGGTTTCGAGCCCAAGGTGGCGATGCAGGTCAACGACATCTTCACTCTGCTGAGCATGGTCAGTTCTGGGGTCGGTTATGCCCTGCTCCCTGGGCGTATCGCCGCTGTGTATGAGAACCACGTGAAGCTCATTCCGCTGCAAGCCAGGTATCGGTTGCAACAGCATATCGGCGTCGTATTCCTCAAAGCGAAGGAACGCGACCCCAATTTGCTGGCGTTGCTGGCGGAATGTCGGATGTACGCCAATCGCTCTCTGTAAGCGCCCTTCATCGGCCCTTGATGCAACCACTGAAAAGCGCGGTGCCGTCTACCCCACCAGGGCCCGAACGATGAAATACAGCACCGACGGGCCTAACAAACAGCCAAGCCCGGTATGGAAGGTCGCCGTGAGCGCCCCGTAGGGCACCAGGCGCCGATCGGTTGCGGCAAGGCCCGCAGTCACGCCGCTGACAGTGCCAGCCAGCCCACCGAACACCATCGCCGAGCGCGGGTTGTCCAGTCCCATCCAACGGGCCGCCATGGGCGTGCCCACCATCACCAGAATCGCCTTGATCAGGCCAGTGGCAATCGACAACGCCATGACGTCCGACGAAGCGCCAATAGCGGCACCGGTCACGGGCCCAACGATGTACGTCACGGCGCCTGCGCCGATCGTTGTCATGCTGACGGCATCTCGATACCCAAACGCCCACGCGATACTTGCCCCGGTAATGAACGGCAGCAGAGTGCCCAGCAGCAGAGCGATAACACCGATCAGCCCGGCTTTTTTCGCCTCGGTGGCCTGGACTTCGAAAGCAGTGGCGACGATGGCGAAGTCACGCAACATCGCGCCCCCCATCAGGCCTATACCGGAGAACAAACTCAAGTCAGCCAGGCCTTTCTGACCGCCCGTCATCGTGCCACCCACCCAGGCCAGCACCAGGCCGATCACAATCGCAATCGCCGAGCCGTGAATACGCCCAAAGGTCAGCCGCTTGGAGAGGATGACCGATATCCACATGATGATGCCGACGAAGGCAAAGGCGGTGATCAGGCTGTTATGTTCCAAACCTTTTTCGATCAAGTCCCACATCTCAGCGCCCCCCTGCCGTGGCAACGACAGGCACGCCAGCGATGGGCTCAGCCGGCAACGGTTCGCCTTTGTGGGTCCGGCTGATCAGCGCAATCGTGCAGCCGCAAATCACCACCGAGGCAATAGCCGCCAGCACCGCCACCGGTCCGCCATGCAAGGCAGTCACCACGTTCTGCTGCGCCGCCATGGCCACCACCACTGGAATGTACATCGCCCCCCAAAAGCCGACGCCCATTTCGCAATCCTTGCTCAGGCCGCCCTTCTTCTGCATCCACAGCCGCGCACAGATCAGCAGGATCATCGCGATACCGACCCCGCCAACGTTTGATTTGACGCCCAGCAGTACGCCAAGCATGTCCCCTACGATCACCCCTGCCAGGGTACAAATCGCCAACAGCGCCACACCGTAAATAATCATGTCGTAGTCCTCAACGTGCATCGTTAGGTATTGTTTTTGTTGTTCGAAGCCTGGTTCGGATCGCTAAATGGGTTGGGCTTCCTCCTTGCGCAGGAGCGCTTCTACGGTGTCCATTCGGGTGGTGTCGAATGCCATCGTGCAGCCGGGCCCGAATACGCGCCGCCCCAGATTTGTCAACACCGCACCAGGGGGCGCTTCAAGGTGCAGCCTTACCCCGCGCTCCAAGGCGTTCTGCATTGCGCCCCGCCAATCCACCAGGCGACACATGTTGAACGCGAGGTCATGGCGCAACGCTTCGATATGGATCACCCGCCGCGCGCTGCTGCCGCTGATGTACCCGCGCGATGGAGTCGCCAGTTGCACTTGCTGAAAGGCCTTGGCCAGGCTTTGCGCAGGCTCTTGCAGCAATAGACAGTGGGACGGCACGCTGACGGCCAGGCGTTTGGCCAATCCCGCACCGCGCTCCTTGGCAAGCCGTGCGACGCGGGTCATGGCGTCGTCGCTGCCGGCGATCACCACCTGGTTATCCGCATTGATATTCGCCAGATAGACCGGAGCATCCTCAGACTGGACTTCGCGCAATATCCGTTCGACGGCGGGAACGTCCAGACCCAATATGGCCGTCATGCCGTAACCATGAGGGTAAGCGTCCTGCATCAGTGTGCCGCGCAGGCTGACGAGACGTAACGCATCGTCGAAACGCAAAGCGCCCGCCGCTACCGCCGCCGGATAGGCGCCTATCGACAACCCTGCCACGAAGTCGGTCTTCAGATCATGCTGCGAAAGTGCCCGGGAAGCGCCCACGCCTGCGATCAACAGGCACAGCTGTACCGCGCGGGTGCTGTTCAAGGCCTCGATGGAGTCGAGCCGCCAAGCGTCTTCGCCCAGTACCTCACTCGCCTCGCTCATCGTTTGCGCGCAAACGCTCTGCAGCATGCCAGGCCGCTGGGCGCCCTGCCCCGGGAACACCAGAATACTGCTCACGACGCCAATTCCTGAGGGCCCCAGGGATCGCTGGTGAGGTAGGCGCCCTGGGCGCTTTTGAGCAATACGCGCTGCTTGCCCGCCGCCCACTCGCGCAATGCCACCCCGCCCAGCGGGGTTTGCAACTGGATGTCGACTGGACAAGGTGCGCCGTCACACACCCCGAGGATACGCCGTGCCTCACTGCGGCCCATGGGCTGCGCAGTGCGCAGGATCAAGTCGAGGTCGCTGTGCTCGTGCAGAGCAGGTACGCCACTCGCCAACTCGAAGCCGGCGCTTCCGGCGACCCCCCAGATCCAGCCGCAGTCATCGAGCCTGGGGCGGAGCCAGGCCAAAGCGCGCATCGCGGCTAAATCGCTGCGTGCAACGGGGTGACAAAGTTCTTCCGGGCACACTCGCCGGGTGACCGCCACCGCCTCCATGGTGGTCGCGAATCGGCGATCGCGCGTCGACCCGCGCACCCCGACCGCGATTTTCCCGGTGCCAGCCACTGATCTTCGCACCACCACCGGTTGGCCCGACGTCAGGACACGTACCACCCAATCAGGGGCTGCCGGCACGTGATGCGCCTGCAGTCCCCAGAGCAGATCGTGTGGTTCGATCGACTTCACCACTGTGCTCTCATCAGTTCACGCACGGTGCTGGATGCCGCTCGGTTAGGCGCCCCTAAACGGCAGCGTAGATCGGTACCGGTGGCCTCGACGTCGGCTATTGCGCGAAGCAGGCAGTCACGCACTTGGGCGATATCCGCAAGCGTCGGTGCTTCGATCTGCTCAACGTCGAGGGTGTCCCAGAGCAGCCCCAGGCTGGCGAAACTTTCGATGTCGTAGGCCATGGGCGGTACGGAAGCGGCCAAGGCTTCGAGCTCTTCGACGCTACGCAGCGTCACCCGAGCCGCTGATGCCTTGCCCATCGCATGCACCATGACCCCTGGATCGCGCAGGGCGATCAGGCGATTGGCCTGATAACCGTGAGCCAGAAACGCGCCGGACATGGCCTTGCCGACCAGCAGGCCGATCACCGCATGGCCCGCCAACCTCGCCCGGGCATAGCTGTCGGCGGCCCCCGCCAGTGCCTGATGAATCCCCAAGGCTTCTTCACGGCGGCCATAGGCCTGGCTGGGCACATCGACGATGGCGATCACGGCGCGCTTGAGGGGTTTATCGCGGTCGGCTTGAATCATGTCGTTCACTGTTTTGGCCAACCCCCAACCCTCCAGCAAGCCGACTTCACCGTTGCGTGCACGAACGAAGGGGTTGCCAGGATCCGGGACCACGGCAATGAATCGGGCTGGTCGGCCACCGAGCGATCCATCGGCCACCTGCACCGATGCGGGCAGCCCGGGGATCGACGGGCTGGCGTCGCTCAACGCGTTGAACCACCGCAAACCTCGAAGGGAATAGGTGCTCATCAGTGTTCTCCTCCAAATAAATGGCGAACGGTGGCCGGTTCCACCTGCGGCTCAGCGTTGAAATCGGTCAATTGCCGAAGGAACAAATCGGCCTGCATGCTGCGCTGCTTTACGGGCAAACCCAGCAGCAATAATTCACTGACTTGCTGCTTGATCTGTTGCTGGTCGTCCCTCACGTAACGCTCGGCCATGCCACTGGCAAAACGCTGCTCGCCCCCTGTAAGGCTCCAGATGAACGGACGGTCGCGCGAGTCATACTCGTCCAGACCTGCCTCCTGTTCGATGACTTGAGGGCCGTTGAGGCCAAGCCGCGCCTCCTGAGTGACGAGCAACGCCGAGCACAAGCCTGCGGCAATGGACATGCCGCCAAAACAGCCGACGCTGCCTGCCACCACGCCAATGACTGGCTGGTAGCGGCGCAAATCAACGATGGCTGCATGAATATCCGCAATCGCCGCGAGGCCCAGGTTGGCCTCCTGCAAACGTACGCCGCCGGTTTCCAACAACAGAATGGCGCGGGTTGGCACCCCATTGCGGTTGTCTTCGGCGGCAAGTTCCAACGCGGCCGCAATCTTGGCGCCGCCCACTTCGCCAAGACTGCCTCCCTGGAAGGCCCCCTCGATGGAGGCGATGACCACCGGCATTTCGGTCAACCGACCTTTGGCGATCACCACACCGTCATCCGCTTGTGGCACCACGCCCTGGCGAGCCAACCAAGGCGACATGATCCGCTGGAACGGGTCAAGCAACTCGCGAAAGGTCCCTTCGTCCAACAATGCTTTTATTCGCTGCCGTGCGCTGAGCTCCACAAAGCTGCGCTTGTGCAGCAGGGTTGCTGATTCAGTCATGGCTGATCTCCTCAAAGCCCTGCTCCAGGCGCAGCCTCACGACACCGGGCGTGGCGCCAAAATCGTGAATGTCGATCGCCATGGCAGGCGGGGTCTGGCCATCGAACATCCGCGCAAACAGGTGTTGCCAGCGCTGTTCGCTGCCATCGACCGAGGTCTGCACGACGATGGTCAATTTACCCGCTACGCCGGGCTCGATAAGCACCTCGAGGTCACCAGACCCAACGCAGCCGACCAGTGTGCGATGCCGTGGCGGCTGGCCTGCGGGGAATTCAAAAGACAAGGTTTCCATCACTGACCTCCCGCCAGCGCGCATGCGCCGGACTCGATGCGATCAAGGAACAGGCACGCCGCAAGCATGTCGGCAGCTCCTCCGGGCGATGCGTTGAGCTTCAGCAGTTGCCTGTCCAGTTCATGCAACAGACGGCGGCCTGCCAGGCTGGCACTGCCGCCGGCTTGCAATATTGCTGCGGCTCCGGACTGCATCGCCCGCAATCCCTCTTCCCCTGCGCGGTAGAGCACGCAGGTGTCCGTCAATTGCGCCATGATGGCCAGCAGCGCGTCGAGTCGAGCGTTTTGCTCGGCGTGGCCGGCGGCGCGGCTTCGTTTGAGTTGCGGCAACGCTCTTTGCGTCACCCCAGGAAACCCCGATTGCGCTTCTTCGCGGGCACCTGACGCCCCATAACGTTTTGCAACTTCAGCACCATGACTGAAGGAACAGGGCGCGTGAGTGTCCGGCAAAAGCGCCAGATGTGCGGCCCGCAGGGCGATGGCTTGCGCAGAGTCACAATGTGGTTCCAGCGCCACGGCGGCGACCAGCAGACCCAACGCCCATACCGCGCCCCGGTGGGTATTCACGCCCCGGGTCGTGGCCAGCATCGCCGTTTCGCCTTCACGCCCTATGCGCCCCAACGCTTCACGTAATGTCAGGCCGACCTCGCCGAGGTCACCTGCGGCCTCGGCCATTGCCTTGAACGTTGGCCAAAGTGCCAACGCCGACGCGTGCATCAGCCCCAAGTGCAGGTCCGTATGGGCACCACTTCCCCGCCGATCGACCAATGCCGGCTTTGGCGACAGATCCGCTTCATCGATCAACGCCTGCACGGCGATGTCGGCCAGGCGCTCTGCCAAGGTGTGTTCTCGCAGTTGCAGATTGGAGACGTGCATTACCAACTCCTGAATTTGGCGGGCGGGCTGTAGAGGCCACCGGACCACTCGACCAGATCGGCCACGCTTTTCGCGGCTAACAGTTCGCGCGTGGCGTCCGTGCGGCGAATGCCCAGATCTTCGGGCAATGCGATCAAGCCCTCGCGACGCATGCGCGCCGTGTCTTTGGGATCGTGGCGCAGCCCGATCACGGTGACGCCAGCAACCGCCGCAATCATCGCCTGGCGCTCTTCCAGGGTGCGCGCCTTGTAGAGGTAAGCGATGCCCTCCTCGGTCAGCAGATGGGTGACGTCATCGCCGTAAATCATGATGGGGGCCAGCGGCATACCGGTTTTGCGGGCAACCTCGATGGCGTCCAGGCTTTCCACAAAGGTCGGCTTGCCCCCTTCCTGAAATGTTTCCACCATCTGCACGACCAGTTTCTTGCCACGCTCCAACAGGGCCTCAGGTGCATCGCTGTGGCGCATGTCCAACCAGGCGGGGGTGCCGTGGCGACGCCCCCGTGGGTCGTGACCCATGTTCGGTGCACCGCCAAAACCCGCCAAGCGGCCGCGGGTCACCGTGGAGGAGTGCCCGTCGCCATCGACTTGAAGGGTGGCGCCGATGAACAGGTCCACCGCGTATTGCCCAGCGAGTTGGCAAACCATGCGGTTGGAACGCAACGAACCGTCTCGGCCGGTAAAAAACACATCGGGGCGCGCCGCAATGTAGTTCTCCATGCCCAGCTCGGTACCAAAACAATGCACGCTTTCAACCCAACCACTTTCGATGGCCGGGATCAAAGTTGGATGCGGGTTCAAGGTCCAGTTGCGACAAATCTTCCCTCTCAGGCCAAGGGATTCGCCGTATGTCGGCAGGATCAACTCAATGGCGGCGGTGTTGAAGCCGATGCCATGATTGAGCGACTGGACGTTATGTTTCTCATAGATGCCGCGGATGGCCATCATCGCCATGAGCACATGGACCGGTTTGATGTGGCGAGGGTCACGGGTGAACAACGGTTCAATATAAAAAGGCCTGTCGGCCACTACGACGAAGTCCACCCAAGAGGCTGGAATATCGACCCGCGGCAGATCAGTGACATCGTCGACCAATTGATTGACCTGGACGATGACAATCCCGTCGCTGAACGCCGCAGGCTCGATCAGCGCTGGCGTGTCCTCGGTGCTCGGCCCGGTGTAGATATTCCCCGCCCTATCGGCCATGAACCCGGCCGACAGCACGACATTGGGAATAAGGTCCACCACCAGTCGCGCGTAGAGTTCGATGTAAGTGTGAATCGCACCAATTTCCAGCAAACCGTCTTCAAGCAACTGGCTGATACGCAGACTCTGAGTGCCCGCGAAAGAAAAATCGAGTTTGCGCGCGATGCCTTTTTCGAACAGATCCAGATGCTCGGCACGTCCCACGCTGGGCATGATCATGTGCAAGTCATGAAGTTTGGAGGGATCGACTTTGGCCAATGATCGCGACAGAAAGTCCGCCTGCTTCTGGTTATTCCCCTCGAGGACGACACGGTCAGCGGGCAGGATCAATGCCTCAAGCGCCGTCACGATGCGGTCGCTGGGCAGCACTTTGCCGTCGGCCAGATCTTGTACCAGCTCCAGGCGTCGGCGCTTTTCACTACGCCTGCGCGTCCATCGTGCGTCCGGGGACATTGTAGTTGTCATTATCGCTCCTCGTATTCGCTGTGGCGGTACTTTAGGAGCTGTTAGTGCGGGGGATCAATCAAGCAGGACAGTAGATCGTTACGGTCAGAGTAATGGTAATCAAGTAAAACCTGCCGGATGCGCGCATCAGTGCAGCGCCCATATCGTTTAACCGTAGATGCCTGGGTGTCTATGAACCCGGCAGTTGAAGTTTCCGTAGAGGGGTCACGAGACTTTTGTGCGCCGATCGGCGCCGGGAGTTACCGCCCATTGTCAGCCGGGGGTTTTTAGAATACTTTGTGAAAAACTTATACAAGGCATTTAGCAATGTACAAGAAAGAGCAATGGCCACTGACCCTCTATTTTGATGGCGATTGCCCACTCTGCGCGCGAGAAATCAAGTTACTGCGTGCCCACGCTTCAACGGCGAAGCTTCTGTTCGTGGACATCAGTGATGAAGGGTTTGACTCGAAGGCTCTGGGATTCACTCTTGAGGATATGCAGTCATCACTGCACGCCAGGTTCGAAGATGGGACCTGGGTCAAAGGCCTCGACGCGACCCTTTGGAGCTGGCGCGCAGCCGGCCTGGGTGTGTGGGCAGCGCCGCTGTCATGGCGCGTGATCAGGCCATTGCTTACCCTGGTTTATCGGCTTTTCTGTCGATGGCGCCCGCACTTGGCGTGGCTGCCTCATCCTGATGGCAGCCGCCGGTGTCGCGGCAATAGCTGCAGCGTTTCAAAAGCCGATTCGCTTCCAGGCAATCGGAAACCGTAAGTAATGGCAATTACCTGCCGCTGCTGTTTTGATCCCGACTTCCCTGATCAGCGGGCCCGCCTGGCAGCGCGGTCGAGCCGAGGCTTGCGCTAAGGCTGAGGGACCAGCATTTGGCAGGTATCGCTCACTTGGTCGACGGTGAACGGCTTGGTCAACCAGAAAACCCGATCTATGTGCAGTGAGTCCGAATCAATGTGATACCCGGAGGCGACGACGATAGGCACTGCGGGAAACTTGCGATGGACCCTCTCTACCAACCCAACCCCGTCAATCTCTCCAGGCATGTTGAGATCGGTGATCAGAAGCTGCGGCGCTTCCCTGCGATCCTGGAAATGCTGCCAGGCGAGGTCGGCATTTGGAAAAGGCAGGACTCGGTATCCATACATTTCCAGAATATCAGTGAGTAACTCGAGAATTTGTGGTTCATCTTCGACAACGACGATTGAATCCATTTGCGCATTTTCCGTGCTAAAAACGCTCGCCAAACGCATTGGAATCACAGATATCCATGAATCAGCGCCCTAGCAGATGTGTTACCTGATTAACGAGACCAGGCCATGCGTGTACATGGATAGCTTGACCGGAAAAAACGCTACAAAGTTCGGGCCTTATGGCTGATCGGGCGATTTGGTCAGATGAATGGTTTCCTCACAGGGGATTGCCTTGCCACGACAGACTCGTAGCTTTCTTGAGAAATTGGTCGGTCGAAGTCTCCATCACGCTCAGGTGGGCAGACAACTTGAATTGCCGAAATACCCTGTCGACCTGCGGCGCCCCAGTAGCCTCGGCCTACCACTGGTTTGACCTCATTTCGCAGCAAGAGCCGCTTATGAAGGATGCTCTGCCAAAGCCGCACGGAGCATCGTGACCACTTTCAGAAGTGCGAAAGCCTGGCGCCCAACCTTGTCTGCGAACTCACCACTTCCGGCATCGCTAAGGGTTTCCACGGCCTCAAGTAAATTGCTGATTTCGGTATCCAGGGCCCGCACCGACTTGAGTACCTAATGATGAACCGAATGCCCCATGGTCAATTTTCCATATTGGATCAAACGATAATTTCAGGTCTTGAAGCGCGCGACCATCTGATTCAAGTTCACCGCCAACTGCGACAGTTCATTGCTGGCGACCAGGGTTTGCTGCGTGCCTTCGCTGCTCTGCAGGGCCAGATTGCGGATGCTCACCAGCGCGCGGTCCACTTCGCGGGCCACATGGGCCTGCTCTTCCGAGGCGGCGGCGATCTGCTGGTTGCGGTCATTGATCAGTTGCACCGAGTCGGCGATGACTTTCAGCGACATCCCGGCTTCGTCGGCGGTGCGCTGCGTGTTGTGCACCTCGATGGTGCTGCTGCTCATCGAATCCACCACCTGTGACGTGCCCGCCTGGATGCTTGAAATCATCTGTTCGATCTCCAGCGTTGAGGTTTGCGTACGGTGAGCCAGGGCCCGAACTTCATCGGCCACCACTGCGAAGCCTCGGCCTTGCTCACCCGCCCGGGCCGCTTCGATGGCGGCGTTCAAGGCCAGCAGGTTGGTCTGCTCAGCGATGGCACGGATCACGCTCAGCACCTTGCTGATGTCCTGCGCTTGGCCGGCGAGGCCTTGCACCTGTTCGGAGGTCATTTCCACGCGGTCGGTGAGGCTGCGCATGGCATGCAGGGTTTCGCCGACTTTCTCGTTGCCGGTGGTGGCCGCGCGGGTGGAGTCCTTGGCAGCTTCGGAGGTGGAGTTGGCGTTGCGCGCGACCTCGTCGACGGCGGCGCTCATCTGGTTGACCGCGGTGGCGGCCTGCTCGATCTCACTGTTCTGCTGCTCCAGGGTGCGGCTGGCGCTCTCGGTGATGGACGTCATCTCTACCGCAGCGGAACTGAGCTGTGCAGACGCATCGGAGATCTGCCCGATGGTGCTGCGCAGGTTGCCTTGCATGGTGTTGAGGGCGCGCATCAGCCGCGCCGATTCGTCATTACCCTTGACCTCCAGAACAAGACGCAGGTCGCCGTCGGCGATTTCCTCCGCCATTTTCAGCGAGGCGCTCATAGGCTGGACGATGCTGCGGGTCAGCAGGGTGGCGAGCACCAGCGTCAGCACCAGCGCGGCGAGTACCACGCCGTCGACGATGGTGATGCTATGGGCATACACCTCAGTGGCAGTCACGCCTGCTGCGGCGGCGCCGTCGGTATTGTGCTGGCGCAACTCATTGAGTTTGGCCTGATAAGCCCCGGCACGGTCGCGTTGTTCAGTGTTGGCGAAGGTTACGGCCTGGTCATGCTGGGTGGCCTCAAGGTCGACGATGCGTTGCAGGCCGTCGAGATAGGTCTTCATCAGCGCCGCCGCGGCCTCGAATTTGGCCCCTTCTTCGGGGTCCGAAATAAGGTTCTTGCGGTAGAAATCGGTGCGGTCGTTGAGCATGCGCTTGGCGTCCTCAAGGTGCTGCACGGCGGCCGCCTGCTCCTGGGGATTCGAAGTTGCCAGTAGACGGATGCTCTCCAGGCGCGCGCCGAGCAGCGCGATCTGAATGTCGTCAGCGGTCTGTACACTGGTCAGCCAGTTCTTTTCGATGTCCTGTTCGGTCCCACGCAGCTTCCCTAGCTGCACGTAGGCGAAGCCGCCGAGGGCAATGACCAGCAGCGTGATCAAGCCGAAACACAAGGCCGCGCGGGGCGCGATATTCAGGGAACGTAGATTCACGGTGCAACTCCGAAGGACAAACGCAAAGACTTTCTGCGTCCTGTACGGAGGCCATCGGCAACAAGACTCATATATTTAGCAAAAGATTCGATCACTACGCTTTGCATCTTTTGGATAGCTACGTCTCACTGGTAACCCTGCCTACCTCGGTGGAGCCGTCTTAGCCAGTCCGCTGCACGCTGACAATGCCATGCCGCGCAGGGTCCCCAGCAGGACGTCGGTCTTGTCGGTGCAGCAATCCTTTTCCAACTGATGAGTACGCTGCTGTTCGCTACGGCTTCGCGCGTCAAGGGAGGTCCAGGCGTGCGTGACGGAGGCCGCCGCCGCACAACCCTGGACATCCGACTTGGCACCGCTGGATATGGAAGACAACAGTTGCTCAAGCGCGGGCCGATCGCGGCGGAAACCGAAAAGATCGAGCATGGAGGACTCACTCGATAAGGGTCATGAGCCCCATCCAGGGCATGAGGCCGACCATATCGTCAGCCCACTGCCGACGTGCAGCAATTTGATGCATTGCCGACGGAGCGCCCCTGCCCAAAAGCCATGGGCTTTACGGTCTGGGCGGGGCACCCACGGCTTGCAGCGATTGGGCACTGTCTCCCATGCGCAGTGCTTCGATAGCCACGCCATAGCTGTTGCGCGTGCCTACGCCGCTGGCGGCGAGGTAACTGCCAATGGCTACCGGCTGGTTCAATGCCATGGGCGCAAAACGTACGATGCTGCCATCTTCGAGCACTACGCCATTGGTATCACCGGCGGGACCGCTGAGTACGGCCTGAACCTTGCCCTCGACTTGCAAGTTCTGCAATTGCGCCGTGCGCAGGTGCGGAGGCAATGGCGCAGCCTGGCCTGGCTGTGGCGGGCGCTCGACGATGATGTTTCCGGTTTGCTGGTTGACGATGGCACTGCCCCGCAAGGCCGTTTCACTCTCGCGAAATCCCACGGCTTTGACAGGTGTGCCGACGCTGAAATTCTGCGCCAGGGTGGCACTCATGTGCGGTGGAAACTTGATGATCTGGCGGTCGTTGAGCATCAGCCCATCAATCTCGCCGTAGGGGTTGATCAGCAACTGCCGTACCGCCCCTTCGACCGTGACCTCTTCGGTACTCAAGTTGGCGCCTGGCGCAGCGCCCGGAACAGCAACAGGTGGCGGTGGTGCGGGTGGGGTGTCGGCCATGGCCTGGCCGCCTGCCAGCAGAGCGAGAACGAGCAGCGACGTGCGATGATGGTGTTTCATAAGGTATTACTCCTGAGTTTGACGGGTTGTCACACCAAGGGCTTTTGCAACCGTCATACCAACTTTTAATCCCTTGTAAATCAGATAGTTGACCGATCCATACAACGCGACTCCGTCCGATCCGGTGACACCGCCTGTCACAACATCGGACAGGTTCAGGCCTGAAGGCCCAATTGCTCCAGCTTTCGATACAGCTGTTGCCGGGAGATCCCGAGCAGGCGCGCGGCCTCTGCTCGATTTTGCCCAGCCCGTGTCAAGGCGCGGATGATCATTTCCCGCTCCACGCTGGCCACCGCTGACTCGAGTGACCCCTCCCAATCCAGCTCCAGCCGCATGGAGCTGTGCCCGTGCGATGTCAAACCCAGCGCCTGCACATCGATCACAGCGCCTTTGCTCAGCAGCGCCGCACGCTGCATCGCATTGCGCAACTCGCGCACGTTGCCGGGCCAACTGTGGTTCACCAGGCTTTCGGCCGCTTGCGCACTCAAACGGTGGGGCCCGTGGGGGCCGTTGGCCGAGCGTAAGAAGTGTTCAGCGAGCGGGACGATATCGCCAAGGCGCTCGCGCAGCGGCGGCAATTGAACCGTGATGACCTGAAGGCGATACCAAAGGTCCTGGCGAAAGTGCCCTTCCTCGATCCAGGCTGCCAGGTCGCGGTGGGTAGCGGCGACGACACGTACATCCACCGCAATGTTCTGCGAGCTCCCAAGCGGCGAGACCTGACGCTCCTGCAGCACCCGCAGGATCTTGGCCTGGGTTGCGAGGCTCATGTCACCGATCTCATCGAGGAACAGTGTGCCCCCTTGCGCCTCGCGAAAGCGCCCGAGGCGGTCCGCGTGGGCGCCGGTGAACGCGCCTTTGGCATGGCCGAACAGCTCGCTCTCGAGCAGGTCGGCAGGAATGGCCGCGCAATTGACCGCAATGAAGGGCTTCTGCGCCCGCGGGCCATTACGATGCAGGGCGCAGGCGACCATCTCCTTGCCCGTGCCGGTCTCGCCCAGGATCATCACCGTTGCATCGCTGGCGGCAGCCTGGCCGATCAACTTGAATACCTGGCGCATGGCAGGGCTTTCACCGATCAGCTCATCGGCCGCCGCATCCGGCGCCGGCTGCACAGCGGCCGATTCCACGGGCGGCAGCGCCCGCACCAGCAACTCCCGCAGTTGCTCGCGCCCGATCGGTTTGGTCAGGTGGTCATACGCGCCCAGGCGCATCGCTTCAATGGTGTTCTGGCTACTGGCATAGCCCGTGAGGATGATGCAGGGCATATCGGGGCGCTCGGCCCGCGCCGCCCGCAGGAAGACCATACCGTCATCGCGGGGCATGCGCAGGTCGACGATAGCCAAGGCCGGTGGCCGCCCACGCATTTTCTCCAATGCCTCGCGGGTGGAAGCGGCCTGGACCACCGAATAGCCTAGATCCTCGAGGGTTTCCCCCAAGCTGTCACGGAAGGCCGCATCATCATCTACCAGCAAGATGTTCATTGCCCCAGCTCCATTTCAAAGCGTGCACCGCGTTCTGAAGGCACCAGCCTGGCCGTGCCTTTGTGCGCACGGGCAACCTCCTGCACCAGCGCCAGGCCCAAGCCGCTGCCGCCGGAACGGTGGGTGACGAATGGGGAAAAGAGGCTGTCCTGCAACTGGGGGGCGACGCCTTCGCCGTCATCCTCCACCCACAACACCAGGCGGCGTGCACCCGGCCGACTGGCACCGACCCGGACGGTGCCTCCTGCCGGCACATGGGCCAGGGCATTGAGCACCAGGTTATCCAATGCTCGCCGCACCCACTGCGGGTCGAAGGTCACTGGCGCATCGGTCGCGGTTTCCGGCGGCAGCTCGAGCTGCAATTGCACACCTTGCTGCTCGGCGCGCTCCCGATAAAAACCACCTACCTCCTGCAGCCAGGTCGGCAGATCGATGGTTTGTGGCTCCAGCGAGGTGAGCTGGGTCAAGGCCAACAAACTGCTGGTCAGGCTTTCAAGCCGCTGTGTTTGCTCAAGCACCACTTGCAACGCGCTGTGGGTACGCTGCTCACGCAGCGACACTGGCGCTGCAAGGGCGTTCTCGACCTTGATGCGGATGGTCCCCAAGGGATTGCGAATTTCATGTGCCAGCCCTGCCGACAACTGCCCGATCATCGCCAGACGTTCAGTCACCGCCACTTGCTCAATCGCCCGCGTACGTTCCTGCGAACCTTGACGAAGCGCCAACAGCAACACCGCGCCACCGGTCACGACAAAACCGAGCAGCAGGCTCAGCGCGACGCCCAGAGGGTTGCTGGCCTGGGAGCTGGCGGTGGAGACACGCAGCAGTGTCCATGCCACCCGCCCCTCGACATCGCCCCCGACCACGCAGGCACTGAACACCACGGCCTCGCGCTGGCCAGGGCGCACGTCGACCACCAGGCTCTTGCTGTCCAGGGCCCGCTGCGCCGTCGCCACGATTCGGGCCAATTCGGCGCTGGGGGCATCGAGCTTGATGCCTGTCCCATCGTAGGTCGGGAAGGCATAAGCGGTCACACCGCCATTGGCCTGCCAAAAGCCGCCCTCCAGGCCACTCAAGTCCCTCAAGGCCATATCGATCACTGCCTGGGCAGCCGTATGGTCCGGCGTGCCCTGAAGTTGCTCGAAACGCTTCAGGCCAGCGGCCAGGGTGCCACAGGCGAATTCCGATTGGGATTTGGCATTGAGCAGCTGCGTATCGACGCTGCGCTGGCTCAGTTGCGCAAGGCACCAGGCCAGCGTGGCGGCCACCAATACCAGCGCCAGCGCGGTTGCCCACAGCACGATACGCGATTTTTCCAGACGCTTGCCCATGCCGACTCCTGACGACTGACGTACACCTGATAAGGGACCTCTTGCTTGCGAACTTGACTCCCCGGCCGTTGATTTGACCGAGCAGAAAAATAGTTGCCCCCCCTGCAACCTCGCTCAACGCCCGTCGGTCAGGACTGCAATTGTTTGTTGAAGCTGGATGATGCCCACATGATCTGGATGTCAGCGTCTTGCCGATGGGCGTGGTCCTGGTTGTGAATGCTGCCGGTGTCGGCAAGGATTTCGGCCTGAATCCGTTCCCAACCGTTACGCGCAGGTGTCAAACGAACGCCAAGATCCAACTTGGACATCTCGAGCACTGAGCTTGAAGGCGGCGGTCGATTCAACGCACGGAAGGCACCATCTGCGCGACTGCGTCCACGGGGTTCTTGAGTGATGTTGAGCCGGGGGGTGGGTTGCAGGCGTCCAGGGGTGTCGTCGCTTCGCCAGCTAGTCCGCGATCCGTTTGACTTGGCCAATGAACAGCACCACCGCCAACACCCCCACCATCGCCAGCGCCGAAACATACACCAAGCCGCCGATATACGAGCCCGTCGCCTGAATGATCAAGCCGATCACCAAAGGGGTAATGGCTCGCCCCGCGTTGGCACATAACTGACAGAGCCCGACCGCGGTGCCGGTGCCGCGGCTTGGCACCATATCAACGACAATGGCGTCCACGCCACCGGCCATGCCTTGACCGAAAAACGCCAGGCTCAGAACCGCGATGACCGCCAGCGGCTCGGTCAGGTAATTGGCCACGAACAGCGTCGAGCACAGCAGCATGCCGATCACCACTGGCAGCTTGCGGGCCGTGGTATGGCTGACCTTGCGCCGCGACATGGCATCCGACCAGTTGCCGCCGAAGATCATGCCGATCATGGCGGCGATGAACGGGACGCTGGCCCACAGGCCGGCGCGAATCAGATCCATGCCCTTCTCGTGCACCAGGTAGTTGGGAAACCAGGTGAAGAAAAAGAACAGCGTTGAACTGAGGGAAAACTTCGCCACGTACAAGCCCCACAAGGCCTTGTTTTTCGCCAGCGCTATCACGGTCGACCACTGAAATGGGGTGGGTTGCGCGTCGCTCTGGACCGCGTCGGCGCCCATGATCAGTTCGCGCTCGGCGGCATTGATCTGCGTGCAGTGCTGCGGCTCGCGGTAATACTTGAGCCACACAAGGGCGAACAGCAGACCCACCGCACCGCAGATGACAAAGACGATCTTCCAGCCAATCACGGTAATGGTCCACGCCAGCAAGGGCGCGAAAAACGCCAGCCCAAGAAACTGCCCACTCACATAGGTACTCACCGCCCTGCCACGTTCCTGACTTGGGAACCATGAGGTCACGACCCGCTGCGCTGACGGAAAGCAAGGCGCTTCGGTGGCGCCCAGGCCGATACGCAGGAGCATCAACGACACCGCGCTGCTGGCGATACCGAACATCGCCGTACAGATCGACCACAGCATAATCGCCCAGGAAAACACCCGCCTGGCCCCGAACCTATCGATCAGGATGCCGGACGGCAATTGCATGGCCATGTAACTCCAGCCGAACGCGGAAAAAATCACGCCCATCCACGCGGGGTCGATGTGCAGTTCCTGTTGGATCAAGGGGGCCGCCACCGAGACGATGGCGCGATCCAGATAATTGATAGAGATGCCGACGAAGAGCAGCATCAGGATGAAGTAACGTACACGACTGGGGCGGGCCACCGGTGTCGCGACTGACGCCATTGGTGTCTGGGAGCGGGTTTCAATCATGGTCTGGTTCTCATTGTTATTATCGACAAATATTCAGCCGGTTCAGCTCGTAGCCAACCAGGAGTCATCGTGTTCAACAGCCAGCGCCAGCGCCTCGAAGCCGAAGAAACGGAGGTATTCCGGCATCTGTTTTTCGAGCATGGCAAAGCCGTTGGCGGCGGCCAGGCCCCGCTGGCGAGCTTGCGCGACCCAGGCGGTCGCCGGGGTTTTCATGACGATATCGAAGACCTGACAGCCGTGGTCCATGCTCCGGGGATCGGCCGGCAAGGGGTCGTCATCGCGCAAGCCCAGCGGCGAAGCGTTGATGACCAGGTCATAACCGGCAGGGTCGTTGCTGCGCGCAACGGCCACATCGGCAGGCCCTGCCCCGGCAAAGCGGCGGGCCAGGGCCAGGGTCTTGTCCACTTGCGGGTCGTACACCGCGATGACCCCGGCATGGCGACACAGGCTGGCAATGATTGCCGCGCCCGCCCCGCCCGCACCGATCAGCAGCACGCGTTTGTGCGCGTAGGTAAACCCGGCCTTGTCCAGCGCTCGGAGCAAGCCGGTGCCATCAAACAACGCGCCGTCTATGCTGCCATCGGCTGTCGAGCGCAAGGCGTTGACGGCCTGGGCCTGCGTGGCCAACGGCGTCAGCGTCCGGCACAGCAATGCCGCGGCGTTCTTGTGCGGAATCGATAGCGAGATGCCCGCCACCGAAGGGCTGAGCAACAGGCTGTGCAAGGTGCTCTGCAAGTGCACGGCACGCACCTGCAGCGGTACCATCACTGCGTTGACCTCGAACCGTGCGAAGACCTGGTTGAACAAGGCCGGCGCCTTGACCTGCGCGATTGGATCGGCGGCAATCACCAGCACCCGCGTACTGCCATCTAGGTTGAACATCTGCGTCCCTCGACTCGGTTAATAACCAACAGGTGTCTGACCACCCTGAAGCACCACCGCCGGGGTGGCCGTAGCGGGTTCGTAGCGCTCGTGTCCGAGGTAAATCGCTGCAAGCGAAACCATACACAGCACCATTCCGATACTCAGCATCGGCCAATAGGCCCCGGCGAACCTGGCGCTCAGCCAGGTGGCCAGCAACGGCGCGCTACTGCCGATCAGGTTGGCGATGTTGTAGCCCACCGCCGAGCCGCGGTAGCGCACATGGGCCGGGAATGCTTCAGCGAAGTACACCGGCTGGATGCCGGCATGCAGTTGCACCGTGCACAGCAAGCCCACCACGGCAACCCCGACCCACAGCGGCTGGCCGCTGCTCATCAACGGGAAGAAGCCAGCCATGGCCACCAGCATCAGTATCGATGCGCTAAGCATGCTGCGCCGGCGCCCCTTGCGGTCCGCCATCAGACCGCCCACGGCCATCGCCAGCATCGAAAACAGATGCGCGACGATGAGGATGGCGAAGGCGGTCTCTTTGCTCAGGCCCAGTTGATTGACGGCGTAGCTGAGGCTGTAGACTGCGGCGATGAAATACCCCACCGAGGGAGCGGCCCAGACCAGGGCCAAGCGCAGCATGGTGGGCACATGGGCAGCGAAACGGGGCTGCGAGAAGGTGCGCGGCTGTTGCTGACGCTGGATGAATGCCGGGGTTTCCGAAACTCTGGAACGGATATACAGCCCCAGCGCTACCAGCAGCACGCTGAGCAGAAACGGCAAACGCCAACCGAAGGCAATGAATTGCTCGTTGCCGATCAGCGCAATGATGCCGAACAGCATGGCGTTGGCCAACACCTGGGCCAGCGGTGAGCCCATGGCGATGAAGGAGCTGTAAAAGCCGCGACGATCGGCGGGCGCATGCTCCATGGTCAGCAGCTGACTGCCAGTGACTTCGCCGCCCAGTGCAAAACCTTGCATGAACCTGAGCACTACCAACGCGATCGGCGCCCACACCCCTGCCGTGGCGTAGGTGGGCAGGATGCCGATCAGAAACGAGCACAGCCCCATGAGCAAGAAGGTGAAGACCAGCAATTTGCGCCGGCCGAGCTTGTCGCCGTAATAGCCGCAGACCATGCCGCCCAGGGGCCGGGCCATGAAGCCGACGGAAAAGGTCGCGAACGCCGCCAAGGTCGCGGTGGTGGGATCGGTGGCGGGAAAGAACAGCTTGGGCAGCACCGTCGCGGCAATCGCGCCGTAGGCGGCAAAATCCAGCCATTCCAGTGCCGAACCAGCGATACTGCTCAGCGCAGCGCGGGTAGCCATGGGGCTGCCGGACTGCGGGCCATGTGTATTCATCTGCTTGTCCTTGTTTTGATTATTGGCGGATGTACAAACACGCAGTGGGCTGGCGGTAGCACTCTTGCGCACCGGAGTGCTGGCATCTGCGGCCCTGCGCGATTGAAAGCCCTAGCGGCCGATCCATTGCGGGCGACGCTTGGCGGCGAATGCACGAGGGCCTTCGATGGCGTCGGCACTTCCGAGCATTCGCGCGGCCATCGGATAATTTTCATGCATCGTGCCGTTGAGGTCCGCTTCGCGCAGGCTTTGCAGCATCACTTGCTTGGACGCCTGTATCGCCAGCGGAGCGCTCTCGAGGATTTCCTGGGCGAGTTGCCGGGCGGCCGCGAGCAATTGGGCCGGTTCAACGATCTGGTTGATCAAGCCCATCTCCAGCGCGCGCTCAGCGGTGATCGGGCGCGCGGTCAACACCAGTTCCATCGCATGCTTCATGCCGATCTGGCGCGGCAGGCGCTGCAGCAATCCGCCACCCAGTGCCGCCAGCCCGACCCGCGGCTCCGGCAGCCCGAAACGCGCGGTGGACGACGCGACGGCAATGTCGCAAGCGGCGAGGATCTCCATTCCGCCCCCC
Source organism: Gammaproteobacteria bacterium (assembly GCA_903970465.1). Taxonomy (GTDB): domain Bacteria; phylum Pseudomonadota; class Gammaproteobacteria; order Pseudomonadales; family Pseudomonadaceae; genus Aquipseudomonas. Next base: position 28,580 of record CAJCIO010000063.1, read on the forward strand.
AGGCACAGGCCGTTCACTGCCGCGATCAGTGGCTTCCACAGGTCGAAGCGATGGGTGATGCCGGCAAAACCGCTGCTGGGTTTGTCATGGTCACCGGTGGCCGCCAGCGCCTTGAGGTCGGTGCCGACGCAAAAGGCCCGCGTGCCACTGCCGGTGACGATGGCTACGCGCAGGTCATCGTCCAGCGCATAGCGATCAAAGGCATCCGCGAGCTCGTAGTGGGCTGACGGGTGTAGCGAGTTGAGCACGTCGGGACGATCCAGGGTCAGGGTCAAAATCGCTCCCTGGACTTCATACCGGATGAACTGATAGGTCGGCGACATGAGAGGGATGGCTCTTCTTGTTGTGATGCATCACACCTTAGAAGTTGCCCCTCGCCACTGTCTATGCAACCACTTTTATATTGATATAGGCCTACTCAATAATACCGGCCGCGTGCTGGAACAGCTGGGCGCAGACACTGCGCAACCAGCGATTGCCGGCGTCGTGATGGTAGCGTGCGTGCCAATGCTGCTTGACCGCGAAGCCCGGCAGCGGGATCGGGCAGTCGATCATCTTCAGACCTGAAGCACGCACCAGGGTCTGACCAATCAGGCGCGGCACTGTGGCGATCAGATCGGAGCTGAGGATTATCGAGGGCAGGCCTAAAAAGCCTGGCAAGCGAACCCGCACCTCTCGCTCGACCCCCAACTCCACCAGCGCCGCCTCCAAGCTCTGGTGGCCGACGCCGGAGGAAATCCCGATGTGCTGCTCGGCGCCATATTGTCCGGCGCTCAAGCCGCTGGACAGGCATGGATGTCCTTCGCGCACCACACACACCCAACTTTGCCGATAAAGCGTCTGTTGGTAGAACCCCGACTCCAGATCGGGCAGATAACCCAGGGCCAGGTCGGCCTCGCCGGCCTGTAGCTTCTCGGCCGAATGCACGTCGATACGAATCGCCTCGAGGTTGACATGGGGCGCTGCCTTGGCAATCCGCCCGAACAGCTCCGGCAATAGCGTAGCGTGGCTGGCGTCGGTCATGCAGATGCGAAAGGTGCGGGTCGCGGTGGCCGGGTCGAACGCGGCCTCTGCCGTCGAAAGCTGGCGCACCAGGGCCAGCGCATCGCGGCAAATTCCGATCAACTCGTCGGCACGCGGCGTAGGCTGCATGCCGGTATGAGTGCGCACGAACAACGGATCGCTGAGTATCTCGCGCAGGCGGCCCAACCAGATGCTGATGGTTGGTTGGCTCTGCCCCAGTTGCTCGGCGCAGCGGCTCACGCTGCGGGTGGTGTAAAGCAGGTCGAAGAGCTTGAGCAACTTGAGCTCGATCTGGGGTGGCTCGGTATTGATCATGGGTTCATTGCCTCACGCAATACGCGGATTGTCGCTGCTGCATGGACGAACATCGCCCAGGCGCATAGCGTTCAAGCGGCTGCATTTTTTTAATAAAAAAGAGTGAATACGCGTTATGAGCACTGATCGACTTCCTCTGCAAGGCATCCGCGTGGTTGATTACAGCCACTTCCTGGCCGGCCCTTATATGTCCCGCTGCCTGGCGGCGCTGGGCGCTGATGTGATCAAGGTCGAACGACCCGACGGTGGTGACCCGGGCCGGGTCCACGCCTACATGGTGGGCGACGTCAGCGGGTATTTTCTGCAGCAGAACATGGGCAAGCGCGGCATTTGCGTGGACGTGCGCAAGCCCGAGGGGCTCAAGGTGATCGAAGATCTGGTGCGCAGCGCCGATGTGTTCGTCGAAAATTACCGCCCCGGCGCCCTGGAAAAACTCGGCTTGGGCTATGAGGCCCTGGCGGCGATCAATTCGCGCCTGATCTACTGCTCGGTCTCGGCCTACGGGCATACCGGCCCTGAAGCAGGCCAGCCGGGTTTCGGCTTGATTGCCGAGGCAAAATCCGGCGCCATGGCGCAGATGGGCAATCCCGGCGAGGCGCCGCCCCTGCTGCGTATGCCGATCGCCGACATGTACACCGGTATCCACGGCGTGGCTGCCATCTGCGCGGCGATCGTTGGCCGTCAGCAGGACGGCGCGGGGCAGCACATCGACCTGGCTCTGTACGACTGCATGGTGTCGATGCACGACTTCGCGATTCAGGCCTACACCTTCAGTGGTGGCACCGAAATCCCGCAGCCGGTCGGCCACGACTTGCCGAGTGCGACGGTGTACGGCGTATTCGCTGCCGCTGACGGGTATCTGGTGATCACCGCGCAGGTCGACGCGATCTGGAAAAAACTCGCACAGCTGATCGGAGGTGACGCCCTGGCCGCGGATCAGCGTTTCCATACCTCCACAACGCGCAATGCCAATCGCCCGCAGGCCTTGGAGTACGTGACCCGCTGGACGCAAGCGCAGGCATCGGTGGCCCATTGCATCGAGCAACTGAACGCTGCCGGCGTACCTTGCGCGCCCATCCAGAGCATCGACGAAGTGATCAACGATCCGCAGGTAGCCGCGCGGGGCATGATCATTGAGCAGCAGCATCCGCAGCTGGGGACCATCCGCCTGCCCAACCTGCCGTTTCGTTTTTCCGGACATACGCCTGCCGTGCCCAAGCTGGCGCCGGGCCTGGGGGAAGACAACGAGGCAGTGCTCAAATCGTTGGGGTATGACGATCACGCAATCAGCTCCTTGACCCACGCCGGGGTGCTGCGCAACAGCTGAAAAAAAGCACCCGCCCTGGCGAGCACCGGGGCGAGTGAAAGGGTGCAGCTAGCCATTCAGGACTGCGGGTGCGTTCTCTACCACCTCCAGGCCCTGACACTTGACGGTATCGATATGAATGCCAGGTCGGTTGAGCAGCCATGTCTCATGGCCGGCCGCACTCAGGCCTGCGCCAAAGGGGCTGCCAAGGGCGCCGACGCCATGGATGCCTGTTTTCAAATGCGGTGCGCCGCGTGATGCTGACGCCTCACCATAAACACGCCATCACAATCCAGCCATACAATGAAGCCTATAGCCGTATTTGAAATACTAATAATGGTCCGAAGCGATGCGTTGCCTGATACAGAATGCCGATCCTGTGCGACGTGCTCTCCACCACGCGTAGCGTGACCCGTTCCGCCGAGCAACGGGCCTTGAGGCAACCGACCGTCAACCTGTGGCTGGCCAGGGCCCCGCGCGCAATTGCATGATCCATCGTTCGTGCGCACACCGGGGGGCATGGCGCCGATCCCGCATGCCAGGACACGCGTACTGGTGACGCTGTTCAACTAAAAACGCTTAACACCTGCTCCGCTGATGGCGCATTCCCGCTACCAAGGCGAACCGCGAAGCGCAGCTGGGCTTTGAATTCTGTGTTTACGCTACGTCATCAATCCGTTAACCCACTGAATCGTAATGGGTAATCAAACACAACCATGGCATGCCCCGGTACGGTCCGGCGACTGCCGCTTGCGCTGAGGATTGACAGTGAAATTCTCCGAGCCGTACCGTCAGCGCACTTCGTAGGCCTACCCTGGCCTACGGTCCGCCACTCTCCAATAACTACAATAACGAGCAAGACTATGACGACATCCTCCTCGGGTACTTTTCAACGAGTACCATCCGCCATGAACAAGACACGCATCGCCGTTGCTGGCGCCGGGTATATCGGCCAGGCGCACATTGCCGTGTTGCAGCAGAGTTCAACCTGTGAACTGGCCGCCATCGTTGACCCTTCACCCGCTGCTCGGACATTGGCAGCCCAGGCGGGTGTGCCATTTTATGCATCGCTGGAGCAACTGCTGGCCGAGGGTCCACCCGACGGCGTCGTTCTGGCGACCCCGAACCAGCTCCATGTCGCACATGCGAATCTGTGCATGGATGCAGAGCTGCCGATGCTGCTGGAAAAGCCGCTGGCTCCCACCGTCGACGAGGGTCGCCTGCTGGCAGAGCGCGCCCAGGCGGTCAACGCGCGCATCCTGATCGGACATCATCGCGCCCACAGCCCGATCATGGCCAAGGCTCGAGAGGTGATCGCCGCAGGAACCCTTGGGCAAGTGGTCTCGGTAATGGGTAGCGCATTGTTCTTCAAACCGGACGAATATTTCGCCGAGGCGCCATGGCGGCGTGAGGTGGGCGCAGGGCCGATTCTGCTGAACATGATCCATGAGGTTCATAACCTGCGCATGCTCTGTGGGGAAATCACTGCGGTTCAGGCATTCGCTTCACAGGCGGTGCGCCAGTTTCCGGTCGAGGATACCGTCGCCATCAATCTGCGTTTTGCCAGCGGCGCGCTAGGTACCTTCCTGCTATCCGACACCGCTGCGTCGGCGCGCAGTTGGGAGCAGACCTCACAGGAGAACAAGGCCTACAGCACTTACGAGGATGAGGACTGCTACGTGATCGCTGGCACTCACGGCAGCCTCAGCGTGCCGACCATGCGCCTCAAGACCTACCCCCGCGATCAGGATCGCTCGTGGTGGAAACCTTTCGAGTGCGGAGTCGTCGACATGGTTCGCGAAGACCCGCTGTTACATCAGATGGAGCATTTCGGCGCGGTGATTCGTGGCGAAGCCGAGCCGCTGGTCAGCGTGCATGACGGGCTGACTAACCTACTGGTGACCGAGGCCATCGTTCGCGCAGCGGCGACCGGCCAGGTAGTCGAACCAGGACGCCACTGAGGCACGTGATGCCTTGCAGTACGCTCTCGCATCAAAGGCTTGAAACCAGAACTCCTTGATAAAAATAATAACGGAGGTGCCTTATGGGCAGCCCATCGATACCTGAGACTCGCAGTACGGCCCAGTCACGCAAGGCCACTGCCAGCGGTTGGATTGGCTCGGCGTTGGAATACTACGACTTTTTCATTTATGCCCAGGCGGCGGCGTTGATCTTCCCGCAATTGTTCTTCCCTTCCACCGACCCCAAGATTGCCATCGTGGCTTCGCTGGCAACCTATGGCGTGGGTTACCTGGCGCGTCCGGTAGGGGCGTTCTTCCTTGGCCACTGGGGTGATACGCGTGGCCGCAAGAATCTGCTGCTGCTGTGCATGTTCATGATGGGCATCGCTACCATGGGTGTGGGGCTGCTGCCTACCTATCATCAGGTCGGTATACTCGCCCCTATTCTGCTGGTGGTATTGCGCCTGGTTCAGGGATTCGCGGTGGCCGGTGAAATCTCCGGCGCCAGTTCCATGATCCTTGAGCATGCGCCCTTTGGACGGCGAGGCTACTATGCGAGCTTCACCCTGCAGGGGGTGCAGTTCGGCCAGGTACTGGCGGCTGCGGTATTCTTGCCATTGGCCTATTTCATGGCGCCGGAAGACTTCAACAGTTGGGGTTGGCGCATTCCGTTTCTGCTCAGTGCCGTAGTCCTGATCGCCGGCTATTTCATTCGCCGCGGCGTCCATGAAACGCCCGCTTTCGCCAACGCCGAGGCGGGCAATCAAACGGCTCGATCACCCATCGCCGAAGCCTTCAAATACAGCTGGAGGCGCATGGTACTGGTGGTACTGGTGGCCTTCATGAACGTGATTCCGGTGGTTACCACGGTGTTCGGCGCCGTCTACGCAGTCCAGCCAGCCTATGGCATCGGCTTCGACAAAAGCGTGTACCTGTGGATACCGGTGATAGGCAATATCGTCGCCGTGCTGACCATTCCCCTGGTCGGCAACCTGTCAGACAGAATCGGCCGCCGCCCGCTCATCATCGGGGGTGCGTTGGGCTCCGGACTGTTGTCGTATGGCTATCTCTATGCGATCAGCATCCACAACCTGCCATTGGCCTTCGGCATGTCGCTGCTGATGTGGGGTGTGGTCTACCAGGGCTATAACGCGATTTTCCCCAGCTTCTACCCCGAGCTGTTCAAGACCCGATATCGCGTATCGGCCATGGCTATCGCCCAGAACTTCGGCACCTTCCTCACCGCGATGCTTCCAGCGCTGTTCACCCTGGCCGCCCCGCCAGGTACCGACAACGTACCGATGGTGATTGGCACCCTGACTCTGGCGGTCACCTGCGTCGCCGCCGTGGCCGCCTACTTCGCGCCGGAAACCTACAGAGTGCCGCTGGACTCGCTGGGTAAAGACGGTGCGCAGGCGATGTCGAAAGAGAACTACGACAGTAACCGTTTCGAGTCCTTGAAGGAGCACAACTGAGGTGATCAAACCAGGGGCGGCAACTTCCGCCCTTGGTACACAGTGTGTTTCAGTTTCCAGAGCGTTCGAGTTAGGGTGTAAATACCGCTACGCGCCCCCGAGCAGACGCCCATGGATCATCACTTTTTTCCCACCAGCCGCACCGACCCGATTTTGCGCGACCTGATACTGCTAAAAGCCGTTGCGCGCCATGCGAGCTTTAGCGTCGCGGCGGCTGAATTGGGCATTTCCGCCGCGTTGGTCAGCAAGCGCATCGCCGCGCTTGAAGCGCGAATGGGGGTGAAGCTCTTCAATCGCACCACTCGCCAGGTCAAGATCACCAGCTACGGCGAAACCGTGGTCGCGCGTACCCGCAACATCCTTGCCGAAATCGATTCGCTGATGGAGCGGCCCGACCCCAAGGGAGCCCTGAACGGTACCCTGCGCATCAGTACCAGCCAACGTTTTGGCAGGCTGCACATGGGCCCGGCGCTGGCAGAGTTGCGTCGCCGCCATCCGAACCTCGACATCTGGGTCGAATTGCTCGACCGCCGTGCCGACCTCATCGGCGAGGGGTTTGACATGGATATCCGTATGGACGATATCCGCGAGCAACACTTGATTGCCCACCGCATCGTCAGCAACAGCCGGGTGCTCTGTGCCTCTGCCGACTACATCGCCCGGCATGGCATGCCCCGCACCCCCTCCGAGCTTACCCAGCATTCCTGTCTGGTATTCCGCGAGCGCAGTCAGCATCTGGGCACCTGGCATCTGGAGGGCCGGCATGCCATGGAAACCGTCAAGGTCACCGGGCCGCTCGCCTCCAACAACAGCGACATCGTGCTAGGTTGGGCACTGGAGGGTTTCGGCATCATGATGGCCGCCAGCTGGGATGTGGGGCCGAGCATCGCCGAAGGCAGACTTGTGAGGATACTGCCGCAATACCGGCAACGTGCGGACATTATCGCGGCAACGACCTCGAGGGCATTCGAATCCGAAAAAGTCCGCTGCTGCCTGGATTTTCTACGCGAACGCTTCAATCAAGGTCCCTTTGCCTTGATGAAATGAGGCAGTGCTCGGGTGTTTGACGCAGCGTCACGTCGGCAGACGCTCGGCCGGGCCCTTCACCAGCGCAAGGCGTGTTTTATCCCCTGCTCAATGGATAAAGATGAAGTCTCGGATATTCCCGCCAAACGTCAAAAAGCGCATCCATTGCCTGGCGAGCTGGCAGTTCTGGAGCCTGAGCGTTGAGCAGATCGCTGAACACTTCTACACCGATCGGCTGCGGCTTAGGAGGCTTTACCGTGAGCGCCGGTCAGATTGATCCACGTATGAAAGCGCCTAGGAATTTGCATGCGCGTGTCCAGAAGACAGAAATGGAATCCGGGTTGTACAAGAATATTTCCGCGCACTTCTTCGGCCTGCTTTGCAAGATTTCCCACGCGGGATATGGAATGTGGCACGACACATTATTGCCAATTTTTTGCCTTGGACTCTTCATGTCCCGGACGAATATCCGGTGCTCCTCCTCATCCAGATCCGCCCAGCAGGTACGCATGATTTCATCCTGGCGAGCCTTGCTCATCCGCCAAAGCACGTACTCGACCAGACGCTGACTATTGATCTGCGAATCCACCACCTGAGCCAGAGTGGTCAGCAAGATCGCTTTCAGGGCGCTTGGTCTTCCCTAATGGGCGGGCCTTTTCGAGCTCTTGCGAGTAGCGATCAATAATCTCGGCTAGCGGAATACCGACCCTGTTTGTCGTTCCGATCGCGTCAGGCTCCTAGAGCTCTGCCTCACGTCGTCTAATCCAGACTTGTGCGGCCTGTTTTCGTACGAACGACTGGGTCTCTTGGTAGACTTGCGCCCCATCACGCTTGATGCGGATCCGAGCGGTGTAGCGAACGGTCCCTTCCGCCGGTTTTTTCACTCGAACAGTAGCCATGGCAAAAAGTGGCAAGAGTCGATGACGAAGTGGTCAATCTTCCCTCCGATCTTGGAAAAATGCCTCAAATAGCCCGAAAATGGTAAAAAATACGCAGACCAAAATGTCAAAAATTAAGCAGAGGGGAATGGAAACAGCGGTTTGCAGTGTTTTTTGATGTACCCGTTCAATGCGATTACTGGACAGACAAGGCCCACCCCCGCATCCCTGCCGACCTCCCGCCGTCCTGGTTAGGGAAGCTCTCACACAGGTCATTGTTTATCTGAAAGATGGCTCAGGTAGCGCCAACCATGTGGCGTGATGCGAAGGCGAATTCGGCTATCACCGCCGTCGCCGGTCGCAAACGCCAAGTGCCCCGTAACCAGCATCGAGTCTAGGAGACCCTCGTCTGAAGAGTGAAACCCGCACCAGTCTTCTGCCGCAACCAGCAGCAGAATGCGCTTATGCAGATCGCGGGCTGTCTTCATGTCATTCACCCCTGAAGCCTGTGAAGGTACTCGCGACCCTCCGGCGTCAAAGTCGCACGCAGAACCGGCTCGTGATCTTCCTTGCTGACGTCCGTTAGATGGCCGGACCAGATAAGCGCGGGCAGAAAGCGAAAGTTTGCTTCACTCATAGGAATTGGTTCTCCTTTAGACGCGAGCGAAAGAGCGCGGAGAACGAAAGCTTGGGTGAGTAGCATTTTGGTGCATTCCTTTGCGACAAAACCCATACACTGGCCCTCAATC
>CAJCIO010000064.1 GCA_903970465.1 Gammaproteobacteria bacterium
GGTTGTGCGCCACGAAACGGCGCCAAGGCTTCAGGAGTGACCACCCAAGGTGACAGCGTAGTGGCGAAGCTCTTCGACAGAAATGGCCCCAGCGGCTGGTATTCCCAGGCCTGAATATCCCGCGCCGACCAGTCGTTCAACAGGCAAAACCCGGCGATATGCTCGGCAGCCTCAGCGACGGGGATCGCCGTGCCCTGGGCGTTGCCGGTGCCGATCCATACGCCCATTTCCAGTTCGTAATCGAGCCGTTGGCAAGGGCCGAATACCGGTTCATTGGCGCCCGCAGGCAAGGTCTGGCCATTGGGACGCTGCACCGCTGTGCCGCTGATGTTCAGCGTCGAAGCGCGGCCGTGATAGCCGATGGGCACGTACTTGTAATTGGGCAGCAACGGGTTGTCTGGGCGAAACAGTTGGCCGACGTTTGTAGCGTGATGGATGCCGACGAAAAAATCGGTGTAGTCGCCGACCTGTGCGGGCAGGTGCATCTGGCAATCGGACTGGAGGTGCAGTGCGCCGGCCAGCAGTGCTTGCGCGGAGCTGTGTTCGCCCAGCAGGCCCAGCAACGCCGCGCGCAGCGCCTGGCGGGCGGGGGCGCCTAAAGCAAAGAAAGCATTGAGGCTGGATCCGCTGGCGGCAGTCGCCGCCTGCAAGGCGAGATCGCCAAGTACGCCGGTCGCCACCACAGCCCGCAGGTCAAGCAACAGGTCGCCAATGGCGACGGCACCGCGTGGGGTGTCGCCATCGCGGCTGAAAATGCCCAGCGGCAGATTGTTCAGGGGGAAATCGCCATGGCCGTTGGCCGAGGCGATCCAGCTGCGCAGTGGGTCGGTCTGGCTCATGGGTGATCCCCAGTGAAGCGCGTGGCCATGCCGGCCCAGCAGCTGTCGTAATCGGTCTGCAATTGCGCCAGCTCCAGGGCCGCGCAGCTCGGTCGCAGCACCTGGCGGGTCTCGAACATGAAGGCCATGGTCTGCTCGATCTTGTGCGGGCGCAGCGCTGCTTCGGTGGCCAGTTGCACGGTGCTGTCGTCCGGGCCGTGGGCGCTCATGCAGCTATGCAGTGAGGCGCCGCCGGGGCTGAAGCCGCTGGCCTTGGCATCGTAGGCACCGCTGATCAGGCCCATGAACTCGTTCATCACATTGCGGTGGAACCAGGGCGGACGAAAGGTGTTCTCGGCGACCATCCAGCGCGGTGGGAAGATCACGAAATCGACGGTGGCCACGCCAGGGTCCGGGCTGGGCGAGGTCAGCACGGTAAAGATCGACGGGTCGGGGTGATCGAAGCTCACCGTGCCCAAGGTATTGAAGTGCCGCAGATCGTATTTACAAGGCACGTTGTTGCCGTGCCAGGCGACCACGTCGAAGGGCGAGTGCGGCAGCTCGGTGGACCACAGCTCGCCCAGGAACTTCTGCACCAGTTGGCAGGGTTGGCGCAGGTCCTCGAAACACGCCACGGGGCTGAGAAAATCCCGTGGGTTGGCCAATCCGTTGCTGCCGATGGGCCCCAGGTCCGGCAGCCGCAACGGCCGGGCGTGGTTCTCGCAGAGGTAACCGCGGGCCGTGCCATCCGGCAGCTCGACCTTGAACTTCAGGCCGCGCGGCAGCACGAGGATCTCGTGTGGCTCGACCTCCAGCACCCCCAGTTCGGTGATCACACGCAGCCGTCCTTGTTGCGGCACCACCAGCCATTCGCCGTCGGCGCTGAAGAAGGCCCGCTGCATCGAGCGATTAGCCGCATAGAGATAGACGCTGACGCCTTCGGCCTGATCGCCAGCATGGGTCGCGGCGAGCGGCAGCAGGCCGTCGATGAAGTCGCAGGGCTGGGCGGGAATCTGCAGCGGGTCCCAGCGCAAGCGATTGGGGGTGATCACGCCCGGCTGGCGGCCCGGCAACTGGTGTTCCAGGCGTTCGAAGCGCGGGTGGTTGGCCGAGGGTTGCAGGCGGTACAGCCAGGTGCGACGGGCTTCACTGCGCGGCACGGTAAAGGCGCTGCCGGAGAATTGCTCGGCGTACAGGCCGTAGGGCGGGCGTTGTGGGGAGTTGCGCCCCACAGGCAGCGCACCGGGCAACGCCTCGCTGCTGAACTGGTTGGCAAAGCCGCTGAGGTAGGTCAGCGCGCTGGGGGGCGTCGGGCTGGCAGGCATGGGGGCCTCTTTTGGTGGCGCTGCATTTTTATTGTAGGACGCGCTCTGTCGGCGGCCTGTTGAGGGTCAACCTAGTCGCCGCAGGCGGGGCGGTCAAGGGGCGATGGCCGCCACGTATTTGCACCTCGCGGGCAATCTGTTTACGGTAAGGGTCTTACCCGAATGGATGCCATGATGACTACCCCGCCTGACCCCGCGCAGGATGCGCCCTCCACCAGCCCCCGCCAGCGCCGCGCCCCCAAGGGCGAAAAGCGCCGCGAAGAACTGCTCGATGCTGCCCTGCAACTGTTTTCGCTGGAGGGCTACAGCGGCGCCTCCATCGCTCGCATCGCCGAACGCGTCGGTATCAGCGTAGCCGGGGTGTTGCACCATTTTCCCAACAAGATCGCGCTGCTGATGGGCGTGCTCGATCGGCGCGACGAGGTCAACCGCCGCATTGCCGACGAAGTGCGCGGCGATGGCAGCCTGGATGGGTTGTTCGGCAGCTTGCGGGCAATCAATCGCTCCAACGCCGGGGCGCCGGGTGTGGTGCGGGCGTTCAGTATTCTCAATGCCGAGAGCCTGGTGGAGGGGCACCCCGCCTGGGAGTGGTATCAGGCGCGCTATCAGGATATCTATGGCCGCTTGGGTGGGCATTTGCGAGATTTGGTACAGCGAGGGGAGGTGCGTGAGGATGTCGATCTGGAGGCCATCACCCAGCAGATTCTGGCGATGATGGACGGGCTGCAGCTGCAATGGCTGCGGTTTCCCGAGCAGGTCGATCTGGAGCGTAGTTTCGAGGTTTATCTAGAGCAGGTCGATCAGGCGATTCGCCGGCGACCTTGATGGGGCGGTGGTGGGATTGATGGCCCCTTCGCGGGCAGAGCCCGCTCCCACAGGTGCAAATCTCTGGGAGCAAGGCTTGCCCGCGAAGGGGCCGGCAAAGTCAACAACGACTCCTGCGGCGTACACCGCAGGAGCCTTCACACCTTAGTAGTCAGTCGAACCGTAGTTATCGTCGCTGGTACCGGTATCGTCGCTGGTTTCCTGATCATCCACGCCGCCAGTCTTCACCGCCGTCACAGTGACCTTGGTGGAGTTCAGCGCCGAGCGTGGCAGCGGGTTGCTGGTGGTGGTCGACAGTTCCTGACGGAACTGGTTGACCACTTTGCCCTGCAGACGAATGTCCTGCGACGACGCACCCAACGAGATGTTGAAGGTGTCAGCGTCGATGACCCACTGCTTGCTGTCGACATCGAAGTAGGCCAGCGAGCGATCATTGAGCTCGATGGTCACGTGGCGAGTCTCACCCGGTTGCAGGTAGACCTTCTTGTAGCCCTTGAGCTCTTTGAGCGCGCGTGCAACTTTCGGGTGCGCCTGGCCGACATACAGCTCGGCGACTTCGGAGCCGGCGACCTTGCCGGTATTGGTCAGGTCGAACGACACCTTGATCGGCGTATTGCCCACGGCCACGCCTGGGGTCACGCTGATGTTGTTGTAGCCGAAGGTGGTGTACGACAAGCCATAGCCGAACGGGAAGAGCGGCTTGGTGCCTTTCTTCTCGTAGCCGCGGTAGCCCAGGAACAGGTCGTCCTTGTAGCTGGTTTCCTTGAGCGACAGGTTGTTGTCGTAGTTCGGGAAGTCGGCGTACAGCGGGTTGTCTTCGATGTTGCGTTCGATACTGATCGGCAGCTTGGCCGACGGGTTGACCTTGCCGAAGAGGATCTCGGCCAGCGCCTGACCGCCGTTCTGGCCAGGGTAGAAGGCGTGCAGTGCGGCCGGAACCTGATCGATCCAGTCCGCCATCTTCAGGCCAGTACCGCCGTGGACAGTCACCACGGTGTTCTTGTTGACCTTGGCGATGCTCTGAATCAGCTCGCTCTGGTATTCCGGCAGGTCGAAACCGTGGTCGAAACCTTCACCTTCGTATTCGTTGTTGTTGCCGACCGCGACAACCACTGCGTCGTACTTGGACAGGTCTTGCGGCGCTGCCAGCGAAGCCCAGGACATCTGCACGCCGACCAGGCCACCCATGGTCGAGATGTAGCCGTCGCGGCGCGAGTACTCAAGCTTGATGTCGTAGGTCTTGCCAGCTTCCAAACGCACTTTGCCGGACGACGGAATGGTCGGCGGGATGCTGTTGGTCGGCAGATGCTCGCCGTCACCGTTGTTGATGATTTCCTGGCCATTGACCCACAGGCGCACGGCGCCGTCGGCACGTACCTTGAATACCTGGTCGCCGCTGGTGTTCGGGGTCACCGTACCGGTGTAGCGGATCGAGGTATTGGCGGTGTCACCGTTGACCGGCAGCGTGTCGGTGGACCAGTCCAGATCGACATGGTTGCTGATCTGGGTCGCGGCGGCGTCGCCGGACCAGTTGGCGTTGGTGAAGAACTCGGTCTTCAGGCCAGCGACGGTGTTGCCTTTGCTGTCTTTGGAGCTCCACACCGAGGCGGCCGGATCCAGCGACAGGCCGTCGATGAACTCGACCTTGGCATTCGGAGCGATCTGGGTCAGGCCGCTCAGCTCGCTGACGTAGTGCGAGGCCAGGACGTTGGCGCTACCGAAACCGGTAGGCGGTGCGTACTTGGCCAGGTTGCCGACCACGGCAATGGTCTTGACCTTGGACTTGTCCAGCGGCAGCACGTTGTCCTGGTTCTTGAGCAGCACGATGCCTTCGCGGGCCACGTTCAGGGCGACCTTGTTGCTGGTGGCGCTGTTCATGTTGTGGGTGGTCAGCGGCGCGAACTTGTCGAACTGGTACAGGTAGATCGCGCGCAGGATGCGGCGCACCTTGTCGTCGATGGTCGCGGCTTTCAGCTCGCCGCTGTCCAGGTACGGCTTGAGGATGGTGCTGTTGAACTGATAGCCCATCATGTCCAGGTCGGTGCCGGCCTGGGCAGCGGGAAGGCCATCGACTACCGCGTTGTAGTCACTCTGGATGAAGCCTTTGTAGCCCCATTCCTTCTTCAGGATCTGGGCGATCAGGTGCGAGTTTTCACAGGCGTATTCGCCGTTCACCTTCTGGAACGAACACATCATCATCGCCACCAGACCGTTCTTGGAGGCGGACTCGAAGCTCGGCAGGGTCATCTCGCGCAGTACGCGCTCGGGGATGGTTTCGTTGAGGATGAAACGGTTGGTTTCCTGATCGTTGGCAGCGAAGTGCTTGGCTTCGGCCCACACGCGGCGGGACTGGATACCGTTGATCGCGGCAGTGCCCATGCTGGCACCGATGAACGGATCTTCACCGGACAGGTATTCGAATGCGCGACCGCCGTACGGGGTGCGGTACAGGTTCATGCCGGGGCCGGTGATGAACTGATAGCCGCCAGAGGCGGTGTCGTAGCCCAATGCGCGACCGAAATCGATGGCACGGCGCGGGTTCCAGGTGGCGGCGAGGTTCGGGCCGGACGGATAGACCACGCCCTGCGCATTGCCTTCACTGGTGTAGCGCACGCCAGCGCCGCCGTCGGCACCGTGGATCTGCGGTATGCCGTAAGCGCTCAACGGTTTGACGTCCCAGCCGCCAGTACCGCCGATGTACGCCAGCTTTTGTTCCATGCTCATCTTCGCCACGGTGGCGGCGGCGGCCTTGTCGGCACGTTGCTCTTTGGCTTCAAGCTGCGTCTGCGCCGTGGTGTCGGCGGCATGCACTTGCGCGATTGCCAAGCCCAAGAGTGCCAGTGCCGATTGGGCGCCAATAAGTGTTCGATTGCGCATCTATGAATTACTCCAACTGCCGATCTTGACCCGCGCTCTTATGTCGCAGGCAACTAGCGCAACGCCTTGCTGGCGGCAAGTCTTGGCCCCTCCCGTCTCAATTGGGCAAGGAACAAACGAGCAGCAGCGGGCATGGCTATCGCCGTGCGATGAACCGGGGAGTTGTTTGAAATTGAACGCGAAGATGCTGGCTACTTGCCTTCAAGTTGCACTAGGTGTCTTCGATTTCATTTAAATTAAGACGATGTTTTTCAAATTGTGTCAACACCAAATGTATAAGAATTTAAAATGTAATTTTTTTGTGTCAGGATGTGAACCTTAGCTAAACCTACAGGTCTGTTGGTTTAGTAAAATCGACGTGACCCCCGTTTTTGCTGGCTCTCAGAGCCGGATAGCTGCGGTGATAGCGAATTGACAGTATTTTGGCGATATTCACTCGCCATAACTTTGACTGGAGTTTATTTATATGAAGTTGGCACTTATTGCAGGTTCCGCAGTGTTGTCGATGGTTGTTGCAGGTATGGCATTGGCCGATGATTCCGCTAACTCGACCAGTGCTTCCGGTTCGGCAGATTCCACGGTCATGACCCAGACCCACGATGCCAAGGCAGAAAAGAAGCAGACTCAGAAAACGATCAAGGGCGGCCGTCCGACCGGTGCCTCAGCTACCACCAACCAATAACTGGTAAGATTCATCGGGGCGTCTGCAAAGGCGCCCTTTTTATTTAATCTCTGAAGCCCAGTCCATGCCCTTGTCCCCCATCGATGCCGTGCACGCAGCGTTGCCTGCCGACACGCAGATCTGCCAGTGGCTACTCGCCCATGGTGGGCTGAAGTCGGTGGATCTGGAGCGCGCGCGGCGTCTGGAGCAGGACTCGGCGAGCAATGAACTGCTCGGCCTGCTGACGCGCCTGGGGCTGGTCTCGGAGATGTCCCTGGCCGAGGCCTGGGCCGCCTGCCTGCCCGCCCCCTTGCTGCTGGCCGCTGATGCGCCGCCCATGCTCGAAGCCCTGCCGGCCTTGAGCGAGCGTTTTTTGCGTCATCACCGCGTGGTCCCCTTGGGGCCGGAGCGCGATGGCCTGCATGTATTGGTGGCCAACCCGGCCAATCGCTATGCCATCGAGGCGGTTGCGTACGCCTGTCAGGTGCCGGTGTACCTCTCGGTGGGCGCGGCCAATGAAGTGGAAGCCTTGATCGAGCGTTACTTCGGCCAAGGTCGCTCGGCCATGGGCTCGCTGATCGAGACGCTGGACGAGGAGGGCGGCGCCAAGGAGGACATCGAGCACCTCAAGGACCTCGCCTCCGAGGCGCCGGTGATTCGTTTGGTCAACCTGATTCTCCAGCGAGCGGTGGAGCAGCGGGCCTCTGACATTCATGTCGAGCCCTTCGAGAGTCAGTTAAAGGTGCGATACCGCATCGACGGTGTTCTGCACGAGGCCGAGGCGCCGCCGTCGAGCTCAGCTGCGGCAGTCATCTCGCGTTTGAAGATCATGGCTCGGCTCGATATCGCCGAGCGACGTCTGCCCCAGGATGGCCGCATCATGCTGCGCATTCAGGGCAAGGCCCTCGACCTGCGGGTATCGACCGTGCCGACCAGCTTCGGCGAGTCAGTGGTGATGCGTTTGCTTGATCGTCAGACCGTCAGCTTCGATTTCCAGAGCCTGGGCATGGACGGCGAGCGCCTCGAAGGCTTTCTGGAGGTGTTGCGCAACCCCCACGGCATTTTGCTGGTGACCGGCCCCACCGGCTCCGGCAAGACCACCACGCTGTACACCGCGCTTTCGCAGCTCAACACCGCCGAGCGCAAGATCATCACCGTCGAAGACCCGGTGGAATACCAGCTCGAAGGCATCAACCAGATTCAGGTCAAACCCTCCATCGGCCTGGACTTCGCCGGGGCGTTGCGCTCCATCGTGCGCCAGGACCCGGACGTGATCATGATCGGCGAGATGCGTGATCTCGAGACCTGCCGCATCGCCATCCAGTCGTCGCTCACCGGCCACCTGGTGCTCTCGACCCTGCACACCAACAGTGCCGCTGCGAGTATCACGCGGCTGCTGGATATGGGTGTGGAGAGCTATCTGATCGCCTCGACGGTCAAGGGCATCCTCGCTCAGCGCCTGGTGCGACGCCTTGACCCCGAGACACGCATCGCGTTCGAGGCACCGCCGGAATTGGTCGCTGCCCATGGCCTTGATCGTTTTACCGAGCAGCGCCCGATCATTCTTTATCGGCCCGATACCGAGGCCGTCGGCGGTGGTTACCACGGCCGCAGCGCCATCACCGAACTGCTGGTGATGAGCGAAGAGTTGCGCGGTCTGTTGATGCGTCAGGCCGATGCCGCGACCCTCGAGCAGGCTGCGCGCCGCGGCGGCTTGCGGACCTTGTACGAAGAGGGTCTGCGCCAGGCGGTGGCCGGCATCACGTCGCTCGAAGAGGTGCTGCGCGTGACGCGCGGCGACTGATATGGCCGACTTCAATTACCACGCCGTCGATAGCGAAGGCGCCAGCCAGCGGGGGGCGATCAGCGCCGCCGATCAACCGGCCGCCGTGGGGCTCCTGCAAAAGCGCGGGCTGATGGTCCTGAGTATTCAGGCCAGCGCTGGCGCCAGTGGCCTGGGCCGCCGCCGCAGTGCCCTGAGTGGCGCCGCGCTGGTGAGTTTCACTCAGCAGTTGGCGACCCTGTTGGGCGCAGGGCAGCCGCTGGAAAAATCTCTGGGCATTTTGCTCAAGCAGAGCAACGAGCCCAAGCGCCGTGCCCTGCTGGAGCGGATACGCGAACAGGTCAAGGCGGGCAAGCCGCTGTCCCAGGCGCTGGAAGAAGAGGGCGGGCAGTTCTCGACGCTGTACATCAGCATGCTGCGCGCCGGTGAAGCCGGCGGCTCGCTGGAAAGCACGCTGCGCCAACTCTCCGAGTATCTGGAACGTAGCGAGACGCTGCGCGGTGAAGTCATCAACGCGCTCATTTATCCGATCTTTCTGGTGGTGGGCGTGCTCGGCTCGCTGGCCCTGCTGCTGGCCTATGTGGTGCCGCAGTTCGTGCCGATCTTTCGCGACCTTGGGGTGCCGATTCCACTGATCACCGAGGTGATCTTGCGGGTCGGGCAGGTGCTCAGCGATGACGGCTTGTTGATTCTTGCCGGGCTGATCGTGCTGGTCTGGGGCATTGCCTGGCGGCGTCGTGATCCGGCGCGGCGGTTGCGCTTCGATCGTCGACTGTTGTCGGTCCGGGTCATTGGCCCGCTGTTGCAGCGCATCGAAGCGGCGCGGCTGGCCCGGACCTTGGGCACTTTGCTGAGCAACGGGGTGGCCCTGTTGCAGGCGCTGCTGATCGTGCGCCAGGTCTGCGGTAATCGCGCCATCGTCCAGCAGGTCGAGCAGGCCGGCGAGTGGGTCAAGGGCGGCGGTACCTTAGCCAGTGCGTTTGGCGAGCAACCGCTGCTGCCTGAGCTGGCCGTGCAGATGATTGAAGTCGGCGAACAGGCCGGCAACCTCGACGCGATGCTGCTCAAGGTCGCGGACGTGTTCGATGTAGAAGCCAAGCGCGGTATTGACCGGATGCTCGCCGCTTTGGTGCCGACCCTGACTGTGGTCATGGCGGTAATGGTGGCGGTGATCATGCTCGCCATCATGCTGCCGCTCATGAGCCTTACCAGTAATATCTGAGGAATCGATTCGATGAAAACCATGAAGTCCAGCCGTCGCCAAGGCGGCTTTACACTGCTTGAAATGCTCGCCGTGATCGTGCTGCTGGGCATCGTCGCTACCATCGTCGTGCGCCAGGTGGGCGGTAACGTCGACAAGGGCAAGTACGGCGCTGGCAAGGCGCAGCTGGCCAGTTTGAGCATGAAGGTCGAGAGCTATGCGCTGGATGTGGGAGCGCCGCCGGCCAACCTGCAGCAACTGCTGACCAAACCGGCCAACGCCACTGGCTGGATGGGGCCATATGCCAAGCCGTCGGACCTCAAGGACCCGTTTGGTCATGCCTTTGGCTATCGCTTTCCGGGCGAGCATGGCAGCTATGACTTGATCTTCTTTGGCCAGGACGGCGTGGCGGGCGGGGACGGCTACAAGGCCGACCTCGGCAACTGGCAGTAAGCGCACATGGGCTTTCTGTGGGGCCGGGCTATGCCCCGGAAGGCGCAAGTCTTGGCACCGCGTGGCACTGTTCGCTCGCGCCCACAGGGCAGCCAGCGTCAGCGCGGCTTTACCTTGTTCGAAATGCTCGTGGTGATCGTGCTCATCGGCGTGACCGTGGGCATTCTTTCCTTCGGGGTGGGCAAGGGGCTGCATGCCGCCGCCGAGCGCCGGGCCATCGCCCAGGTGGTGCAAGCGCTGCGTGCGGCGCGGGTGCAGGCGATCGTCAGCGGGCAGCCGACGCAGACGCGGTTCGATCTGGCGCAACGGCGTTTCGCGGCGCCGGGGCAGGCCGCGCAGTCGTTGCCAGCGGATATGAACATTCAGTTGCAGACTGCCCAGGAGCTGGGCGCGGCGTTCGAGTTCTATCCGGATGGCGGCGCCAGTGGCGGGCACGTGTTGCTGAGCCAGGGCGACAAGCATTGGCGTATCGATATCGGCTGGTTGACAGGCAGCGTGGCTGTGCGGGACGTGCCGTGATTGCCTTGCGAGCCTTTGCTGATCCGGACTGTGTGCATGCCTTGCTGGCCTCTTCGCGGGCAAGCCTTGCTCCCACAGTGCTCGAGCGCACATCTGTGGGAGCAAGGCTTGCCGCAAAAGTGCAAGCAGGGCTCGAGCGTACATCTGTGGGAGCAAGGCTTGTCCCAAAAGTGCGAGCAGGGCTTGAGCGTACATCTGTGGGAGCACTGCTTGCCGCAAAAGTGCAAGCAGTGCTCGAGCGTACATCTGTGGGAGCAAGGCTTGCCGCAAAAGTGCAAGCAGGGCTTGAGCGTACATCTGTGGGAGCAAGGCTTGCCGCAAAAGTGCAAGCAGGGCTCGAGCGTACATCTGTGGGAGCAAGGCTTGCCGCAAAAGTGCAAGCAGGGCTCGAGCGTACATCTGTGGGAGCAAGGCTTGCCCGCGAAGAGGCCCGCAGCAGCCATACACATCCAACCCTGTCCACACAGCGCGGCTTCACCCTTTTGGAAATGCTGGCGGCCCTCACCGTATTGGCCCTGTGCTGCGCCGTCCTGTTGACGGCCTTCGGACAAAGCGCCAAGTCCTTGCAGCAGGTGCAGCGCAGCGACCGTTTGAGCCTGGCCGCCCGCTCCTTGATGGACGAATTCAGCAACGGCCCGCTGCAAGCCGGGCGCAGCGAAGGTACTTGGGACGGCGCCTTGCATTGGCAGCTGGACGTCAGCCAGCAACCCAGCAACACCCCGCAAATTGCCCTGTATCGGCTTGATCTCAACCTTGACGAAGAGCGCCGCCACACGCGCTTCAGCACCGTGCAAGCCCGCGCGGCCAGCAGTGGGGCCGCGCCATGAAGCGCCGCAGCGCAGGCTTCACCCTGCTCGAAATCCTCATCGTGATCAGCCTGCTCGGGGTGATGCTGACCCTGATCGGCGGCGCGATCATCGGTGCCAATCGCGCCGTAGCCAAGGCCGATCGCTACAGCACGCGGCTCGATGAAGTGCGTGCCAGCCAATCGTTTTTGCGTCGTTCGATCAGCCAGGCGCTGCCATTGGCCGCCGGTTCGCCGGACGCGCAAGCACCGCAGATATTCCAAGGCTCGGTGCAGAGCATGACGTTTTATGCACCGCTGCCGAGTCATATGGGCGGCGGTCTGTATCAGCACCAGTTCAGTTGGCAGAACCATCGTCTGCTACTCAACCTTGCACAACTCGATGGGCAGACGCTCCGTGCATTCGGCGACCCGCAAGTCTTGCTCCACGACGTCAAGACGCTGCACCTGAGCTACCGCGGCAGCACGCCCACAGGCCAGCCCAGCGGTTGGCTGGAGCAGTGGCCTTGGCCAGCACGCCTGCCGCAAGCCGTGCGCATCGACGCCACCCTCAGCGGCCCGGTGCCGTGGACCTTGCAGAGTGTGGCGCTGAAGCTTGACTTGTCGGCACAGGCGGGTGGGCAGTGATGGGTGTGTACATCCTCACCGGCCCCTTCGCGGGCAAGCCTTGCTCCCACAGGTGCACGGCTCCGGTGCACCTGTGGGAGCAAGGCTTGCCCGCGAAGAGGCCCGCTCTGCTGACGCAGTTCCAACCCTCGCCACACAACGCCCACCACCAGCGCGGCATCGCGTTATTGGTCGTGCTCTGGGTCCTGGCCCTGCTCAGCGTCCTGCTCGCCAGTCTGGCCGGTTGGGTGCGTCTCGAAACCCGCCAGGCCCTCTGGCAGCACCAGCACACCCAGGCGCTGTTCGCCGCCGAGGCCGGTGTAGGCCTCGCCGTGGCCGCTTTGCTCGACCGCGACCCGCGCCGCCAATGGCTCGCCGACGGTCAGCCCCATGGCCTGAATTTCGACGGCAGTGCTCTGCAAGTCAGCGTGTTCAGCGAGCGCGGCAAGCTGGATCTGAATGCCGGCGGCGCG